>DATKTN010000172.1:0-4098 GCA_035531135.1 Anaerolineae bacterium
CTGACCGCCGCCCGGAGCCTGCCCACCCGGCGCCGCTCCTTGCTGACCAGGCGCCTGCGCCGCCTCTCCACCCCCAGCGCCCTGACCGGGCGGTTGCCCCCTGGCAGGCTCGACGTTGCCGGCGCGGGCAATCTGCTCCCGTCCCTCCTGCAACTGCGCCAGCGCCCGCTCGACCGCCTCCTGCCGCTGCACGAGCGCACCAGCCTCTCCCACCCGCTGTGCCGCGTCGCGGATCGCCTCCCGCGCCTCGGCGACGTCGCTGCGCTCGATGGCCTCGACGGCTTGCGTCAACTGCTCTGCCAAATCCGGATCGCTCCCGGCCAATGCCTCCGCCGCCTCCGCCAACTGGCGGGCCAGGTCGAGCTCCTGCTCGCGGGTCAGCGGTTCGCCCGTCACAACGCTGTAGGCAGCCAGCGCCCGGGCGGCCGCCTCGTAGTCGCCGCGCGCCAGCGCCTCGGCGATGTCGCGGGTGAGTTCCGAATCGGCCATCTCCCCGGCGGCGCGCTCCAGCCCGGCCTGCACGCCCGCCGCACCGGGGTCCTGCAATCCCGCCAGCGCCTGCTCCGCCTCCGAAAGGGCCGCCACCGCTTCCTCCGGCGTCGCCCGGCCCTCGCCGAGGTCCTCCTTGAGTGCGGCGATCGCCTCCTCCAGCGCCTGCAGGAGCATCTCGCGCTCGGCCTCGGCCAGCCCTTCGGCCTGGACGACCTCCTCCCGCGCCGCCTCCAGATCCTCGATCTGCTCCTCGACGGCGGCCCGCACGGCGGCCCGCCGCGCGAGCACGTCCTCCTGGGGATTCGGCAGCCCGAGCGAGAGCGCGAGTGCCGCAGCCAGCACGCCGCAGGCGAACGACGCCCGGCGGGAACCCCTCAGCGGCAACGTCGCAGCAAGGTCAACGCGGGCGGCAGCGTCCAGCGCGTCGGCCAACTGAGCCCCGGCCATCTCCCGCGTCGCCCGCAGTTGACCGGTGCCGATCTCGACCGCCGTCGTCAGCCGCTCGGCCAGCCCGAACCGGCGGTCAAAGATGCGCGCCAGTCGGGAAAGCGGGCGCGGGCGCAGCCAGACAACCACCAGCCCCACCGCCACGCCAATGAGCGCCAGCAAGCCCGCCAACCCAACCAGCGAGCGAGCCCGGAGCAGCGGCCACAACCGCGCCGCCAGCGCCAGGGACAGCCCCGCGCCCAGCCCCACCGCCGCCCCCCACGGCCCCCAGACCAGGCTCTCGACCAGCCGCAGCCGCAGCCCCCAGCGCCGCATGTACAACTGGAGATCAGAGATTGGAGACTGGAAATTGTTCATTGGTCATTGGTCATTGGTCATTGGTCATTGGACATTGGTCATTGTTCATTGTTCATTGCGTTTCCTGCCGGCGCACCCGCCGCACCGCCACCAGCAGCAGCACGAGCGCCAGCGCCAGGTAGACGGCCGTGTAGACGATCCAGGCAGAAGGGATCGGAACGCGATGCGTGGCATCGATGCCCTGCCAAAAGTACCAGACGGCGCTCTCCTCCTCCAGGGCCACCTCGGTGAATATGGCCGCGGTGACGGGGCTCAGGCCAGCCGTGAGATAGAGCGCGTACGTCAGGGCGGCCTGCAGCGTCCAGGGCGGCGAGGATGCGCTCAAGCCGGAGGTGAAAGGGTCCGCCAGCACGACGGCGAAGAGCAACAGCAGCATGGGCAGGCCGACCGTCGCCAGCAGCGCCGTCGCGTAGGTCAACACGGTCGAAACCAGCGTCGTGCGCGCCAGCGAGGAGAAACACAGGCCGGCGGCAGCGAAAGCAAAGGCGGTCACCAGCAGGATGACCAGCGCCAGCGCCAACTCCTCCACCACGACGCCGCCCAGGACGAAGGCCAGACTCTCCAGCGGCACGGCGGCCATGATGAGCAGCAGCATGTACGTCAACGCCGCCGCCAGTTTCCCGGACACCAACTGGCGGCCAGAAAGAAGCGTCGTCCGCAGCAACTCGTAGGTCTGGCGCTCTCGCTCGCCAGTGATCGCCCCGGCGGTAAAGGCCGGCGTGATGAACACGACCATAAAGATCTCGACGAGGATGACACTGGAAAAGATGGTCTTGCCCAGTTCGGCCGTGTCCACCCCGCCGCCAGGCCCGCGCGAGCTGACGCTGTAGGTGTAGTAGATGATCGTGGTGAAGCAACTCAGCAACGCCAGATAGACGGTCAGGACGACGAACGCCCGCGCGCCGCGCATACGCCCCCGCAGTTCCTTGATCAGCAGCGGGTTGGATTCGGAACGCAGCCACTTGCGCCGCCAGCCGCGTCGTTTGTCCGTTGTAGCCCCTTCCTCCACCTCAACCTCCTACGCTCGCTTTAACTGCCAGATGGCTCCCCACACCAACAAAGCCGCCCCCGCAAATTCGACGAGCACGGTCCCCAGCGACGTCAACGAGGACCCCATCATCGCCTGACCTGGCATCGCCTCCGAGAACCCCGTCGCCACAGCGGGAGCCAGCGCCAGCGCAACGCCAATGAGAGACGTCGCAAGCCGCAGCGACACCCGCAACACGATGATCGCAGCGTACGAGAGGGCGATGGCAGCCCCCGACGAGCGCGCCAGTGCCGAGACGAACAACCCCACCGCTGCGTGCAGTGCCAGGGAGGCCCACGGCCCGAGCCACCCTGCCACGCCAGCCGCGACCATCCACACCCACGGCCACTCGCCGACAGAGATCGGGTCTGTCTGGAGCACAGAAAGATATGGCGACAGGCCACTGCCACCCACCCAGACAAGCTGGAACGGCGTCAGCAGCGCCAGCGTGAGTATGCCAGGCCACAACTGCGCC
Source organism: Anaerolineae bacterium (assembly GCA_035531135.1). Lineage (GTDB taxonomy): Bacteria > Chloroflexota > Anaerolineae > B4-G1 > B4-G1 > DATKTN01. The sequence continues at coordinate 2,799 of DATKTN010000172.1, forward strand.
AGGCAGCCGCCCAGCTTGCCCAACACGATGGAACGTTCGGTCAGCAACGTCGCCCGCAGCAGGTCGAGCGTGCCCAGTTCCCGCTCGCGCACGATGGACGCGGCGGTCAGCGCCGGAGCGATCCACGGCAGGGCAAAGGCCAACAGCCAGGTGCCCACGCTCAGCAGGCACACGGCCGGCACGCCGGTGGCGAGGGCCGTCACCAGCACCCCCGGCGAATCGCTCAGCGCCAGGACCACGCCGTAGCCCAGCGCAGCCCCCAGCAGCGCCGGGTAAAACATAAAGAAACGCCGCCCTGGCCACCAGCGCTGGCGACGGATCCGCCGCAACTCTAGCCGGAATATGGGGTGGTCGCGCATTGCCTGCCAACGTTCGGTCACTCTGCCCATCGCTCGATCCCTGAAGAAACTCTGACCTACGACACAGTCCCCTTCGTCAGCCGCATGAACACGTCCTCCAGGTCGCCGGTCTCCTCGCGGAACATCACCACCGGGAAACCGGCGCCCACCATCTCGCTCAAGAGCCGGACCAGCGCATCGTCGTCCCCAGAGAACGTGGCATGCAGGTCGCCCTCGCCGTTATCCACGACCGGCTCGACGCCCACCACGTCTGGCCGGCTCGCCAGCCACGCCTGTGCTTCCTCAACCTGGCGTCCCATCAGCCCGATGCACACGACGCGCTGGGTCTGGATAAGCCGCCGCATCTCCTCGAGTGTGCCGACTGCCACCAGCCGCCCCGCCTCGATGATGCCGATGTGCGTGCAGACCTCCTCGATCTCGGACAGGATGTGGGAGGAGACAAAAATCGTCTTGCCCATCGCCTGCAGCTCCCGCAAGAGCTCCCGGATCTCGATCCGCGCCCGGGGGTCCAGGCCCGAGGCCGGCTCGTCGAGGATCAGCACCTGCGGATCGTGGACCAACGACCGGGCCAGGCACAGCCGCTGTTTCATCCCCCGCGAGAGCGCATCCACGTAATCGTCCCGCCGGTGGGCCAGCTCGACCAATTCCAGCAGGTCGTCCACCAGTTGGCGACGCGTCTCGGCCGGAATCTCGTAGCAGGCGGCGAAGAAATCGAGGTACTCCCAGACCTTCATGTCGCCGTAGACGCCAAAGAAATCGGGCATGTAACCGACGGCCCGCCGCACCTCCCGCCGCTCGCCAAGCACCGAGTGGCCCGCGACCCACGCCTCTCCCGCCGTCGGGCGCAGGACCGTCGCCAGGATGCGCATCGTCGTCGTCTTGCCTGCCCCGTTGGGCCCGACGAAGCCAAAGACCGCCCCCTCTTCGACGGTCAGATCCAG
>DATKTN010000173.1:0-9502 GCA_035531135.1 Anaerolineae bacterium
CCGGCGTCGTCCGGCCGGGAGACGACGACGAGCACGCGCACCGGCAGCGCAAAGGGCTTGACCGGGGTGGCCGTCACCTTGCGCAGCCGCCGCCGCACGCCGACGCCCGCGGCGAAGACGTGCCCGCCCTCGTCGGCCAGCAGCTCCCACGGCAAGCGCAGCACGCGCGGGTCGGTCGCGTCGACGGTGAGCAGCTTGCCCGCGGCATCGGCGTCGACGAACTGCTGCCACAGCCGGGCCGCATCGGTGCCAGCGACGACGCTGTCGCGCAGCGCCCGGCCCCAATCCTCCAACTGGGCCTCGACCCGCCCGGCGCGCCGGTAGTCCGGCCCGGTCGGCCACATGGAAAAGTCCTCCAGGTACCAGCGCAGCTCGGCCAGCGCTGCGTCGTCCAGCGGCGGCTCGAAGGGAACGGGCGCAGTCGCGGTGCCGGTGTCCGGGCGGAACAGCGAGACGTGGATGGGCGAATCTGCGACCTTTTCGTCCGACGTGAAGCGGACAGAGAGCTCGATAGGTTGCTCTGCTACCATGCGCTCCTCCTTCAAACGGGCCACATCTCAGTGATTCCGATGGTAGACCCTGCTGGACGCAGATTCACGCAGATTTCCGCAGATAAAAAAGATCAGCGTGAATCGGCGTTGATCTGCGTCCCATTTCTTGCTCTTGGTCAGTTTTGAAAGGTGTCAGAGTTTTTTCAGTCAACTCGCTATCTCTAATCCGGCACCGTGCTCAGCGGATCGGGCATGGCCGGGTCCAGCCCCAGCGTGCGTGCCATCCGCTCGACGCTGCGGTCGATGACGAACTCGACCCACAGCGGAAAGTGGTCCGAGACACGGTAGGACATCTGCCGCAACGAGATCTCCTGGTACACCGCGCCCGCGAAATCGATCACCCCGGCGCGCTCGTTGTACGGCAAGTCCAGGTCTCCCATGAACCAGGCGATCTGGTCATAGTACTTGGGCTCGGTGTTGCAGCTCGTCCGCAAGCCCCACAGTTGGTGGGGTACCGTGAGGCCCGTGGACACGAACGCCTGAAACAGGGGATTGTCGCGCCGCTTGTCGATGTTAAAGTCGCCCAGCACGATCAGGTTGCTCTCCGCCGCGTCGCCGGCCGTGGCCCGGCCGCGTATCTCGACCGCCACGTGCCCGGCCAGCGCGCGCAGTTCCCCCAACCGCTCCTCCGGGACGTGGCCATACCTGATGTGCGCGGTCAACAACGCGAATCTCTCGCCGGCGGACTGGAAACCGACGATGTACGGCGTGCGGGCAAACTGCTGCGCGGGATCTCCCACCTCGGTGGGCGGCAGGACGATCTCCCCCGCCAATCCCGACGGTTGCACCCGTCGCTTGTCGTGGATGAAGGCCAGCCGCTCCGCGTTGCCCCCAGGGCCGCTCGTCACGTCGCTGAGGATCAGGCCCCAGTCTGGGCCCAGGAACTCGTTCACCAGCGTGCGGATGCCGGCCATGTCCCGCTTGACTTCCTGCACCGCGACGACGTCCAGGTGGCGGATGATCTCGGCGATGGTCGCCAGCGCCCGCAGGTTTCGTTTCGGCGACCCCGAGTTTTCCTCCCATTTCTCGTGCACGTGTCCAAAAGCCCGGATGTTCCAGGTGCCGACGAGCAGGTTGTGGTCGGTCGTCTTGCAGGGCAGCCCTGAAGCCTCGATCCGCCGGCGCAGCCGGGCGATGTCCTCAACCACCGGGCGAGGATAGTCCGCATAGTCCATCGTTGATGCCTCCCCCCAGACCTGACAGGTTTCACTGTCCACTTTTCGGCGCAGATACGCCCCTGATCAGGTCGAGCCTGACTCAAAACGACACCTTTGGAAACCTGTCAGGTCTTATTATAGCCCGACGTCAACGTGTGTGCAAATTGCAAACTCTCAAACCTTGCGAAGGTTCAAGGACAACTTAAAGGCCAAGAGGCCGTTCCTCAGACAAGAAGGTACAACAGCCAGGACTATGCGTAACCTTCGCAAGGTTTGCACTCTGCCACTGCTTGCCAGCCAGGGAGCGATGGAGTACAATACGCCCCGCTAAATTTCCACAGGAGGCTGCGATGGGTCACACATTCGCTGAAAAGATACTGGCGCGCAAGGCCGGCCTGGCCCAGGTCGTGCCCGGGCAGATCGTCGAGGTCACGCCCGACGCGGCGCTCAGCCACGACAACACCGCCCCTATCTCGGGAATATTTCAGAAGATCGGCGTACCGCGCGTGGCGCGGCCCGACATCCACGTCGTCGTGCTCGACCACGCCTGCCCGGCCCCGACGACCAAGCACGCGCAGAACCACAAGGTTACCCGCGAGTTCGTCGCCGAGCAGGGGATCGAGCACTTTTACGACGTGGGGCGCGGCGTGTGCCACCAGGTGCTCGCCGAGGAGGGGTTCGCGCTGCCGGGCGCGCTCATCGTCGGCTCCGATTCGCACACGCCCACGGCCGGGGCGTTCGGCGCCTTCGCGGTGGGCATCGGGCGCAGCGAGATGGCGGCGATCATGGCGACCGCCCGCATCTGGCTGCGCGTCCCGGAGAGCCTGAAAATCGTCGTCCACGGGCAGTTGCCCGAGGGCGTCACGTCCAAGGACCTGGCGCTGCACGTCATCGGAGACCTGGGGGCCGACGGCGGCCTGTACCAGTCGGTCGAGTGGCACGGCGAGGGGGTCGAAACGCTCGACATGGAGGCCCGCATGGTCATCCCCAACCTGATGGCCGAGATGGGCGCCAAGAACGCGACCATCCCGCCCGACGAGGTGACGTTCAACTGGCTGGAGGGACGGGCGCGCGCGCCTGTCGAGCCGGTCTACCCCGACGCTGACGCGGTGTACGCCCGCGTCGTCGAGTACGACGCGGGGACGATCGAGCCGGTCGTCGCCAGGCCGCACACGGTCGACAACGTCGCGCCGGTCCGCCAGGTGGCCGGGACGCGCATCGACCAGGCGTTCCTGGGCACCTGCACCAACGGGCGGCTTTCGGACCTGGCCATGGCGGCACGCGTGATCGAGGGACGCCAGGTCGCGCCCGGCGTGCGGCTGATCGTCATCCCGGCCTCCTCGGAGGTGTACCTGGCCGCGCTCGACGCGGGCTACCTGCGCACCTTTGTCGAGGCGGGCGCGGTCGTCGAGAGCCCCGGCTGCGGCCCGTGCATGGGCAACCACCTGGGCGTCCCCGCCGAGGGCGAGGTCAGCGTCAGCACGGCCAACCGCAACTTCCGGGGGCGGATGGGCACGAAGGAGAGCGACGTGTACCTCGCCAGCCCGCTCGTCGTCGCGGCCAGCGCCATCGCCGGCGAAATCGTCCATCCCAGGGATCTGTAGCCAAGGAGCACGTTTCAAGTTTCAGGTTTCAGGTTTCAGGTTTCAGGTTTCACGCATCACGCATTACGTTTCACGCATCACGCATCACGCATTACGCATCACGCATCACGCATCACGTTTCACGCATCACGCATCACGCATCACGTTTCACGCATCACGTTTCACGTTTCACGCATCACGCATCACGTTTCACGTTTCACGTTTCACGCATCACGCATCACGCATCACGCATCACGTTTCACGTTTCACGTTTCACATACCGCAAGGACCCACTGAGGTACAAGATTATGACAATCCGAGGCACAGTCTGGAAATACGGCGACGACGTCAACACCGACGTGATTTTCCCCGGCAAGTACACGTACACCGTGAGCGATCCAGCCGAGATGGGGGAGCACGCGCTGGAGGACCTGGACCCCGAGTTCCGCTTCCAGGTGCAGCCCGGCGACGTGATCGTGGGGGGCAAGAACTTTGGCTGCGGCAGTTCGCGCGAGCAGGCGGTGACCTGCCTGGTGACGAAGCGGGTGGGCGCCATCGTCGCCCGGTCGTTCGGCCGCATCTTTTACCGCAACTGCATCAACAACGCGCTCCCGGCGATCACGTGTCCCGAGGCGGTCGACGCGCTCGAGCGCGGCGACCAGGTCGAGGTGGACCTGGAGGCGGGAGAGATCCGCAGCCCGAAGGGCACCTTTACCTTCCCGCCGCTGCCGGAGGCGGTGATGGGCATATTCGAGGCCGGAGGGCTGATCCCCTACACGCGGAAGAGGCTTGGGGTCGGGGAGTGAGCGGGTGAGGCGAGGGAGGTGGCTGCTGCGCGGATTGATCGTCGTGGCCCTGGCGGCCGTCATAGCGCTGGGGGTGTTCGTGCGACCTCTGGAGGCGCCAGCCCCGTCGCCCACGCGCACGCGCACGGCCACCGCCACGCCCACCGCCACGCCCACCCCCTCGCCGCCGCCCACCCACACGCCCACACCGACGCTCCTGCCCACGCCCACGCTCACGCCGTCCCCCACCCCCACGCCGACGCCCGCGTGCACCGAGACGGCGGGCCGGGTGGAGCGGCGCACCTACTTTAGCCAGACGGCCGGCGACGAGCAGCCCTACCGCGTCTACCTGCCGCCCTGCTACGATCAGGCCGGGCACCGCTACCCGGTGCTCTACCTGCTCCACGGCTGGCCCTACGACGACGCTCACTGGGACGGGTTGGGGGTCACCGACGCCGCCGACGCCGGCATCGCGGGCGGGACGCTGCCCCCCTTTATCATCGTCCTGCCGGGAGGGTCCGAGAGGCTGTACGTCAACACCAGCGGCGGCGACCGCTCCTTCGAGGGGCAGATGGTCAACGACCTGATCCCCCACGTGGACGGGACCTACCGCACCTGGGCGAATCGGGAGGGGCGAGCCATCGGCGGCATATCGCGGGGCGGGGTGTGGGCGTTAGAGATTGCCATGATGCACCCCGATCTCTTCGGGACGGCGGGGGGGCACAGCCCGGCGCTGTCGGTCAACCTGGCCCCGCCGCCCTACGACCCGTTTTATCTTCTGGGGCGGCCCGGCGTGACGGCGTTGCGCATCTATCTGGACGCCGGCGACGCGGACTGGTCGAGAAAATCCACCCAGGCGCTGCACGAGGCGATGGACAAGCAGGGCATCGTCCACGAATTCGTCGTGCACCCCGGCCGTCACGAGAACGGGCTGTGGGCGGAGAACGTCGCCGAGTACCTGGCCTTTTACGCCGCCGGGTGGCGCAACTAGCACCCGACGGCCTGCTTGACCGACAAATTCAACTCTGGACGGTTACTACTCAGCCCCGTCATTCCGAGTGGAGCGCAGCGGAATCGAGGAATCTCTCGCTTGCGGGGGGCGAGATTTCTCGACTCCACTGCGCTGCGCTTCGTTCCCCCTCGACCAGCTCGGGGCAGGCTGCTCGAAATGACGGGCGGGCTAGCGCGGTGGCAAGGGCGTCACCCGGAATGACGCATCAGGAGAGCCTGAGTAGTAACGAATCAGCGTGGATCAGCGTGGATCAGCGTCCCATTTCCCACGTCCGGGATCTGACGATCCCTGGGAGCGAGACAGCCAAGGGAGACCTCAGCGCCCCTCGTAGAGCGCCCGATAGACAGCCAGGTGCTCCTTGACGCGCTGGAGGTAGAGGCGCGACTCCCGGAACGTGATGAGCTCAAGGAACAGATCGGGGTCATCGCCCGCGCGCTCCAGCCAGCGCGCGGCGTTCACCGGGCCGCCGTTGTAGGCCGCCAGCGCCACGTCGAGCCGGCCGTCGAAGCGGTCCCGCTGCTGCGCCAGGTAGTAGGTGCCGAACCGCACGCTGACATAGGGCCGGTACAGGTCGCCCGTGCCATAGTCCGGCGGCCAGCCCAGCTCCGCCGCGATCTGCGCGCCGGTGTCGGGGATCACCTGCATCAGCCCATGCGCGCTCGCCGTCGACGTGGCGAGGCTCTCGAAAAGGCTCTCCTGCCGGATGAGCGCGAACACGAGCAGCGGGGAGAGGTCGCTCTGGCGAGCGTCCTGCAGCACCAGGTCCTCGTAGTGGGTGGGATACGCCAGCCGGCCGATAAAGGCCGGGACATCGAGGACCGTTTCGACCGGGGAGAGGTACGCGACCCGCACGGCGCAGAGGATGGAGGACCGGTAGAGGCCGAGGTCGCGGAAGGCCAGCGCCAGTTGGTATTGGGCCAGCCCGTCCGACGCCGTCGCGCCGCGGACCGCCTCCAGTTCCTCCCTGGCCTCCTCGAAGCGACCCAGCCGCCACAGCTCCAGCCCGCGCTGCAGGCGCGGGTCGGCGGCCAGGCCGGGACCGGGTTCGCCCAAGCCCGCGGCGTCGTCCAGCCCCAGCCACCCGGCCAGCCATTCCTCGGCTTCGGCCTGCTCGGCAACGGCGTCATGGTCGGGCACGTAGCGGGCGGGCGGGAAAGCCACGGCGCGCGGGGCGGCGGCCAGATCGGCGGCGCGCAGGCCATAGTAGCCAGACGGGTCGGTACTGCGGGCGTCGTCAAGCGCAGCCCCGGCCGCCTCCAGGTCGCCCTGGTCCAGCCGGAGCTTGCCCAGCCAGAACCGGGCGGCCGGGCGATAGGCGGAATCGGGGTAGATCTCGGCCAGCGTGTCCCAGGCGACGGCGGCGTCCACCGGCTCGCCCAGTTGGTAAGACTGCAGCCCGCTGCGGAACAGGGCCGGCGGGCCATAGTCGGAGTCGGGATACGCGACGTGGCAATCGAGGTATGCCTCGGCGGCGGTCTCTGCATCGCCAGCACGCTCCAACAGCAGGGCCGCCTCCCAGAGCGCCTCCGGCGCGCGCGGATGGTCGGGCATAGCCTCGGCGAACTCCCAATACGTATCGACCGCCGCGTCCACATCGCCTATGTCGGCGTGCGCCTCGGCCAGGCCCATCCACGCATCCCCCACACGCTTGCTCTCCGGAAAGCCCTCGATCAGCGCCTGGAACTCGGCCGCAGCCCGGTCGGGGCTGCCGGCGGCCAGGTACGATCGGCCCGCGTACCAGTGGGCATCCCCGGCGTAGGTGTCGGGGTAGGCGCGCATGGTCCGGTAGAGCGCGTCGACCGCCGGCCCGTAGGCCCCTCCGTAATAGTCGACCACGCCGCGCAAAAAGTCGTCCACCGCGCGCCCGGCCTCGACCAGCTCGACCAGCGAGAGGTAGGCATAGTACTCGTCCGGGTAGGTCTCGACGACGGACAGGTGGCGATCGTAGCCGTCCTCCGTCTCGCCGGCCAGGATGAGCGTCTCGGCGGCCTGGTGCTCGATGCGGGCGCGGTAGGCGCGCACCTGCGCGACCTCGAGGATGGCGTCGTACTGGGCGACCGCGGCGGAATAGTCCTCCAACGCCACGTACGTGAGCGCCAGCTTCTCGCGCGTGTGGACCTCAAAGGGCCGGTCGGGAGCCTCGGCGACCGCGGCTTCGTAGGCTTCGACCGCGGGCAGGTAAGCGCCGCCGGCGTAGAGCGCGTTCCCCACGGTCTGTTCCACGTAGGCGGTGATGACCGTCCCGGCCGACAGGTAGGCCCGGTACTCGTCCGCCGCCGCCAGCGGTTCGCCCGCGCCGACCAGCGCCTCGCCCAGCAAAAAGTGCGCGTCGGGCGATAGCTCGCTTTCCGGGTAGGTGGCGAGAAAATCGCGCAACGCGCTCACGGCCCTGGTATAGTCCCCATCGCGCAGGTAGGCCGTGCCGATCCCAAGCTGCACGTCGGCGGCCGTCTCCCCGTCGAGCGGCAGCCCGAGCAGATGGCGATGGATTTCGGCCGCGCTCTCATAGTCGCCGTTCTGCATCGCCCGCCCGGCGTCGGAGAGCCACTCGGCCGGGTCGGGCGTCGGCGTCGGCGTGGGGGACGGCGTGGGAGTGATCGTCGGCGTCGGCGTGGGCGTGGGGGTCGCGGTGGGCGTGGCGGTCGCCGTCGCCAAAAACGACAATCGGGGCAGCCCGGCGGGCCCCCCGCAGGCCACCGCGAGCAGGACGAGCGCGGACAAGGTCCAAAGGGCCAGTCTCGTTCGGCGCATGCCCCTATTATCGCCGCAGGGACAGGGTTTGTCAACACAACGGCCACCGCCGCCGTTCGCCACCCGGACTTGCATCCCCCGCACACCTGGGCTATACTCGAACCGCACACGGCCTTCACCCCCACCCCAACCCTCCCCCTGACAGGGAGAGGGGGGAAGCGGTAAAGACAGGAGAAGCACATGGAATGGCTGACGATAGCACGCTGGTCCCCGTATGCGGCCGGCATCGGAATCGGCATCTTGAGCTGGTTGGCCCTCTTGCTGTCCGACAAGACCATCGGATGCTCGACCTCGTTCAGCCGCACCAGCGGGATGATCGAGCGGTTGTTTCGCGGCGACAGGGTGCTGGACAAGCCCTACTACAGGAAGGTCGCCCCAGCCGTGACCTGGGACTGGATGCTCGTGCTGGGCATCGTGATCGGCTCGTTCATCTCGACGCGGGTTTCGGGCCAGTTCCAGTTGCAGTGGGTGCCCGCCACGTGGGCCGCAACCTTCGGCCCGATGCCGCTCCCGCGCTTGATCACAGCTCTCATCGGGGGGATTTTGATGGGGGTGGGCGCTCGCTGGGCGGGCGGCTGCACCAGCGGGCACGGCATCAGCGGGACACTCCAGTTGGCCGCCAGTAGCTGGGTGGCAACGATCTGTTTCTTCGTCGGCGGCATCGCCACCGCGATGCTGATCTTTCGGGTCTTTTAGAGATAGTCCGTTCCTTTCTCAATCCGCTGTCGTGGTCTGACAGGAAAACTGATGCTCAAGACACTTGCACACACAAAGATCCAACTGGCCATCGGGCTCGCGATCGGGGTCCTGTTCGGCTTTCTGCTGCAAAAGGGGGGGGTGACCGATTACGACGTGATCACCGGCCAGTTGCTCCTGGCCGACTTCACCGTCCTCAAGGTCATGCTCTCGGCCGTGGTCACCGGCACGCTCGGCGTTCACCTGCTCAGAAGCCTGGGCCTGGTGCGGCTACACCCCAAACCAGGCTCCCTCGGGACATCCGTCGTCGGTGGCCTCATCTTTGGCGTGGGGTTTGCCGTCCTGGGTTACTGTCCCGGGACCGTCGCCGGGGCGGTCGGCCAGGGCTTTCTCGACGCGTTGTTCGGAGGCGTCGTCGGGACCCTGCTTGGCGCCGGGCTCTTTGCCGCCGTGTATCCCAAACTGCGGAAGCCGATCCTGAGCAAGGGCGATTTCGGAGCCGTCACGCTGCCCGAACTGCTGCAGGTCAACGCGTGGGCGGTCGTCGTCCCGGCTGCCATCCTGTTGACGGCCGTGCTCCTGTGGATGGAGCGCGCCGGCCTGTAGGCGTTACCCCTCGTCTTCCTCCGGCGGATAGACCTTCTCCGGCGGCATCCTGCCCTTGGGACGTTCGATCAGCTCGATCGTGACCCCGAGCTCGCCCTCGGTGTCCAGGTAGGCATAGTGGCCGTCGCCGTCACGGCCAAAGCCAGCACCGTCCATCGTCATCGCCAGGCCAGCCGCCTCGGCCTCGGCCAGCGCCGCCTCCATGTCGTCGACCAGCACCCCAAAGTGATGCACGCCGTAGCCATGCTCCGCGACGAAATCGGCATAGACCGTGTCCCCTTCCACGGGTTCGATCAACTCGATGCGCGTGGGTCCAAGATAGGACAGAGCGACCCGCATCTTGTACTCGCTTGGCTCCCCG
>DATKTN010000174.1:0-2004 GCA_035531135.1 Anaerolineae bacterium
CGGCCAGCTCAGAGGCCATCTCCAGGTCGGCACAGAGTCGTGGGCAGGTGAACTGCTCTGCTACCGTGATCACAGTTGGGGCCAGCGGCCCATGGGGGCGGCGGCCCGATGGACGATCGCCAGCGTGCCGGGACACTTTTACGTGGTCGTCGTCGAGATGGCGGGCCAGCAACTATCGTTTGGCTGGTTCACCACGCCCGATGGGCAATCCGCGCCCGTTCACACCCCCAGGATTGCGGCCTCGGGTGAAGGCTGGCGCATCGAGGACCCTGAGGCGGGATTTGCGGCATGGCAGATGCAGCGCCTGGCACCTCCCCTGGTGGCTTACCTGGGTCCGGCTGGCCAGGAGACGCTGCGTGATGAACCCAGGCCGGGCGACCTGTATCAGGACGAGATCGGTCCGGCGCTTTTCACCCCTCCACGTGGGAGGAAAATCGTGGGTTTCTGGGAGCATGCAAGAAGGCTGACATGACCGAATGGCTGTTGAGTGGGCATAACACACAGGAGACGACCGGCGTCGCGCGGCCGGTGACCGTGACGATGACCGAGACGGGCCTGGATGCCCAGATCTCCTGGTTTCTGAGCCAGTTGGCAGGGGACACCTCGGACTTTGACCAGACGTTAAAGCCCACCGGGGTCGTACAGGGCCGGCTGTACCTCAACATCGACTACTACGCCCGCAACATGGGGTCGGTGGTTCCCTTCGACCCAGAGTCGGTGGGGGTGCCGGCCAGCCTGGTCGAGGCGACTGCCCAGGTGCCCCGGGAGCGGCAGTTGCGGCTGCCCGTGCGGTTCCGCCGCACCTATCGCTGGGCGGCGAACTTTTACCGCCACGTGTTACCCGACCTGGACCGCAGGCTGCGCGACATCTTCTGGCAGTTGCGCGAGGAGCCAGACGATCCCCTCCCGCTCATCTGGTCGCTGTTTGAGCCTGAGTTCTACGCCCGAACGCGGGATGCCGACCGCGCCCATATCGTCATCGCGCTGACCATCACGACGCTGGATGGCATCCTGCACCAGCGAGCGCCGCAGTTGCTCAGTCTCTTCGTTGGCCAGGCGACCGCCACGTCGCTGATCGGCCAACGCATCTGGGAACTGCGCCAGGCGGCCGAGAAATGCGGGCCGGACGTGCGGCAGATGCTGGCCGATGGCACGGTTGAACTCGAGGCCTACGAAGCACTGCCCACGGCCGCCCCGCTGGCAGCCGGCGTGCGGGCGTTTCTGCGCGAATACGGCCACCGTGGTTTCCGCTACGAGGCAGACTTTGAGACCGAGCGCCTGGCCGACCGGCCCGAACACATCCTGCTGGCGGTGGCCGGGCAGTTGCAGGAGAGCGAACCACCCGAGGTGCGGGCCGAGGCCGCCCGCCAGGTCGCGCTGAACGCACTGCGGCGGATGAACCCTCTCCAGCAGTTGATCTGGCGGCAGGTTCTGCGCTGGGGACAGCGACTCATCTCCTGGCGAGAGGACTCGAAGAGTGACATCGCGCTGCGCCAGGCAGCCTATGGGCTGGCGGCCCGCCACCTGGCCCGTCACTTTTATCCCGGCCATCCCGACGACGACGTGATGATGTTTTACCAGTTGGACGAACTACTCGACTTTGTGCGCAGTCGGGGTAAGCAGCGGGTGGACCAGGCGACGCTCGACCGACGCCGGGCGCAGTTCGAACTGTACCAGACACAGCCCTCTCCGCCGGAGCTGATCTGGTATGACCCCCTCACCCAGCACTGGAGACCGGCGCTGGAGGAGAAGGAAGAGGAGCTTGGTCCCGAAGCAACCCGGCTGTGGGGCATCGGCGCCAGCGCCGGCAGCGGCCTGGCCGAGGGGGTCGCCGTCGTGACGAATGACCCGCTGGACGCCGGGCGGCGGCTGCTCGAGATGAAGGAATCAGTCGTTCTCGTCACGCGACTGACCGACCCGGCCTGGTCCAGCCTCTTTCGACGCTTGAGCGCGGTGGTCACCGAGTTGGGTGGCGTGATCTCCCACGCCGCCATCGTCGCGCGG
>DATKTN010000175.1:0-22504 GCA_035531135.1 Anaerolineae bacterium
CTAGCAAGAACCTAGCCGCATTCGCAGTATGCGTTCGGGATTGGGAGAGGAACGATCGTGTTCCTCTCCCAATGTCATTTCTTGTACGAACTCACTTGTCAGGCCCGCGTGGTTGTGCTATCATATCTTCTAGAGGTCCCAAGATGGCGTTACTGGTGCATTCCTACTACGACTCCAGCGGCTTTGAGGTTCTGGCAGAGGAATGGAATGATCTGCTGCACCGATCCGCTGCGGATATCCTCTTCCTGACGCTGGAATACCAGCGCACCTGGTGGCATCATCTGGGCGAAGGGGAAGTGTCAATCTTGGCCGTGCGCGACGGAGGGGAGTTGGTCGGCGTTGCCCCGCTCTTCGCAACCACCAATCCGCAGGGGCAACGGGTACTATCGATCGTCGGCTGCGTGGAAGCCGCCGATTATCTCGATTTCATCGTGGCAGAGGGACGGGAGGAGCAAGTCTACGCCGCGCTGGTCGACCACCTGGCGAGCCCCAGCGCGCCCGTGTGGGATGCACTCGACCTGTGCAATATCCACCAGGATTCGCCCACGCTAAAGATACTGCCTGTTCTTGCAAAAGCGCGCGGCTGGGCCGTCTCGACGGCCAGGGATGACGTGTGCCCGATCGTGACGCTGCCCGGGACGTGGGAGGAGTACCTGCAGATGCTGGACGGCAAACAGCGGCACGAGATACGCCGCAAAATGCGCCGCGCTGGCGGCCAGGCAGCGCTGAGATGGTACATCGTCAGCCGGAAACACGACCTGGAAGCCGAAGTCGAGGGCTTTTTGGATCTGATGGCCGCCAGTACGCCAGACAAGGCGGCCTTCCTTACCCCCCGCATGCGTCGTTTTTTCCGCGAACTGGCGCGCGTGGCCTGCGACGCGGGATGGTTACAACTGGTGTTCCTCGAGATCGACGGCCGGAAGGCAGCGGCGTACCTCAATTTTGTCTACGACAACCGCGTGCTCGTCTACAACTCGGGCCTCGACTGGCAGGCGTTCCCCAAGGTCGGCGCGGGTATCATCCTCACCGCCTACTGCATCCGCCACGCCATCGAGCAGGGCCGCGAGGTGTTCGACTTTATGCAGGGCGACGAGCGCTACAAGTACCAGTTCGGGGGCCAGGACGTGGAGGTGCGGCGACTTTTCGTCCGCAGGAACTGAGTGCGCATCGGGAAAGCGATAGAGAAAACAAAAAACAAGAGGCCGGGAAAATCACGCATCTCCGTCTGCCTCTTGTTCACGTGGTTACCGAATGAAGAGCGGGCGACGGGATTCGAACCCGTGACCTTCTCCTTGGCAAGGAGACGTTCTACCAACTGAACCACGCCCGCTGAACGTAGGAATATTATACCATAGGTTGCTAGGCGCGCAAGTCTCGACATGGTCTCTCTCTGAGGGCAGATTCGAAAGGAAGCAGGAGTTGTCATGCCTCTCGTCCCAGGACAGGTGATCCACGGTCGCTACCGGGTCATCGCCCTGCTCAGCAGCCAGGGCGGGATGAGCGCTGTCTACGAGGTGATGGACAACACGCTCAACGTCCGCTGCGCACTCAAGGAGATGCTACCCTATCCGGGCACCTCGGGGAGCGCGCTGCCCGAACTTCGCGGGCAGTTCCAGCAAGAAGCGCAATTGTTGGCCAGCCTGCGCCACCCCAACCTGCCGCGCGTCAGCAATCACTTCGAAGAGGACGGCAACGCCTACCTGGTGATGGATTTCATCTACGGCCGGCGGCTGGACGAGGTCGCCGCCCAGGAAGGAGGACTGACCGAGGACGAGGTTCTTGACTGGGCACGACAATTGATAGAAGCGCTTGCGCATTGTCACGAACGAGGCGTGATCCATCGTGACGTCAAGCCGCAGAATGTGATGATCACCTGGCAGGGACAAGCGGTTCTGGTTGATTTCGGATTGGCCAAGTTGGTGGACCCCGATGACCCGCGCACGCGGACGGTGATGCGAGGTTTGGGCACGCCGGAGTACGCCCCACCAGAGCAGTACGATACCAGGAAGGGAGGCACCGACCCTCGCACTGACATCTACTCCCTGGGTGCGACGCTGTATCATGCACTGGCAGGATCACCACCGCCCACGGCGACAGAGCGAGTTGTGGACCCAGAGGTCCTGGTGCCCCTGCGGCAACTCAGGGATGACGTGAGCGAGGTGACCGACCAGGTGCTTGTGAAAGCGATGGCGCTGCGCCCCCCCCACCGGTTCCAAAGCATCGCGGAGATGTACCGGGCACTGTTCGGCTCGCCTATGCCCACCCAGGTGAAGGCAGAAAACATCGCACCCTCTGCAATGGACACCACCATGCTAGCGGGGCCGGCGAAGTCAAACGTGCTTCTGCCGTGGAGGGCTATCAAGGGACTGCGGATCGACCGCCGCCTTGGAGTTGGCATATTGGTCGGTCTTGCGTCTCTGGCGACGGTTGTCTCGTTGCTGGTCCGCGGCGCGAGTGGGGGGGCTGTTCTCACGGCTACGGCCACAGCGACCCCGACAGTCCGGGTCACGACGGCGGCCACCGTCACCCACACGCCGACGGCGACCCCTTCTCCCACCGCGACCCCGACGGCAAGCCCTACGTCGAGACCGACCACACAGCGGCCCACAGAGACACCTATGGAGCCAAGCCTGCGTGCCATCTTGGCGACGGCAGCAGCAATGCCGACGCCGACCCAGGTCTTTATCCCTTCGCCCACCTTCACGCCACCGCCGCCGACGAATACCCCCAGCCCAGGGGGAGGCGAGTCTTCGCGCCCCCGCCCGACGAGCACGTCGCCCCCACCGTCGCCCACCTCCACTCCAAGACCAACACCCACGGACACACCACTGCCACCCACGGCCACGCCACGGCCTACGCCAGGCCCAACACCAGGCCCAGGCTCGACAGAGCAACCATCAACTGGTTAGCGTCACAGCCGGCCTCACCACCTGGGTCCGCACCTCTGTTTGACTTCTGCCCCGAGCTGCAATATACTGCGTGCGCGTGCCCCAGTTGACCGGGGTAGCAGGAGCGCCTTGACGGAAACCGTTGAAGCATCATACAGCCCACCCACCGTGAGGTAATTGCGTTGAGACAACTCAGGCCCATCATGGTTATCGATCTCTTTCCCGAGATCCTGGACGAGCTGTTATGTCTCCTGTCTGGCCTGTCGGCAGAGGAGTGGAACAAATCCACTGCTTGCCCTTCGTGGTCTGCCAAGGATGTTGCTCTACATTTACTGGGAGATGATATCGGCATTCTTTCGAGGAGGCGTGATGGCTTCTCCTCCGGTGCGCCGGTCCAGAGTTGGGAGGAACTGGTCGCATTGATAAACGACAGCAATGAGATGTGGGTGCAAGCTACACGGGGGATAAGCTCTCGTCTCTTGTGCGAGTTGTTAGCGTTCACCGGGGTACAAGTGCACGAGTACTTCTGCTCACTCGATCCATACTCGATCGGAGGGCCTGTGAGCTGGGCAGGTCCCGATCCTGCGCCGGTTTGGCTTGACCTTGCTCGTGAATACACCGAGCAATGGCACCATCAACAGCACATCCGAGACGCTGTCGGCAAACCTGGCTTGAAGCGACCAAGGTTCTTTGCGCCGGCTCTGGATACCTTTGTGCGAGCGCTTCCTCATACGTATCGAGGAGTTGCCGCGGTAGATGGCACACTCGTGACCCTCACAATCATTGGTGACTCGGGCAACCAGTGGTCTTTGCTGAGGGAAGGTGAGCGATGGAATCTCTACCAACAAGTCTCTCGTATGCCAGATGTTGAGGTTGTCATGGGCGAGGAGATTGCGTGGAGGGTGTTCACCAAAGGCCTGAGCAGGAGCGAGGTGCAGGCTCAGGTAAAGATCGCCGGAGATCAATCGTTGGGGATAAAGATACTAGACACGGTTTCCATAATTGCCTGATCAGGTGCTGCGGGTTGTATCAGCGCTTTGGTTCCGCAGTCATAAGGAGAAAGCCACGTGAATCCATCTCCCACGTCGATAGGACAGAAATACGTCCAATTGGCTCTATCCATCGATCAGCACGTCCCTGGCTACATTGACGCCTACTTTGGACCTGTTGAATGGAAAGCGCAAATAGATGATCAGGGAGCACGCCCTGTTCATATGTTGGCAACGAAAGTAGCACAGCTCAAGGCTGCTATTGACGACGCTACGGATATGAAACCTCAGAGAAAAGACTTTCTCGCCCGGCAGGTAAAAGCGATGCACACCACCCTGCGGATCCTGCAAGGGGAGAGATTATCCCTGGTCGAAGAAGCGGAAGGCCTCTATGATATCACACCTGCTTGGACGGATGAGGCTGTTTATAAGGATGCTCACCAAACCCTGGAGGAATTGTTGCCGCCTGGTGGAAGCCTCTCGGAACGGATGGCCCTTCGAAAAAAGTCAACGGAAATATCTGTCGCGCAGACTGAAAAACTCTTGCCGTTTGTCTCGGAGCATCTCCAGAGCCTTACCCGTGAACGCTTTCCTATTCCTGAGGAGGAAACTTTCGAGCAGAAGTTCGTATCGAATCAACCTTGGGGTGCTTATAACTGGTATCTGGGTCATTGTCATTCGCGGATCGAGATCAACACTGATTTACCACTGCACATTGTGGGACTGCCGGGACTGACGGGTCTGCTGGCTCACGAGGGATATCCAGGGCACCATACTGAGCTTTCAAATAGGGAGACTAGGCTTTTCCAGGAGGCTGGCTATGCTGAGCAGTGTTTGTCACTGATCAATGCGCCAAGTTGCGTTGTCTCGGAAGGGATGGCTACCTGTGCACTAGAAGTCCTGATGAGCGAAGAGGAGCAGGTGGCCTGGCTTTCCGATGAGTTGCTCCCCCGTGCCGGTTTTGGTCACTTGAACGCTCAACGAGAACTGGCGATCAATAAAGCACAAAGAAAGCTGGCCGGTGTTTTGTCTAACGCCGCTTTCCTCCTCCACGAGCAGGGTGTTGATGCAGGGGAGGTTGGGGACTATATACAGAAATATGGTCTGGAGAGCGAGGTAGAAGCACGTAAAGCGGTCGAATTCCTCAGTACTCCCCTGTACCGGTCTTATGCCTTTACGTACTATTACGGGAGTGAGATGCTCAGAACTCTTTTTGAGAAAAAAGGGAATCGAGATCATTGGTATACACGCCTACTTACCGAACCAGTTACACCTCATCAAATTCGTCAATGGATAGAGATGTGATTCACTGTTGAGGTACTCTCTGTAAGCATAAATGCCTTTGCAACGATATGGCAGTGCCCCATTGCCAGGGCAAGAACGCTCTCAGGAGGTCAACATGAAGTGGTCAAACATCTTCAAGGTGATATGTGTGGGCCTGGTGCTTCTTCTGTTGTACCTGGAGGCTTCACAACCCAACGTTTACCTAAAGCTCTGGTTTGCAGTTTTCTGGGGCGTAGTAGCTATCATCACTCTACTTCGGATAGAGACGATAGACTGGCTGGCTGGGAAATCAAGCCTCAAGCTACCGCAGCCTTTACAATTCGCGATCGTCCTTCTTTTGGTTCTGGCAGCAATAGTGGCGACTGATTGGGCAAGCTTGAGCCGCCGTGATTTGCTCCAGTGGGTGTACGTGCTGTTCACTCTTCCTGTCTATAAGCAAGGATTTACTTGGGCGTGGTCTCGGGTCATTCATCCTGGAAGACGCAGTATGTTTTGAAAGGCGAATCAAGACGCGCCTGACACGGGTTGCAGCCGATGCGCTTTCGCGCGTCGTTTTCAGTGGCGCTTTGCCAGTCAATCGCCATAGTTGCCCAGCGCCGTCGGTCAACACCGCGCGCGGCTGAACCAGGTCGTTGGTGCGCCAAGCAAAAGGGGTGTCACTGCCAGTATCTACCATCCAGCAATTCCCGTTATGGAATTCGTAGTAACGACTTCAGTCGTTCTTTCTGCGTAACCAGCGACTGAAGTCGCCACTACAAAGCGATACCACGTGACGATAATGCTGAAACGGGAATTGCTGTCGACTGTCCTTCCCCCCGACGCCGCATCCCCTGTTTGACTTTTGCCCAGAGCTGCAGTATACTACCTGCGCGTGACCCAGTTGGCCGAGGTAGCAAGAATGCCTGGGCGGTCAACGTGCAATCATCGTCGGAAGCCCGCCCACCGTCAAGGTGCGGCGGGTGTTTTTTTGTGTCGCGGGCATACCTACAGATTCAGCAATGAGCGAGGTGAGTTTGGCGCGCTTGCCGATCGTACGTCGAGTTCAGCAGGCCGGGGACGTGGTGGTTGTAGGGGCAGCATGGTGGCCTTGAAGGCAAGTTGGCGACCGTTGGGCATCATCCTGGCACTCTATCTGCTTCTGGCTGTTCTCTACGGGCTGGTCACGCCCATCTACGAGGGCCCGGACGAGATTGGCCACGTCCTCTACGTCAAGCACCTTCTCGAAGGACGGGGTCTGCCGCGCCAGACTCGGGAATATGCCATCGCCTATGGCTTTGGACAGGAGGGTTCTCAGCCTCCGCTCTACTATGCGCTCAACGCAGCGCTGGTGCGGGTTCTCCGCCTTTCGCTGGCCGGCCTGGAGGGCGTACCGCCGGTCAACCCCTTCACGACCTGCGGGCGGCCTGCTCGCTACAACGTGGCCTGCTATCGGCACGACCCCCGCCAGGAGATATTCCCATTCCAGGGTGCGGCGCGGGCCGTCCACGCGATGCGGCTCCTCTCGGCCCTGCTGGGAAGTATCACCGTCACCGCCGTCTACCTGGCAACGCGCCAGGCCTTTCCCGGCTCTGAGGAAACAGCGCTGCTGGCGGCGGAGTTGGTGGCTTTCAATCCCCAGTTCACCTTCATGGGGGGTGTCGTCAACAACGACAACCTGGTGAATTGCCTCGTGGCGATGGCGCTGGCACTGACGCTGTACGGCTTGCGGTGCGGCTTCACCTGGCGGCGCGCGCTGGTGCTCGGCCTGGTGTGTGGGTTAGCCACACTGGCGGAACTGGGTGGCCTGCTAGCCCTGGCCTTCGTCGGAATGGGGCTGCTGGTAAACCTCAAATTGCAGATTGCAGATTGCAGATTGCAGATCGTGGACCGCAGACGTCATTGGGCGCCGGTCATCTCCCATGCGTCGTTGGTCATTGGGGTCGTCCTGCTCGTCGCTGGATGGTGGTTCGTCCGCAACTGGGTGCTCTACGGCGAGCCCACGGGCGCGACGATGATGCACGCCATCTACGGCGAGCGAGATGGCTGGCCTGCTCGCCTGGTCTTCCCGGAGATTCGCAAGACCTTCCGCTCCTATTGGTCCCGCTTTCCCTGCGAGTTGAGTTTCCCGCGCCCGGTTCACTCGGCCCTCGGGCTGCTGGTGGGGTTGGGTGTGGGGGGGTGGGTGAGAGGGTGGCGTGCGATCTCGCGCCGGGAGAGGCGGACGGGTGGACTGCTCCTCGTCTGGTTGGGGCTGGTCGTCCTGGCGTGGGTGCGCTGGAATCAGATCTCCCACGCCCCGCATGGCCGGCTCTTTTTTCAGGCCAACACGGCCATCGGCGGTTTGCTCGGCTACGGGCTGGCGCGGCTCACGCTCCGCCCCCGCCGCGTTCTGGTCGGCGTTGGCGTAGGGCTGTGGGCGCTGGCGATGGCGGGCGCGCTGCTCGTGGTCCGTCCGGCCTTTGCCCTGCCGCCCCGGTATCCGGCTTCAGCCCCACCCGTGCCTCCCCAGCCGTTGCCCCGGACGACGTTCGGTGACCGGATCAGCCTCTCAGGGTATGAGGTCTCCCCCCGTTCCCTGGAGCCGGGCCAGGCGCTGAGCGTGGCCCTGTTCCTGCAGGCCAGCCGCCCTGTCAGCGAGGACTATGCGCTGGCGCTCCAGTTGCTCTCGCCGGTACCCGGTGACGACACGACGTTAGTCAACTTTAACACGATCCCCGGCGGCGGCACCTATCCCACCTACAGTTGGCGGCCCGACGAGGTGATCGTGGACCGGTACCGCCTGGAGATCCCGGAGCAGGTGGAACGAGCACGCGCATGGCGGGTCGTCGCCATCTTTTATCGCCTGTCCGACGGCGAGCGCCTGCCGGTCACCGTGGCGGGTCAGCCGGCCGGCGAGATGCTGGGGCTGGGAATGGTGCGGGTCGGGGCGTCACAGCCACTGGATGTTCCCTCACAGGCCCGCCTGGAGCCTGCCCCTGTCTTTGGGGAGGCCATCGCGTTGCAGGGAGCGCAGGTGACGCTGGCCGAGAAAGCCGAGGTGCACGTGTCGCTGTGGTGGAAGGCCCTGGCGGCTCCGGACAAGGACTATACCGTTTTCGTGCACCTGCTCGACGAGGACGGGCAGTTGGTCGGTACTGGGGACGGCCCACCGCTGTGGGGCGGCTTCCCCACCCGCACGTGGCGGTTCGGCGACGGGATACTGGACGAGCACGTTGTACCGCTTTCCCCCGATCTGGCCCCTGGCGACTATGCCGTCACGGTCGGCTGGTACGATCCTGCGACGGGTGCGCGCCTGCCGCTCGTGCGTGGCGTTCAGCAGGCCGGAGACGCGGTGGTCGTAGGGGGCGTATCGTTGCCTTGAAGATAAGCAGGGATTGGAGAAAGCCATTGCCTTGGACGCCCGAACTTGTTCGGGTCTTTCCCGTCACTCGTTCAACTGCTGCACGCTGGGCCGCAGATCAAGCTCGTCGATCACGTCGTTCAACTCAGCGTCGCTGAGCATCCGGCCCTTGCCCGCGTAGGCGGTCAGCGCCGCCTCCATCATGTTCGTGCCGAACGAGCGGCCCTCGAACCGGGGAGTCGTCGTGATCACGGTGCGCACCCCCCGCGCCCGCAGAAACTCGACGTTCTCGGGCGTCGTCGTGTTCGTGATGACCGTCTTGCCGCTGAGGTCGTCGGGCAGATACTTGCGCATGAACAAAAAGTCGCCCGCGAGCAGGTCGGATTCCTCCCAGTAGTGCTGGTACTTTGGCTCGGACTCGGCGCCTCCGCTCCCGTAAAAGAGCATGCTCATGGGGAAATAACTCACGATGGGAAAAAGGATGCGGGCCAGCTTGCGGTAGCTGGCCAGCCCGTGCACCGGGATCGGGATCCCGAGCGCGACCATGAGGTCGCCGATCGTCACCTCGTCGGCCACCTCCTCCACGGCCTCGGCCAGCCCCATGCGGTCGACGGCCACCGGGACGAACGCGCGGCGAAAATGGGGGATGCCGCCCAGCGCCGGCGCTGCCAGCTCGAACACGCGCCGCTCCAGCGTGTGCTTCAGCCCTCGCCCGTCGACGACGGGCGTCCGGTGGACGTCCTGGACCAGCTTTAGCGCGGCGTGGAGCGGGTATTCGCGGTCGTCCAGCCGCAGGTAGACGTCGACGCCGCCCACGCCCAGCGCCCCGACCTGTCCGTCCAGCTCGGCGAACAACCGCCGCGCCTTCTCCGCGTCGCCGTCGGTGCCGATCCGCTCGACGCAGATCTGCTCACCTCCCAACGTGACGACGACCCGCTTGTCGCGGGCGGAACTTCCCAGGCTGACACTGACCGCTCGTTTCATGGGGCAACTCCTTGCTCGGGAAACCTTGCGAAGGTTACGCGTAGCCTTGGCGGCGGAACCGTTCTCGGCCGGCGTGGGTGCCTGTGGCTTGAAAACGATCGCCTAACCTTCGCAAGGTTGGGCCAGGTTGAATGAACTGCGCAATTATACACCACACGTCGCGGGTGGGGAAGCGGTGGGAGAGGACAAGGCAATGACCAATGACCAATGACCAAATCCCAAAGGCCGGGTGTGGAGGTGAGGGAGGGAGAGACGAGATGACAGGGGGAGGGGGGGCAGGTAGTTTTGACTTGTGAGGGGGGTGGGCTATACTATGCGCGTTTGCACATTGGGCTGCAGATCGCCTCCCGATGGGCCGAGTCCGAGGTGGTCAACGGGACTTTGCGCGGGCGGGCGGGGTTGCAGTTCGACAATGTCAGGTCTCTCCTGCTGTAAGGTGACAGAGGTGTCACCTGTTCCAGAGGAGTGAGCACGCCCACGTGCGAACGGGTCGCGCAGCCTCCGTTCCGCATCTGGGGATGCTCCACTCCTCACTATGGGTCAGTTATGACATTGTCAAGGTAGTCAGAAGACAACAGCCGGGGCCTGGCACCAGAGGAAGAAAAGGGGTACGTGGAAACCATGACCAAAGAGATGCCTGGACGTAAGGAGATGAAACCATGAGCGAAACCCAGAAGAAGAAAACGCCGATCCCCTCTTTTCGCGAGATGAAAACCCGGGGAGAGAAGGTCACGATGATCACCGTCTACGATTACCCGTTCGCCCGGCTGGTCGATCGTTCCGAGGCGGAGCTGATCCTGGTGGGCGACTCGTTGGGGATGGTGATCCAGGGCCTGGAGCGGACGAATCCGGTCACGCTGGACGAGGTGATCTACCACGTCAAGGCGGTCAGGCGCGGCGCGCCGAACACGCTCGTCGTGGGTGACATGCCGTTCATGAGCTACCAGATCAGCCCGGAGCAGGCCCTCGCCAGCGCCGGGAGGATCGTCAAGGAAGGCGGAGCCGACTGCGTCAAGATGGAAGGAGGCGCGTACTTTGCGCCCTACGTCCGCAAGATCGTCGCGGCTGGCATACCCATCATGGGGCACATCGGCCTGACCCCGCAGAGCGCTGCGGCGCTGGGCGGCTTCAAAGTGCAGGGCCGGACGCCGGAACAGGCCGAGCAGCTCATCGCTGATGCCAGGGCGCTGGACCAGGCGGGCGCCTTCGCCATCGTCCTCGAATGCATCCCCAGCGGCGTGGCCAGGGCCATCACCGGATCCATCGGCGCGGTGACCATCGGCTGCGGCGCTGGCCCCCACGTCGACGGCCACAATCTCAACGGGTACGACATCCTCGGCCTGTTTGAAAAGTTCGTGCCCAAGTTCGTCAAGCAGTACAAGGTCTTGGCACCCGAGATCATCGCTGGCTTCAACGCCTTTACCGGCGACGTTCGCTCGGGCAGCTACCCCGCGCCTGAGCACTGCTTCACTGGCGGGGACCGGATCAGGCAACTCTACCCCGTGGATTGAGCATCGCAAGGGTACTTTTGGCTTCTTCCAGGTTTGAGGAGAGAGCACCCCCAGGTGCGGTCCGAAGGGTGGCTCAGTTCGATACCGTTTGACAGCCCGAGTGACGAGGCGCGAAGATGAATTCACTCAGAAGGATCATCAATGGTGTCACGGACGACAATGTCTGCAGACGCATTGGCTGGATGTATGTGTCCTTCTTCGTGCTGTTCGTACCGGTAACCGTACTGAGCTTCTACCTGCTGCCCCAGGGGATTCTGAGGGGAAAACACCCTATCATCAGTAGATTGGACTTTTCTCCCAACTTGTGGGTTTCGACACTCCAGATATTCGGCTACAACCTGATTCCAACCTTCCTCATTATCGGGGCCAATCTACTGACGCAACAGTCCAGACTGTCCGAAGAGCGGTTTGTGCCGATAGGATACACCGCATTTTGGGGGCTCACTGTTCTATTCGCCGTCGTTCTAGGAACCTGGTCTTTTGAAGTGGTCACCGCTGCCCCGCCTCTCCATCGCAGACTCGTGCGCATCGTTGACGTTTTTCACCACGCTGGACTGTTAGAGTTCTCCGCATACCTGTTGGCCGCGGTGACATCATTCAAGTTCACGCTCTGGTACTCTGATCGCAAGGAGATAGTCGCCAGCAGGGCGTGGAAAGATATCAGGCTGACCAGATCCGAGAAGGCCTTCTTGATACTTGCGTTTGTCCTGTTGTTGTGTGCCGGGTTCGTTGAATCCTATGGGATCATCCACCTGCCCGGATGATCGACAAGTCGAACGAAATGAGGGGAATATGATTCAGTTCAAGAAGGCTCGATCAGGTGACGCGGATGCCTTGGCGAAGGCGTCAGAGCGCGCTTTCCACAGCGATGTTCACTGCGGTGCGCCAGGGATAGGAGGACCTCCTGGGTATGACTCGCCAGCGTGGCAGGCCAGGATGATGCGCCTGGGCGATTACTACAAGATCGTGGTAGAAGGTCAAATCGTCGGCGGGGTTATCGTCTTTCGCAAAAGGGTCCGCGAGTACGAGCTGGGACGCATCTTTGTTGATCCTGACTTTCAGAATCAAGGCATCGGCACACAAGCGATCGAGTTCCTGTGGCAAGAGTATCCGCTGGCGAAACGCTGGACGCTGGGAACCCCGGCCTGGAATCATCGTACACGCCACTTTTATAGCAAAGTGGGCTTTGTCGAGCTTGGAGAGGACGGTCGTGGCGGGATTTTGTTTGAGCGCCGAATCGCGGCAGCGTATCCACGCACATAGGACCGGACACGACGAAACACCGACGAATGGTACAACTGTGGCCATATAGCGGGCAGAGGAGCAAAGTGTCAGAACGCACCGGATATGAAAAGTCAGCTCACCTGTACGATCTTTTCGACCGCAAGGAGAACGTCGAGTTCTTCCACCATTATGCGGCAAAGGCGGGTGAGATCCTGGACATCGGCGCCGGTACCGGCCGCATCGCCATCCCTCTGGCCAGGCGCGGGGTCAGCGTGTGCTGCGTGGAACCGTCACCCGCCATGAGAGGACAGTTTGAGGCCAAGCTACGGGAACAACCTCAACTGTGGGAGCGCATCACGCTGATCGAGGGGGAGGCGAAATCCTTTGACCTGGGCCGGACGTTTCCGGCCGCTTTCCTCTCCGGCAGTTTCGATCACTTGCGCGACGACGAGGAGCGGTTGTCTGCCTTGAGGAACATCGGCCGGCATCTTTCCGGCGGGGGAGTGCTGGTGTTCGACGTGTTCCTCGGACTGATGAAAGGCACGCCGCTCTCCCCAGCCGGTGTGGTGCAGGCGGGCGGCAGAGAGATCCGTCGTCTGGTTGGCGGCCGAATGCTGTCGGACCAGAGGAAGGAGACGACGCTCGTCTTTGAGGTCTACGAGAAGGGTGAACTGGTCGAGCGGATCGAAGAACGATCGCTCGTCGGTATCACCGATCGCGGGGCGATCCATCGCCTTCTAAAGATGGCGGGATTCGAGGTGCAACGGGAGTGGGGCGACTATGACTTTAAGCCCTTCGAGGAGGGGGACTCGCTCTTGATTGTGTGCGCCAGACCCTAAGGGTTTCGGAAAACCCTTAGGGTCTAGGGATTCTCTCGCCTCACCCGGTGGGACGGGTTCCTATACCCGTCAGCGCCCCTGCATGCCTCTCTCTACTGATGGCTCTGATGGCACAGATGGCACGAATGGCACGGCGGGTCTAGATGTGGCCTGTTCGTGCACTTCGTGATTCGAGTTGAAACACGAGAGCCGTGAAAATGGCGAAATCCACGAAACACGGGCCTGCCCTATCCACGGTCGTCGCCCCAGCGCGCACTCACTCCCACACCCGCCGCACAGACACGTCGCCGTCCACGCCCACGCGGAGCGCGTAGACGTCCGGCATCGTCAGCGACCGCCAGAACGCGAAATCGACGCCTGCGTCGAAATGTTGCAGCACCAGCGCCAGCAGGTTCCCGTGCGTCCCGAGCACGACGTGGTCGGTGGGATGCCGCTCCATCAGCCTCTGGACCGCAGCCACACCCCGCCGTTGGGCGGCCGCGTTCGGTTCGCCCCCCGGATGCGCAAGCGACGGGTCCGCCCACGTCGCCCGCACCGCCGCGAAAAAGTCATCGACCGCGCCGTCGCACAGCTTGTGCTCGCGCAGGTCGGGCACGACGTGGATCGGCAGCCCCAGCCGGGCCGCCAGCGGCGCGAAGGTTTCCCACGCGCGGCGGGCCGGGCTCGAATAGATCGCCGCGATCGGAAACCCGCCCAGCACGTCCGCCACCCGCTCCGCGTCCGCCCGCCCCCGGCCCGAAAGCGGCCGGTTCTCGTCGGGCGTCCAGCCCGCGTGCGCGTGGCGGACCAGGTAGAAAACGCTGCCAGACCCTAAGGGTTTTCCGAAACCCTTAGGGTCTTTCGGACTCTCCCGACCCACCCAGCACCTCCGCGATGACCGTCTCCAACTCGAGCGCCGCCCGGTCCTCTGCCCGCTCGAAATCCGCCAGGAGTTGCTTCAGCGCCGGGTCCCACCGGGGCAGGGCCAGGAGCGCGTCGACGAGCGCGACGTAGTCGGTGTTGTAGGGAAGCGCCTCCAGGTCGCCCTGGAGCTTGCGCCGGAAGTAGCGCCGCAGGTCGAGCGCCTGTACCTCCCCCTGCGGGACCACCGCCGGCGGGCGGCCCAGGAGCAACCGCAGCCGCGTGAGGCGTGGGAAGGCCTCCCCCAGGTAGCGCCAGACGTGCGGCTCGAAGAAACCGGTCGCCGCGTCGAGCTCGGCCTGGTCCCACTCGGCGATCAGCCGCACCAGCGCGGCGGCGAGCGTGCGCTCACCGGTGTTGTCCAAAAAGTCGGGGGGGATGTAGGCCGGCACGGGATTTCCTCCATTCTACAGCTTCTTAACCTTTGCTGGTGTTTGCGGTATAATGAATGCACCAGGTCAAGCGGAACAGGAGAGATGCTGATGGACGCTCAACCCATGGTCCAGGTTCCTTCAGACGTGCTGATTCGACGCATTGACGCCATCATGGACGAGTTACAGGAGCTGCGGCGGCTGGTTCTGTCCCAGTCCCAACCGCAGGAATCGCCTCCCGATATCGTCGCACAACTCGCTGGCGCTCTCGCGTCGAAACCCAGGCCGGAGGGGTTCTCCGCGTTCGAGGAATACGACACGGTGACCGAATGGGAGCGCTTCGCTGATGACACCAACGAGTAGGCCGCTGTTCGCATTCACCGGCTCAAGGCTGTACCTGGACACGATGATCTTTTACGTATTCCTGCGCGACCCCGATCTGGCGGTGCGCAATCTGTTCACCAGGATCGCGGATGGTCGGTTGCAGGCATGCACCTCCGTGTTGACTTTCGACGAGTTGATCTACAAAATGCTGCTGGCGCTGATCCGGGATACTTACGGTGGTTCTCCCCTGGAACATCTGCGCGACCGTGAACCGGAGTTGATCGCCGAGTTCTACCCTGCGCTGGCACCTCTTCTGAGCCACTTACGAGCGTTTCCCAACCTGTCGTTGGTAGATGTGACCTCTTCCGACCTGGAGGCGATGGATGAGGTGATGAGTCTCTATCACCTCCGCCCACGGGACGCGCTCCACCTGGCAGCGATGCAAAAGTGCGGTTGCTACGATCTGGTGAGCCACGACGCCGACTTTGACCGGGTGCCGATGGTGCGACGGTACACGCTGTAGCTCACACCAGCCGCACCGTCAGGTGCTCGCGGGCCTGCTCCTTATCTCGAATGACCAACACCGGCAGCCGCGTGTCCCACACGCGCACGTCGGCGGCCAGGTCCAGGATCGCCCGCACGACCTCCATCCCCTTCGGGGCCCTGGCCAGCAGGTGCATCCACTTGCTCCCCTGCACCGTCACGCCCTTCGCCTCCTCATAGTCCCAGCTCGGCTCCGCCTCTCCCGCCCCCGCCGCGCTGATCAGCGGTTGGAGCTCTGGGTACTCGAAGCCGAAGGCGAGTTCGCCCGGCTTTACCTCCACCTCCTGGAACTTGAGGCTGGGGCTCAGGCTGACCTTGACGTTCCGCTTCACCTCCTGCGTGACCCGCAGCGGATGCAGGTCGAAGGCGATGGGCTGGCGGGCCTCGTCGTCCGGGAGCAGGCGAACGCGGAAGCGCGCCCACTCCACCTGGCTTTCCTTCCGCACCGGGCGGAAGGAGCAGGGGAACCGCACCAGGTAAAAGTCGGCCTCGTCCAGCTTGGCCCGCAAGGGCTGGGGCATTTCGTCCGGCGGGTAGACCTCGGGCAGCGTCCAGACCTGCGGCCGGCCGATACTGACGACGGGCAGATCGCGGACGGCGTCGCGGGCGCTTCCCTTGACACCCCGGACGGCCCACTCCTGCCCCAACCGCTCCACTGCGTCCTCGGTGGCCGGCTCCAGCGCCTCTTCCCATAACACGTCCTCCACCGTCTCAGGAATCCGCAACCACATATTCAGCCTCCCGTTCTGAGAAACCCGGTTTTTCCCAAAAACCGGGTTTCTGGCTCGAATTATCGCCAATCACCCACCAGGGTGAAGGCCCCCCAGTAGTACGTGTGTGCCCATTCGGGCCGGGCCTGGCGGGTGGCGTCCATCGCGTCCCGCAGCGCGGTGGCCTTGTCCTGCCCTTCCTTCCGCCACCGGTGGTAGAAGCCGGTCATCAGGTGGGCGGTGGCCAGGTCGTTCACCGTCCACAGGCTCACCAAGAGCGACCGCGCCCCGGCGTAGAGCAGCGCCTGGCTCAGCCCGGCCATCTCGTCCCCGCCGAGCGATCCCGCCATCCCCGTCTGGCAGGCCGAGAGCGCCAGGAACTCGGGCGCGCGCAGCCCCCGCTCCAGGATCTCCCGCGCCGTGAGGACGCCATCGGCCAGGACGATGCCGGAATCGAGCGGAGAACCGGCGGCAAAGTAGGCGTGCGTGGCAAAGTGGGCCAGCCCTACCTCCCCCAGGCGGGACAGGATGGCTTGCCTGGTGGCCCTCCGCCCGACGAGGGGCCTGGTGCCCAGGATCCTTGCGACGCGCCGCGCTTCCTCCTGGGCGTAGCGCAGCTCCCCGGTGGGATTGCCTACCACCAGGGCACCTGTCCCATCACTGGCGGGACGACCCAGTACGCGCTCCAGAAGGCCCAGCGCCGGCACGGTGACCAGCGGCGCTTCCCACCCGGCCCGCCGGGCCAGCAGCCCCCAGGGGAGCAGATGCCCCCCGCCCTGCGGCGCAAAGACCACCTGGCGCGCCCCCGGCAGGTGGGGCGCGGCCGCCTCCAGCAGCGGCAGCAGCGGGCGCAGCCAGGTCTCCCCCCGCCGGCCAGTGCGATCGGTGAAGTGAACCTCCCGCAGGAAGCGGCGCAGCACGACTTCCCAGCCTGTTCCACCCAGGGGAGCTTCCACCACCTGCGGCGCGTCCATCCCGGCCCGCAGGACGAAAAGGAGCGTCTGTTCGCCGGTGGTGAAGAGAGACAGGAGCGCGGTATCGCTCCCCAGATTAGCAGCCAGACGGGCCAGGTCCTCCCAATCCGGGCGATCGCCTCGCCGTAGTTCAACGTAGTCGGTGACCTCTGGATCATTGCCAGAGTCGTGGATCATCTGTTCCCACAGGACGTTGAGCTCCTCCACCAGCGCCTGGCGCTGCCGGAGGTGGGCGACACGGCCCGCTCCTTCGCCCGATGGGGTGGTCCGGCCGTGCCGGGCCAGGTCCGCCGTATCCAGCGCCGCCAGCCGGGCGGCCAGGTCCTGCTCCCGTTGTGCCAGGCTCGGCGGAACGGTGGGCGGGGCGGGGAGCTGCCCCCAACCCAGGAGGGTGGTGAGGAGGCGGGATTTGCTCCCCTCGGCGATGGCCAGAGCCTGGGCGATTGCACCGGCCTGCCGATAGGTCTCCACGGCACGAGCGATGAGGCCGGCCCACCGGCCCTGCTGTCCCACTTGATAGGCCACGGGCGAGAGCAGAAAAGCCTGTTCCAGGGCCGCCATGGTCTTGTCGTAGACCTCGACGGCTTGTTCCAGGTCCTCCAGACGCCCGATGTGGGCGTAAAGGTAGCGCAGGCTCGTGCCCAGGTTATCGAGGCAGCCGGGCAGGTCTGGGGAGTCTGGAGAGGTGCGCTGCACCGACTGCTGATAGACGCGGATGGCTTCCTCCAGGTCGGCCATCTGCCCGGTACGGGCGTAGCGCTCGCGCAGCCCGTTGCCCAGGTTGTTGAGGCGAGAAGGCAGGTTGGGCGAGTCTGGGGGGGTGCGCTGCACCGCCTGCTGACAGACGCGCACCGCTTCCTCCAGGTCGGCCAATTGACCGGTGCAGGCATAGCGGGTGCGTAGCCCGTTGCCCAGGCTGTTGAGGATAGAAGGGAGGTCCGGCGAGTCGGGCGGCGTGCGCTCGACGGCTTGTTCGTAGACCCGGATGGCTTCCTCCAGATCCTCCAGCCGGCCTATCCGCGCATAGCGGGCGCGCAGCCCGGCGCCCAGGTTGTTGAGGCGAGAAGGCAGGTCCGGGGAGCCAGACGGCGTGCGCTCGACGGCTTGTTCGTAGACCCGGATCGCTTCCTCCAGATCCTCCAGCCGTCCGGTGCGCGCGTAGCGGTCACGCAGCCCAGTGCCCAGGTTGTTGAGGTAGCCGGGCAGGTCGGGCGAGTCGGGCGGCGTACGCTCCACCGCTTGTTCGTAGACCCGGATCGCTTCCTCCAGGTCCTCCAGCCGCCCGGTGCGGGCGTAGCGGTCGCTCAGCCCGGTGCCCAGGTTGTTGAGGAGAGAAGGCAGTCCGGGCGAGTCTGGGGGGGTGCGCTGCACTGCCTGCTGACAGACGCGGATGGCTTCCTCCAGGTCGGCCAACTGACCGGTGCGGGCGTAGCGGTCGCTCAGCCCGGCGCCGAGGTTGTTGAGGCGAGAAGGCAGGTTGGGCGAGTCTGGGGAGGTGCGCTGCACCGCCTGCTGATAGACGCGGATGGCTTCCTCCAGGTCGGCCAACTGGCCGGTGCGGGCGTAGCGGTTGCGCAGCCCGGTGCCCAGGTTGTTGAGGTAGCCGGCCAGGTCGGGCGAGTCTGGGGAGGTGCGCTGCACTGCCTGCTGAAAGACGCGGATGGCTTCCTCCAGCTCGGCCAAACGGCCGGTGCGGGCGTAGCGGTCGCTCAGCCCGGCACCCAAGTTGGTGAGGATAGAAGGCAGGTTAGGCGAGTCGGGGGGCGTGCGCTCGACGGCTTGTTCGTAGAGTCGGATCGCTTGCTCCAGATCCTCCAGCCGGCCCGTCCGCGCGTAGCGGTCGCGCAGCCCGATGCCCAGGTTGTTGAGGAAGCCCGGCAGTTCCGGCGAGTCGGGGGGCGTGCACTCGACGGCTTGTTGCCAGCATGTGAGTGCCAGGTTCAGATCTCCCCGGCGGCCCTCGGCCTGGTAACGGCGCACAAAGACTTCACCAGCATCGTTAAGTGCGGCCAGTTGAAAGCGCTCTGGGGCCACAGCAAAGGCGGTGTGGTTCAAAATGTGCTCCCAGGCGGTCGCAGCATGGTCCAAAGCGGTCCGGTCGCCGGTGCGGAGGTAGCGTTGCAGGGCTTCTCGCGCCTGGCGGAGATCGGCCTGGAATTCAGGGGGGATGGGGATGCTGCCAGCCGGTCCGGTCTTCTTCGCGAACGCGGCCTCCATTCCCACCTCCCGGCAGCGGCGCAGCAAGGCGCGGTGTTCCTCTACCACCCGACGTGCGTTGCTATCCTCTTGGGCCTCAGCTAGCTGCTCCATCAGATTGCCGGCCTCGTCGGTGAGGAGTTCGGAGTGTGTCTCCACCACGCGTCGAGATTCGTCCAAGGTGCGAGTCTGGATGAGGGCGAAAATTGTCTGCAGAAGCTCCTGTGGGTCTGCCCTGTGCTTCCGACTACGACGGCTGAAAAAGCCCTTCATTCTTACCCTTTCTACCGGCTCGCAGCGCGATCCAGGCTCTTCTCAATCGGCGCAATCTCGTCTTCCGTGAGGCCAAACAGCCGGTACACCCGCTCGTTCAACTCCTGTTCCAGCGCCGCGGCTTCCTCCCCTTCCCCGCGCAGCGCCAGCAGTCGCCGCACCAGCCGCTCGATGGCCCGCCGCTCGGCGGGCGGGGCGTCGGGGATGGGGATATTCTTCAAATACAGCGCCAAGCTCTACTGAACAGAGACGGGCGTAGTGTTTGCTGTCACGCCCAATCCCCCGCCAGCAACTCGGCCTGCTCCAGCACCGTGTGCGTCGCCACCTCTTGCAGGTCGGGCGGATACCCGTGCCGGCGGAGGATGCGTTTCACCGCCACCCGGATCCTGGCCCGCGCGCTCTGCCTGATCGTCCAGTCGATTGTCACGTTCTTGCGCACCGCCTCGATCAATTCGCGGGCGATAGAGGCCAGGTGCTCGTCGCCCATGATCTCCACCGCGCTTTCATTCGTCGCCAACGCATCGTAGAAGGCCAGCGCGTCGCGCAGGCGCCCGGCCAGGATGACGTCGGTGTAGCTGGCACGCTCGGCGGCGGGCTCGCCGGGGGCGATGTCGGGACCGCCGACGTAGCTGTAGCCGATCTCTTGCAGCCACTCGAGCGCGGCTTCTTCGACGTCGGATTCGGTGAATTTGCTCATGCCGATTTCCGTCTGCGTTTCCGCTTTCGCCTTCGTTTCTTCTTGGGCGGTGAAGGAGGCACCGGGCTCAGCGCGTCCCAGAACGTGTGATACTGTGGCCGGGGCGTCTGGCGTCCCTGCATCAACCCCAACTCGATCTGTACGTCTTCCCAATCCCCTGGGATTGATATGTCAACGCGATCAGCAGCAAAAGCACGCTCCATCACAGGGGTGGCCTCGACCGCTTCCAGATCGACCAGACTGCTGATGATAAAGCTATTCAGGATGGGATCAAGCTCGGCGAACTGCTCCAGTTGCCTGGTCAGGACAGTGACGCACTCAGCATGGGCATCCGGGTGCCCCTTGCCGACCTCTTTCAGACCGCTCGCAGCGGCCACGCGAGACCACAGCCCGTGGGATGGGTCGGCCAGGTAGTCCTTCAGGATAGGGACAGCAGCCGGCCCGACCATCCCAAAGACTTTTGGGAGCTCCTCCCCGACCCACTCGTCGTCAAATTCGTCGATGCGCACCAGAAGCCGGGTGAGCGGTTCCGCCGCGGCCTCGGCGCGCAATTGTCCCAGGGCACGCCAGGCGTGGACCGGGGCCCAGACGTCGAGACTGTCCGAGCCAGCCCGGTATAGCTCTTCATCCAGCGCCATGCGGATCAGATCGGGGACGTGCGCTGGGCGGAGGCCCAGCGCCAGGTAATCGGGCCAGCCACGGACCTCGCGGCACTCGCCAAGGGTGAGTAGCTTGGATACGGGGGATGGGTAAGTGGACTCAGTCATTCAGATTCTCCAACAAGTTTCTCTGCATCCGGGACGCGGAGCTCACCGGAGATGAGCTTGGGGAGCAGGGTGTCGCAGAGTTCGGCCAGCGTCGCCAAAGAGCGTGGCTCCGTTGGCGGCTGCTTTCCGCTGTTGCGCCATGCGTTCTCCCTGTTGAATTGCCTGTCCGCTCTGACAAAGACACACCCGCCCCAAGCGTTCGGCTGAGCGCGTCTCCACGGAATTCGACGAAGCCGTAGCGCTGGGCGGGTGTTGTGTTACTGGTCCCTGCCAAGGCGATCCGGCCGTCCTGGACGTGGCCTCAGGCTCGGGCAAAGCTGCGAGTCTGTTGTGTGGTTAGTATACTCCTATCTGCATTGTGTGCAAATTCCCCCTCGGTGCGCGTTGGCCCACCCCGCAGCCGAGTGTTGAAACACCCGGCTGATACCAGAAACCCGCTGGAAGCGGGTTGCGACGGCGTGGCCGCAGCGCGTTTCCAACGCGCTTGCTGTATCAGCCGGTGGTTTCAACCATCGGGCTGCCCGGGGCCTGGACGGCTCTCAGGGATCGCCTGTCCCCAATCACTGGAGTTATTCGGCACGTGCTAGGGTGGAACATTTGTTCTCTTTCAGATTCCGTGGTATAATTTATGCTAGACACAAAAAGGAGACAGCATGGGCGACCGGTCTCCCTGTGTGGGCATTCGCCGCGATCTCAGCGGCAAACCCTCACAGGAGGACCTGCCGCCGTGGGAACCCGCACGTTCCACGGCAGACCAGCGAACTCCTTTTTGTCGGAAACTGTAGGGGGGTTGGCGCTTTCTCAAAAGGAGATGCCACCCCTTTTTTTTATATCTGAGAGGTCGCCGGCGACGATGTGTTATTGGGATGCACTCCTTACAGGGCTTAACCTGCGCAAGATCCATAGTACCTGGACACTGAAATCCCTGCACATTGAGCAAGAATTCTCACGCAAAGCCGCCAAGTCGCAGAGGGTTTTCGTTCTTTGCGTCTCAGCGTCTTTGCGTCGAATCCTGTTCGGTTCCGGCTTGGTCGGGTTAGGGCCTCGGGTGGAACGCATTTGTCCTGCCTGAAGAAAGTACTGTGAACGCGGCACGTGTGACGATGCAAACAGTGGATTCGGGGGACAGGGGCCCAGACCTGACAGGTTTCAGCAGGGATCGGTGAGATGATTCGATGTCATATTCAGGAGCACCACCGGCTCTTTTCATGGCCAAACAGGCGTCGAGCGTTCCGCATGGCAGAGAGGCTGCGGGAGCCACACGGCTCAAAGGTGACGATGGCCCCTTGGGCTTGGAACGAGCAGCTCGACAGAATGAGCGTCTGGGAGCGACAGCGGGCCTGAAAGCAGGGGCCGATGATCGATCGAAGAGGTAAAAAGCTCGCTGGGACGGATGGTGTACCTGGAGATGCTGGGCAGTTTCCGGGATTCGAGAGGCCAGACAAGAACTGGAGCAAGCTGCCGCACGCCCTCATCGAAGCGCTGTCCACCATCGAGACGTTGAGCGAGCTGAAGGTCATCCTGTACGTGCTGCGTCACACCTGGGGATACCAGGAATTCGGCACCACCAAACGCATCACTCTGGACGAATTCCAGCATGGTCGCAAACTCGCGGATGGAAGCCGCATGGATGGTGGTACTGGCCTGTCATTGAGCGCGGTCAAGGACGGAGTGAGACGAGCTGTTGCACACGGCTTCCTGGTGCGGGAAG
>DATKTN010000176.1:0-3482 GCA_035531135.1 Anaerolineae bacterium
ATAGTGCCGCCATAATTAGTTAATGCGTTATTACCTGCCTGACCACTACTGCCTGCTCCGGGGCCGCCAGTATTACCGACAGATCCAGAACCCCCTCCAGTAAGGGCCGAAAATGGATCGATAAGCGACTCGAAGCCACATTCAAAACGTGATGTTGTTTGCGCAGGGAGAGTGCGTCTAAGACCATCCGCACTTGCCGCTGTCGATCTGCCCAGCGAATTAGGGCCACTCGTGCCACCAACTCCAGCTCCATCGCCACCATTACCACCAGTTCCAGCTCCGCCTCCGCTTCCACCATCCCCCGAACCATCCCCGCCGCGAAATCCGCCGATGGCACCGCCTCCGCCCGACGCTTCGTTGTAAGTTCCACCGGCTGTTGCTGCCGCGTTCCCGCCACGTCCGCCTGTCCCTTTCGGGGAACCTGGGGCACCCGACCCGCCCGCGCTAACGCTATTCGTTGTATACGTTGCAGATCCGCCAGGGCCACCATCGGCAGTAAATTGCGCACCAGTAACTCCTGTCCCGCCGAGACCGCCGGGCGCGGTGGCTGCATTAGTTACGGTAAAACTTCCGGGCGACGCTCCGTGCGCTGTAATCGCAACGCCTGTGCAGGTGATGGAGGTATTACCGCCGGCATTACCTGCGTGTCCTGTACCGCTGACACTTGATACGACCGCAGCGCCGCCCGCTCCAATCACCATCGTTACGACGGTGCCAGCCGTGAGATAGACCTCTGACTCTGCAAACTGCGGACCGCCCGCGCCGGAGGCTGCGCCGCCGGTGGTCGTCGTGAAGATTGCACCGCCAGATGCTCCAGCTCCGAGAGCGGAGAGGCGATACCAGCCGGAAATCTCGATTGTGTAGGTCTTCGACGTCGGAAAAAACATCGCAGGACTAGCCTGATACTTACCACTTAAAAACTGTTCGAGTGTGCTCATACGATCCTCCAGCCTTCAGTGGCGTCAATGTAGTCAAGCGTCAGCGAAGTATTGTTGGTGTTAATAGTCATGTCTTCGGCGAGTCCCATGATGTTTTTGCCGTTGTGGGAAATCGTCAATGCATTCGTGGCGAAGGTCCCGGCGTAGTCGTTTATGACGATCCGATCGTTCGCGGCGGGGGCAGCGGGAAGCGTCACGGAGAATGCGGCGGACGTGGTGTTGCAGGCGTACCGACTACCTGCTACTGTTGGGCCTGGGTCGGCGGTGATGATTGACCAGGGAGCCAGGACAACAGCACCAACTAGAATCGTCCCAGACCTCTTTAGGAATTGTCCATCCGTGAGAGTGCCAACACCAAGACTTGTGATCGGGATGTCCCCCGGCGTCCCCCCGCCGGCAAGGATCGCATTGGCGTCCGTTAGGTTGACTGCGTCGGTCGGGTTTACTGCGCTCTTGACCTTTGTGGTCCCTGCCGACAGGTCCGCCGTACCGGACGCTAGAGTAAGGCCCGTGAGTCCCGCAATCGCCCCCGCGGAGGTGAGAGTCGCCACCGACACGTCAAGGGCCGTCGCCCCTGAGTTGATCTTCACCAACGCATTGGGAAACCCCGTCGGGGTGGGAAGTAGATCAAACCCGGCTTGGATCTTGACCAGTTCGGCCTTGTCAAGCACCGAACTGCTCTGCGACCCATACACCGGATACCCCCCGGCCAAATAGTAGAATCCGCTCATCTAAGCGCCCTTCGCAGTGAGTAGTGCACAATCACCGAATTGATGGTGTAGCTGTCGGTGGAATCGCTGTTGGAGGTGAACGTTAGGGCGACGTTCTCTGCGCTGCCGCCCATCTCGCACTCCATAGGCGCGAGGTTTGTAGAGTCCCAAAAGAACTGGTCCCAATTCGCTGAGTCCCAATTCGATGGAAGCAAGTTATTTCCGTAGGGCACGCTCGGCAACGGTTGCGAATAGTCTGTTTTGCCGTAGCCTAAGTTGTAGGAAAAGCTCACCCCTGCATATGACGAGCCCTGTAGTTCAACCGCGCACTTACGATATCGCTTCACTACCCGAGGGGACTTCATCGAATCGTGATGCAGAGTTATTGACGCCCCGATCGCTGCGCCATCGAAACTCGTTCCCTTTTCCGCTCGGTAGAGGAACCCGTCCGCGCCGCAGAGCAGGATCAGCTCCTCGCCGCTGGCGTAGGAGCCAGACCACGCCTGGAACACACCGCCTGTTATCGGGAACCACACCGGCATAGCCCCCATGTACCCGCTGGTGTTGTCCGACATTACGTACCCGGTGACGCTGCTGAAGTACCCGACGTTGACGATGGTCAGATACAGGCCCATGCCGTTGCTAAAAAATATCCTATATTGGCTCTTGCTCCGGCACAACGTCGAGCATGCGACGAGGCTCTGCAACTGGAGGATGAGCGGCTGGATCTTGACGGTCAAAGTCGCCTGCTCGAAGTTGCCGAAATTCAGCGTAGTTGCCAGGCCCGCCACACCGTATCTGTCCATGAAATATGTCTGAGACATATTCTGCTGTGTCCAGGCGAACGCCCCCGTCCCGGTATTGAACAGCGTGAGGTTCCAATTCGAGACGCCGGTGCCGTACAACATCAACGTGTTCTTCGCCTGGAATACCGCCATCGTCGCCGTGGTCTGCGCGCCGGGCTGTACGAGCATCCCTGTGATGGTGTCCCCCGTTGCGATCTCACTTGCGCCGGATATCGCGGTGTAGTCGTAGGGCAGCCCGGGAGCGGAATGCTGCAACGAGGCGCCGAAGGCCCAGAAAAGTTGCTCCTTCTGCACGGCGACAAATGTCGGGGTGTCCGTCGCCTGGCCGGTGGTGATCGGCACGAACGTCGTGCCGTCCCATTCCCAGCCGCGGTTCTTTCCGTCGCAGCCATAGACGCGCGTCGTCGCTGCGGCCCCCGAGAAGTTCGCCTCCTCGAAGTCGAACTTCCCGCCAGGTAGCATCGCGATCGCGGCGGGGGCACCGGAGAGCGTGATATTCACCCCGCCTGTGAGTGTGGCGGCCCCCGCCGCGAAGCTGCCTCCCGTTGATGCTCCGATTATCAGCGCCCCGGCGGCAGTCCCGGGGGTGCCGACCCACGCCCCGGAACGCCTGACCACGCGCGAGACCGTGGCCGTAACAGCGCCTTGGGTTAGCGTCGCCCCGTCGGCTGGGGCTACATTACCGCCCGCAGTGAAAAGCACCTCATTCAGGAACGCGACGGCCGACCACCCGCCGGTCGTCGCTTTGTACATCACGGACGCTGTCGCGCCGACGTTGTCCCGGAACGCGTAGATAGCGTCTTGGTAGCAGAACGCCCCGCGTACTGGGCCGCTGCCGGGCACTGCGCCTATGTCGGCGCGATACAGGTTGGCCGCGAGCGCGGTGTACTGAGCGCTCTGCGCCTCGTCCGCAGCCCCAGCGAATCCGGTCTGCGTCGCGACCATTGACCCGGAAACAAGCAACCCTTCGGTACCGTTGAAGGTGCCAGTTACTTTCGACAGGACGAAGGTGCCTATCGTCTGCGCCA
>DATKTN010000177.1:0-3401 GCA_035531135.1 Anaerolineae bacterium
GGGCAGATTGGCCTTGGCGCAACCCACGCCCTCAATCGCGCAGGCCGTATCCTTAGGTGACTTGAAAGCCATAGGTACCTCCTCCTTAAGACTGTATTGAATGAGCTAAGGCTGTTACCGACAGCAGACGATTGGATAGAGAGAAGTACAGAGCTTGCGGCCACCTCCTTTCCTGTGCCGATGGGCGGCGGCCGCCGAACTGCAGGCGACCGGCCACCCTTCGTCCACGTGACCTACTCTTCCACTCTCTCGATTTTCACCGCGCAGACCTTGTACTCGGGTATCTTGGCGGTGGGATCGAGCGCAGCGTTCGTCAATGCGTTGGCGGCCGCCTCGGCAAAGTGGAAGGGGATGAAGACGACACCGGGCCGGATGCGCTTCGTGACGCGCACGCCCAGTTCGATCTCGCCCCGGCGGCTGGCAACCCGCACCCGCTTTCCACCGTTCAGCCCGATCCGGGTCGCATCGTCCGGGTGAATCTCGACGTACGCCTCGGGCACCTCCTGGTGCAGCTTCTCCGAGCGCCTCGTCATCGTGCCCGTGTGCCAGTGGAACATCAGCCGCCCCGTCGTCAATATGAGTGGATACTCCTCGTCGGTCAACTCCGCCGCTTCCTTGAACTCGAGCGCGTGGAAGTGACCCAGGCCGCGGGAGAACTTGCCCTTGTGCAGATAGGGTGTGCCGGGGTGGTCGAGCGCAGGCACCGGCCACTGCAGGAAGCCCAGTTCCTCCAGGCGCTCGTAACTCACGCCACCGTAGATCGGCGTCAGTTGGGCGATCTCGTCCATCACCTCCTTGGGCGACGGGAAGTCGAAGCCACTGGCCCCCATCTGCTGGGCCAACAGGCAGATGATCTCCCAGTCCGCCTTTGCGTCGCCGATCGGCTCGATCGCTTTCCGCACCCGCTGGATACGCCGGTCGGTCGCGGTGTAGGTGCCGTCCTTCTCGACGAACGACGCGCCAGGCAGCACCACGTGCGCCAGTTGCGCCGTCTCGGAGGGAAAGATATCCTGCACCACCAGGAACTCGAGCTGCTCCAGGCAGTGGCGGGCGTGATTGACGTCCGGGTCGGCTACCATGGGGTTTTCGCCCATGACGACCATCGCCCGCACACGACCATCGCCGGCGGCGTCGATCATCTCCGTCACCGTCAGGCCGACGTTCAGGTCCGACGTGCTGCCCCAGGCTTTCCTGAACTTTTCCTGGACCTCGGGGGAGACGACCGCCTGATAGCCCGGATAGACGTTGGCCAGCGCACCCAGGTCGCACGCGCCCTGGACGTTGTTCTGACCACGCAGCGGGTTGACGCCCCCGCCAGCCACGCCGACGTTGCCGCAGAGCATGGCCAGGTTGGCGCAACTCTTGACGTTGTCGGTCCCGGTCGTGTGCTGCGTGATGCCCATGGCATAGATGATGGCGGAAGGCCGGTTGGTCGCATATATCCGCGCCGCCTCCCGCAGGCCGTCGGCCGGGATACCGCTGATCTGCTCGACGCGCTCCGGCGTGTACTCCTCCACCAGCGCCTTCATCTCCTCGTACCCCTCGGTGCGGGCGGCGATGTACTCCTCATCCGCCAGCCCTTCGCCGATGATGACGTTCATCAGGCCATTCAGGACGGCGACGTCGGTGCCCGGGCGGAAGCACAGGTAGAGATCCGCCATGCGCGCCATCTGGGTCTCACGCGGATCAATCACGACCAATTTAGCCCCGCGCTTCTCCATCGCATCCATGATCCGACTGGCGATGAGCGGGTGTCCCTCGGACGTATTCGACCCGATGATGAGGAAACAGTTCGTGTCCCTGTCGAACTCGGGTTGCGAGTTCGTCATCGCTCCACTCCCAAACGCGGCGACCAGACCGGCCACCGTGGGAGCGTGTCAGAGACGGGCGCAGTGATCGACGTTATTTGTGCCAATCACCGCACGGGCGAGCTTTTGAAGCAGGTAGTTCTCCTCGTTCGTGCATTTGGCTGAGGATAGGAGCGCGATGCTGTTGGGGCCGGACTCGGCCTTGATGGTGCCCAGTCGCTCGGCGATGAGCGACAGCGCCTCGTCCCAGGTCGCCTCAACCAGCTCACCGTCCTTGCGAATCAACGGTGTCTTGAGCCGATCGGGGTGGTAGACGAAATCGGCGGCGTTCCAACCCTTGATGCACAGCTTCCCCTGGCTCACTGCATGTGTCTTGGCCGGCCAGACGCCGGTGATGTGGTCATCGACCACCTCCAGGTAGAGCCCGCATCCGCAGCCACAGTAAACGCACGTCGTCAGTACGTTTTTGTATTCCATGACCTCCTCCCTAAGCTTCCTGGGCCACGCGCAGCGGTGCCTCTTCCAGCGTGA
This sequence comes from Anaerolineae bacterium, assembly GCA_035531135.1. Lineage (GTDB taxonomy): Bacteria > Chloroflexota > Anaerolineae > B4-G1 > B4-G1 > DATKTN01. The sequence goes on from DATKTN010000177.1 coordinate 2,340, forward strand.
CCGAGAGCGGCGGTGGCGCATCCATGTCAGTACCGGGGACGTAGCCCAGCAGCGTCTCCATGTCACGCCGCATCAGGTCGTAGAGCACCGTGAGTGGGATATGGGCCGGGCAGACCAACTCACATTGCCGGCAGGCGACGCAGCGGCTGGCCATGTGCATGGCGCGGATGAGGTGGAACACGGGGAAGGGCGGCGCCAGCAGCCCCGGCTCCACCCACGCCGCATCCTCCATCGCGCAGGCCTCGCAGAAGCACTCTGGACAGATGTTGCGACAGCCGTAGCACTTGAGACATTTGACGAACTGCCGCTGCCAGAAGGCACGCCGCTCGTCAATCGTCATCTCGTCGTACTTTTCCACCACCGGATTGGGCGGGCCAGGCGGAGGCGCCGTCCCCACCAGCAGGTTCTGTGGGGCAGGCGCGCTGCAATGGCACTCTTGTGCTTCCTCCTCGGTGCAGGCAAAGCCGATGATGAACAACCGATCGGGGTCGATCTGGTCGCGCTTGGCCATCTCGATGAAGGCGCGCTCGTCGCAACCCCGGGCCACGATACCCAGGCGGATATCCGGGAAAGTTTTATGCAACTTGGAGACGACCGTCATCAGTGGATATCTCGGGGCGATCTCCAGTTCGGAGAGATCATCCCCCTTGCGGAAAACGTGCGGCGCTACACCCTCGCTCGACCTGCGCAGCGCGACGACACCGTCCAATTCCTCCAACCGTTCCGCCACGACCTTGCGGATTCCTTCGACCAGGCTCAGGACAAGCTCCTCGATCATTCTCGCACCTCCTGGTGCGCCACCTCCTGCGAAAGAGGTCCCAGCTCACGTACCGTCTCGGTGAACTCTTTGGTGACCTTCACGAAGCGCGGCGCTTCCGCGGCAGAGACCCACGCCAGTCGCAGCCGGTCCGGGTTGATGCCAGCGTAACCCAACAGGTTGCGCAGGAGCGGGACACGCTTGATCGTGCGGTGGTTGCCGCTAGAGTAGTGGCAGTCGCCGATGTGGCAGCCCATCACGAGCACGCCATCAGCGCCAGCGCGAAAAGCGCGCAGCACCATCTC
>DATKTN010000178.1:0-2411 GCA_035531135.1 Anaerolineae bacterium
TCCAACCCATACGCCTTGCGGTCCCCGGGCCCCAGCGCCTTTGGCGGGCTGTCTGGTGACGCCGTTGAACGTATTGGTCGGTGGCCAGGCGAGCCCGCGTGATACTGCGCCAGAAGACAGCCCGCCAAAGGCGCTGGGGCCCGGGGACCGCAAGGCGTATGGGTTGGACACGCACCAGCCGGAGTTGCGGGCACAGCACGAGCGGAAGTGGGTCGAGGTGCTGTCGCGGCATTATCGCCGGCAGGAAGCGGCGATCATGAGCCGGGTTCCGGAGGAGTCGGGGAAGTCGGACATTGGCGGGGTGTGGTGGGATGAGGAGCGCTGGGACCGAGAGCTGTACGAGGATTTGCTGCGGCTGAACGTGCTGACGGCGGGGGCCTGGGCGAGCGAGGTCTCCACCAGGTTGGAAATCGAGCTTTCGGAAGAGCGCATGCTGCCCTGGCTCCAGGAGCACAGCCGGGTCCAGGCAGCGTACATCAACGGTGCGACCAGGGATCAACTGACGGAGGCCCTCCGGGCCCCGGAGCCGCGCGAGGTGGTCAAGGAGCTCTTCCTGACGGCCATATCGGTTTGGGTCGGACGTCAGGCAGAATCGGGCATCACGACGGCGGCCAGTTTTGGCGCGGTCGAGGCGGCGCAGGCCGGGGGGTTGCGAACCAAGACGTGGCGGGTGAACAGTAGCAACCCGCGTGATGAGCATCTGGCGATGGCTGGGGAGACGGTGGGCATCCGCGAGCGGTTCAGCAACGGAATGCGCTGGCCAGGTGATCCGGCTGGCGGCGCGGAGAATAACGCGAATTGCCAATGCTCAGTGGAGTTCGGAAAGTAGAACGCGGATTTCAGGACATCAACTGATTAGGGAAGGAGCGGATAGAGATGGCACAGAAGGTATACAAAGGCCGAATCAAGTTCAAGAAAAGCGCGGACGAGACAGGCGAGTTTCGGGCCGAGTTCGCGACGCTGAACGTGATCGACCACGATGAGGACGTGACCGTGCCTGGCGCGTTTCACGACGGTCAGGAAACGCTGATCGAGCCATGGAACCACAATTACGGCCAACTGCCGGTCGGCAAGGGTGTCATCCACGAGAATGACAACAAAGCCGTCATTGAGGGAGCCTTTTTCCTGGATACGCAGGGCGGCCTGGAACACTACAAGGTGGTCAAGGCACTCGGCGATCTGCAGGAGTGGTCGTACACGTTTGACATCGAGAAGAGCGACGAGGGCGTGTTCGAGGGCCAGGACGTGCAGTTCTTGAGAGGGCTGGACGTGTGGGGCGTGGCACCGGTGCAACGGGGGGCCGGGATCGACACGCGGACGACGGACATCAAGGCAGCTAAAGGCAGTAAGGACATCGGCGGCGCTGGGGACAGTGGCGCTGCGGACAGCGGTGGCGCTGCGGACAGCGGTGGTGATGGCGCGGGGGACGGCGAAGGCGAGGCCGGGGACGGTAAGCCGAGCGGACGTGACCCGCGTGATGTGCAAGTTGAGTTGGACATTCTGAAACTCTCTATGGAGGTATGACGTGAACAAGAAAGAGCGTATGATCAGCCTGTTGGAGCAAGCGCAGGCTATCCTGGACCAGGCGAAGGCGGAGGAGCGCAACCTGACCGACGATGAGCACGCCCAGGCGATGAAGCTGATGGGCGATGCGATGCAGATCCGCGACGAGGTCAAGACGGACGAGCGGGATGCGGAGCTGAAGGCGTCGCTGGGGCAGCTCCTGGGCGATATGCGGCAGAACGAGCCGCACTCGCAGGAACCGCAGCAGCCGAAGGGGACGCTGGGAGAGCGATTCCTGGCCGATGTGGCCTGGCAGGCGTGGAAGAAGTCGGTCGCGCCGTCCGGACAGTTCACCAGCGGGCGGCTGGGAATGTCGCCAGCGGTGATGGTCGGTTCCTTCGGCCTGTGGGCCAAAGCGATGGGACGCAAGGACCTGATCACTGGGGTGGACTCGACGAGCGCGGGCGCGTTCGTGGTTGCCGAGGACACGGGGATCTATGAGCAGATCGGGCGCTACCCGACAGTGTTGCGGGACCTGATCAGCGTGCGGCAGACGACCACCGACGTGGTGGAGTACGTGCGGCAGACGGCGCAGGTGACGCAGGCGGCCCCGACCGCCGAGGCGAACGTGAAAACGGTCAGCGGCGCGACCGGCGAGATCAGCGGTGAGAAGCCGCAGGGGGCAATTGCGTTCGAGCGCGTGTCGGAAACCGTCAAAACCATCGCGGTGTATGTGGGAGCGACGAAGCGGGCGCTGTCGGACGCGGCGCAGATCCGGGGGATCATCGACCAGGAGCTGCGCGAGGACCTGGTGGACTGCCTGGAGGACCAACTGTTCAACGGAAACGGGGTCGGCGAGAACTTTACCGGCCTGGCGAACCAGGCAGGGACGTTGGTCCAGGCGTTCA
>DATKTN010000179.1:0-16086 GCA_035531135.1 Anaerolineae bacterium
GTTGACATCATCACTTTGCGACTCGATGCTGGATGCTGGATACTCACCAAGGACGCCAACGAGTTGGCGCTTCCATAGGCTGAAACGAAAAGGCCCGCCCCATTCGGGAGCGAGCCCCTCCTGCCTCCTGCTTCCTGCCTCCAGCTTCCTGCTCCCCTGCTCCTCTGCTCCCCTGCTCCTCCGCTCCTCCGCTCCCCCGCTCCCCCGCTACTTTTCCTTCTCCCGCTCGTGCGCCTCGATGATCGCCTGCGCCAGGTGCGATGGCACATCCTGGTAATGATCCAGCTCCATCGAAAAGACGCCCCGGCCCTGGGTCAGGCTGCGCAGGTCGGTGGCATATCGCTGCATCTCCGCCAGCGGCACCAGCGCGGTGATGACAGTCTTGCCGACACTCTGGTCCATCCCCTGGACCTGTGCGCGCTTGGTGTTCAGGTCCCCCATGATGTCGCCGGTGTACCCCTCCGGCACGGTGATGGTCACGCTATAGACAGGCTCGAGCAAGACCGGCCCGGCCTCCAGCATCACCTTCTTGAACACCTCCCGCCCGGCGATCTGAAACGCGATGTCTTTCGAGTCCACCGGGTGCTCCTTGCCATCGTAGACGACTGCCTTGACGTCCACGACCGGGTAGCCGGCCATCACCCCCTGCTCCATCACCTGCTTGACGCCCTTAAGAATGGAGCTCTCGAAGGAACGCGAAATCGTCCCACCGACCACCTTCCACTCGTACTCGAACCCGGTGTCGCGGGGCAGTGGCTCCAGCCGCATGTGCACCTCGGCGAACTGGCCTGCGCCGCCGGTCTGCTTCTTGTGGCGGTACTGGTCACCGTAGACGCGCGTGATCGTCTCCCGGTAGGGCACCTTGGGGATCGCGGTCTCGACGCCGACGTCGAATCGGTTCGCCATCCTGCGCACGGCGATGTCCACGTGAGCCTCGCCCATGCCCTCCAGGATCATCTGCCGCGTGCTGGGCTCCTGGTGCCAGCGAAGCGTGGGGTCCTCCTCGGAGATGCGGGTCAGCGTGGGACCCAGTTTGGCCTGGTCGGCCTTGCTCGTGGGGCTGACGGCCACGGCAAAGAGGGGGGACGGGAAGACCGGTCCTGGCAGGCTCACGGGGTGGCCCTTGTCGCACAGCGTGTCGCCGGTGAGCGTGTGCGTCAACTTGGCCACCGCGCCGATGTCCCCGGTGCGCAGGTGCGGCACGGGCATCTGTTCCTTGCCGCGCATCACATAGATCTGGCCCAGCCGTTCCTCTTCCTCGGCCCGGCTGTTGTAGACGCGGCTATCCGATGCCATCATCCCACCGTAGACGCGGAAATAGGTCAGTTTGCCCACGTAGGGATCGGCCGTCGTCTTAAAGATCAGCGCCGCCAGCGGCGCCAGTTCGTCAGGCTCGATCTGCTCCTCGCCCGCCGGCCCCTGTGCCGTGGCCGGCCCCCGGTCGGCCGGGGAGGGGGCGTAGGCGACCAGTGCGTCCAGCAGCGCCCGGGTGCCCACGTTCGCCGTCGCCGCCGTCACCAGGACCGGGATGGCCGTCCCGCTGAGGATCGAGGCGCGCAGGCTCCGCTCGATCTCCTCCTCGGTCAGATCCTCGCCCTCCAGGTACTTTATGATCAGTTCATCGTCTGCCTCGGCGGCGGCCTCGACCAACGGCACGCGGGCCTCCTCTGCCTGGCCCAGCATGTCGGCCGGGATCTCGGCGACCTTGCCCTCAGGCCCCATCAACGCCCGCATCTTGATCAGGTCTACGACGCCCGCGAACTTGGCCTGCGCACCGATCGGGATCTGGACGGGGACAAAGTTCTGCCCAAAGGCCTCGCGCAGCGCCTCCAGCGTGCGGTCCAGACTGGCGTTCTCCCGGTTCATCTTGTTGACGACGACGATCCGGGGCAGCTCCTGCGCCTCGGCAAAGTTCCAGACCAACTCCGTCCCTACCTCGACGCCGGACACGGCGTCGACCAGAATCAACGCCAGGTCGGCCACCCGGACCGCGCTCTTGACCTCGCCGACAAAGTCCGTGTAGCCGGGCGTATCCAACACGTTGACCTTGCAGCTCTCCCACTCGACGGGGACGATAGCCAGGTTGAGCGAGATGTGGCGACGGACCTCCTCCTCGTCAAAGTCGGCAACGGTGGTGCCATCCTCAACCCCTCCCATGCGGTTGATCGCGCCGCTGGTGAAGAGCATCGCTTCCGCTAGCGAGGTCTTGCCCGCGCTCCCATGTCCAAGCAGGACGACGTTACGCAGTTGTCCTGTAGCGTAGTCTTTCATCAAGCCAAAACCTCCTTACGCACTCTCGATTAGACCTCAAATCTGTTTCAATAATGTCGGACGGTAGTTCAGCGAACTCTGGTCGATCAAACAACAATATTGTAAATGAGAACGGCCTAACTGTCAATCCAATGTGATTGGAATAGGGGGACATCCCAGACCTGACAGGTTTCACATCTGAAACCTGTCAGGTCTTGCTTGACAAAACGGGCTTCCCACGCTATGCTGCAAGCCCCATCTGGGCCGGGCCGAAGGGGGCGAGCATGGGAGGATTGAGATTCCCCGTACTTGCCTTTTAGAGAGATTGGGTATATGCTACCAAATGTCGGGCAGGCAGGCACAGCGAAAGGAGGTGATGCCCGGGAGGTATACCACCGAAACGGAGAGTCACACCAGCCTTCATCTCAACCCCAGAACAGGAGGAGGTAAAATGAACAGCAAGCGCGCGTTGATACTAGTACTGGTTGTGGGCCTGTTGACCACAGGCCTGCTGACTTCCTGTGGCCCGAAAGAGTTGGGCACGGAAGACAACCCCATCATCTGGGTCTTTGTACCCTCCGGAGAGACAGAGCGCGTGACGGCCGGAGCTGAGTCGGTGGCCGAACTGCTGCAAAAAGAGACCGGCCTGTACTTTAAAGTTCTCGTCGCCACCGAGTACGCCGGCGCGATCGAGGCCATGTGCGCCGATCCGCCAGAGGCGCATGTGTCATCGCTGGCGACCTTCGCCTACGTCATGGCCGCCGACCGTGGCTGCGCCGAGGCCACCATGCTCTCCGTGCGCCTCGGCAGCCCCACGTACAACGGTCAGATTCTCGTCCGTGCCGACAGCGGCCTCAACGAGCTTTCTGACCTCGCAGGCAAGACCTTCTGCCGCCCCGACCCGCTCTCGGCGAGTGGCTGGGTGGTCCCCTCGATCATGCTGAAAGGCGCAGGGGTCGACCCTACCACCGGCCTGAAGGAGGTCGTGGACGCGGGCAGCCACGACGCGGTCGCCGCCGGCGTCTACGACGGCACCTGCGACGCCGGTGCGACCTACGTGGACGCCCGGACCCGCATCGAGGAGGACTATCCGGACGTGATGGAGCAGACCACCGTCATCGCCATCGAGCCGGACATCCCCAACGACGGCGTCCAGTTCCAAAAGTCCATGTCGCAGGAACTGCGCACCAAGATCGTGGACGGCCTGCTGGCCATCTCTGCGACGGAAGAGGGCGTGGCAGCGTTGGACACCGCCTACCAGTGGCAGGAGTTGATCGCGGCGGATGACTCCTTCTACGATCCATTCCGGCAGATTCTCCAGGCCGCTGGCGTCAAAGCGGAGGACTTGGTCGGAGACTAGGCAGGTCATCAAAAGTTCATCCGACTGGTGAGAAGAACTTGCCTGTTTGGTTGAAGGCGAGTCAACAACAGGCGGAATCTATGCGAGGGGGGACTCTGGTCCCCCTTCGCGCCGACAGGAGGAAGGATGCTCGAGATCAAGAACCTGACCAAGATCTATCGTGATGGGACCGTCGCCCTGCGCGACGTCAGTTTTACAGTGGCGGACGGCGAGTTCTTGATCATTATCGGCCTGAGCGGCTCGGGCAAGTCCACCTTGCTGCGCTGCATCAACCGGTTGATTGACCCCACCGAGGGGCAGATCATCTGGGATGGGGTGGATATCACGTCCGCCGAACCGGCCGAGTTGCGCCACATCCGCCGCCAGATTGGCATGGTCTTTCAGCAGTTCAACCTGGTCAAGCGCTCCACCGTCCTCACCAACGTCCTCTCCGGGCGGCTGGGGTACGTGAACCCGTGGCCCAGCCTCCTGCACCGCTTGCCGAAGGAGGACCGGGAGATGGCGCAGCAGGCGCTCGAGCGGGTGGGCATCGCCAACCAGGCCCACAAGCGGGCGGACGAGCTGAGCGGCGGCCAGCAGCAGCGGGTGGGGATCGCCCGCGCGCTGATGCAGCAGCCCCGCATCATCCTGGCCGACGAGCCGGTCGCCAGCCTGGACCCGGTACTGGCCCACTCGATCCTGGAGCACCTGGAACAACTGAACCAGGAGGACGGTATCACGATCCTGTGCAGCCTGCACTACCTGGACCTGGTACAGCGGTACGCCACGCGGGTGATCGGCCTGCGGGATGGTCAGATCGTCTACCGGGGCAGCCAGGATGACATCCGCGCGATGACGGACGCGGAATTCAAAGAGATCTATGGCGAGGAGGCGGTCCGGGTGAGTGTTGGGCCGCGTGGAGGAGGGACGGCATGATGGCAACGCGGACAGCTCAAAAGGAAGCACAGCCCAGCCTGGTCTCCCTACCCGTGGCGGGCGTGGCCTCGCTGCTCATCCCCGGTCTGGGCCAGGCGCTGGCCCGCCAGCTTCAGCGGGGATTGCTCCTCCTCGGTGCTCTGGCTACCAGCATCGGCCTCTTCGTCTGGCGCGTAAACTTGCTCGCGCCCCGAGAGGTTGGACCGATCGCCACGCTGTCCAGGGCCCTCAGGCGCCGCCCTGCGTTCGTGCTCCCGACGCTGGCGGGTCTCGTCGTTCTGTGGTTGTGGATTGCCTGGGATGCCTATCAGCAGGCTCGACCGGACAAGCGGGGGGGCGGGATCGGGGTCTTTATCCCCGTCATCGTCGTTTTCTTTGTCCTGGGCTGGGAGATCAGCGAGATCAACCTGTACAAGTTCGTGACGGAACTATCGGACGCCCAGGGTCCCCTCTCGCGTGTCCTCTGGCCCTGGGAGGCGGCGGTCACGCGGGACACCGAGACGGTCAGCGCCGGAGCCGACATCCTCTCCCCGTGCGACGACCAACCCCCGCCTCCACTGGCGGAAGAGGTGCCCGGGGAGCCCTACCTGTTCGCCGATCCGACCTGCGGGGACCTGGCAACGCGGGACGAGAACCTCGCGGAGGTGCTCGGCACCGCGCTTACGCTCGTCGGCCGGGGCTTTGCCCCCGACACCGCGACCCAGATTTGGTGGGCGGACCCCCTCGGCAACGAGTTTCGCATGCGCAAGAGCGGAGAATACATCACGCTCCAGACCGACGATCAGGGGGCCTTCCAGTTCGAGGTCACCATGCCCTACCGGCTCATCCCGCCCAGCTCCGAGGGCCGCATGATCCACCGGGTAGAGGCGCGGCAGATTTCGGCGGTGGGCGGCCTGATGCCCAGCCAGGTACTGCGCAACAACGTCATGAAAATGATCGAGACGATTGTCCTGGGCATGATGGCCACTCTTTTTGGCATCATCTTTTCCATCCCCGTCAGTTTCCTGGCCGCGCGGAACTTGATGGCCGGCTCGCCGCTCACGATGGGCATCTACTATCTCACCCGCACGGTCCTGAACATCGTCCGCTCGATCGAGCCGCTGATCTGGGCGATTCTCGCGATCACGGTGGTCGGATTGGGGCCGTTCGCTGGCATTATCGCCTTGACCGTTCACTCCATCGCCGCGTTGGGAAAGCTCTACTCCGAGTCCATCGAGAACATCGACCCTGGCCCCATCGAGGCCATCCAGGCCACCGGGGCCACACGGCTGCAGACGATCATGTACGCGGTCGTGCCGCAGATGATCCCCCCCTTCATCTCCTTCTCCATCTACCGCTGGGACATCAACGTCCGCATGTCGACGATCATCGGCCTGGTCGGCGGTGGTGGCATCGGCTTCCTGCTGACCCAGTACATCCGCCTTTTGGACTATCGCTCGGCAGGGATCGCTGTCTGGTTCATCGCCCTCACCGTGGCGATCCTGGACTATGTCAGCGCGGACATCCGGCAGCGGTTTGTGTGATCGCCTGTCTGCCATGGACCCATCCTCTGGCCCCTCCCGTTTCCCCCTGTGCACTGGGAAAAGAGGAGAGGTCGGCGTCAAGATGCGGATTCATTTCGGCGCTGGGGAGGCGGCGAAACATTGGGCTTGGCCGTGGTGATCGTCAGTTGGAACGTGCGGGACCTGCTGACGGACTGCCTGCGTTCGCTCTGCGCTGACCTGACTACCTCCGGGTTGCAGGCCGATATCTGGGTGGTGGACAACGGTTCCACCGACGGCACACCCGGGATGGTGGTCGAGGCATTTCCCCAGGTTCACCTCATCGCCAGCCCCGAAAACCTGGGCTTCGCCGCGGGCAACAACGTCGCGCTGCGCGAAATCTCCAATCTCCAATCTCCAATCTCCAAATATATCTGGCTGCTGAACCCGGACACGGAGGTGCAACTGGGGGCGACGGCGGCGCTCCTTGCCGCGCTCGAAGCTGATCCCCGGGCCGGCGTGGCCGGGGCGAAGCTGCTCTACGCCGACGGCTCCCTCCAACAGAGCGCCTTCCGCTTTCCGGGCCTGGTCCAACTGGTCTTTGAGTTCTTCCCCCTGCCTCCCCGTCTCTACGACACGTCCCTCAACGGGCGCTACCCGCGCCGCCGCTACGAGGCACAGGCCCCCTTCCTCGTGGACCATCCCCTGGGAGCGACGATGATGGTGCGGGCGGAGGCGGTGGCCCAGGTGGGGCTGATGGACGAAGGGTACCGGATGTATTGCGAGGAGATCGACTGGTGCTGGCGGATGCGCCGGGCCGGCTGGCGGGCGCTGTGCGTGCCCGCCGCCCGCGTGATCCACCACGCCGGCCGGTCCACCGGGCAGGTGCCCATCCCCTCGTTCGTCAACCTGTGGACCAGCCGGGCGCGGCTCTACGCGCGCCACCACGGGCCGCTGACGCGGCGGTTGGCGCAGGCGCTCGTCCGCGCCGGGGTGCGGCGGCGGATGCAGGGGGCTTCTCCAGATATGGCCGCCGCCTGCCAGCAGGTCATCCGGGCCTGGGAGGAGATCCGATGAACGTGACCGCCGTCGTCCTCACGCTGAACGAGGAGCGCAACGTCGAAGCGTGCCTGGCGAGCCTGGCCTGGGCGGACCGGATGGTGGTCTTTGACTCTTTCAGTACCGACCGGACGGTGGACCTGGCCCGGGCGGCCGGGGCGGACGTGATCCAGCATCCATTCGAGAACTATGCCCAGCAGCACAACGCCGCGCTGGATCAGGTGGAGGCCGACTGGATCTTTTTCGTCGACGCCGACGAGCGGGCCACGCCAGAGCTGGCGGAGGAAGTGCGCGCCGTGACGGCCGGGCGTCACGAGCAAGTCGCCTGGGCGATGCCACGCCACAACTATATCTTTGGCCGCCTGACGCTGAGGGCAGGGTGGTACCCGGACTACCAGACGCGCCTGCTCCTGCGAGGTCGCGTGTACTGGGAGCGGCCGGTCCACGAGGTCGCGGTGTTGGACGGGCCGAGGGGATACCTGGAGCGCCCGCTCATCCACTATAATTACGCCGATCTGGCCGACTTTGTCGACCGGCAGGAGAGATACACCGGTGTCGACGCCGGGATTCTCTTCGAGCAGGGGGTCCACTCTCGCTTGTACACCCCCTACTCGCAGGCCGTGCGCCAGTTCTGGTGGCGGTTCGTGGCGCTGCGAGGGGCACAGGATGGGCTGCATGGCCTGTGGCTGAGCCTGCTGATGGCGTATTACGAGGCGGTCAAGTACCGGAAGCTGGCGCGGCTGTGGAAGACATCTGACCTTTGACGGCTTAGACCAGGTGTGCTATACTGGTTGTCGGACAATCCGTGGATATTCTGCACCCTACGCCGGAGCAAATGGCCGCTGCGCTGCTGGAAGCAGCAGAAGCGGAGTGGTGGAACCACTGGAAGCACGAGGCCAGGCAGCACGCCGACGACTGGTGCAACGCCAGGGATATGCGTCGTGCGTTGACTGAAAATGTACACCTACGAGCCGCATGTTGAAGATCCGAAGGATGAACTCCAGGTCTGCCTGAGTTTCTATCGCAAACTGGTCACGCGTCTTCACATCTGGGACGACATGGAGTTCGTCAACTACCTGTCCGCCCGGGACGGGGTGGAGTGGGCGTTGGAGCAGTTGGGACGGGAGAACGTGGACCCACGCGTGTTGGCCGAGATTGAGGGACTGGATGCAGAGTTACGTGCCCACACTGACTACCTGGTGGACGAATTAGAACTCTACAAGTACATCTGGCGGGATGAGCCGGAGGAATACTGGTGGTGGTATCTGGACGGCGGCAAGCCGGACGGCCCGCTGGAGCCTGTAGAGACAGTCGGGGAGATGTGGAAGCCGGTCGAATCGGCGCCGGTGGCAGCGGTGGCGGAGGAACACGCTCCCTTCGAGGTGCAACCCCACGACGAGTCAAGTGACGGATGAACGAGCCTGTCCTGCTACTTAACGGCAATTACGAGCCGCTGAACGTGTGCACGACGAAGCGGGCCATGGGGTTGATCCTGGCGGACAAGGCCATGGTGCTGGAGAACGGCCGGGGTTTCATTCACACCGTCTCCCGGACCTATGAGCGCCCGTCGGTCATCCGCCTGTTTTACGCGGTGCGCCGGCCGCGGCCCCGCGTGCGGCTGTGCAAACGAGAGATTCTGCGCCGGGACGGGTACCGCTGCCAGTATTGCGGCCGAGAGACGAGCCAACTGACGATCGACCACGTCGTGCCCCGCTATCGGGGAGGGCCGCACTCCTGGGAGAACCTGGTGGCGGCCTGCCCGCAGTGCAACCGGCGCAAAGGCGGGCGCACGCTGGCAGAGGCGAGGATGGAGCTGCTGCGCCGGCCCTTCGAGCCGCGACCTACGGCACAATACCTCTTCGGGCGCTACGGTACGGGCAACGGTACTTGGGTCAAATACCTGGAGGGCTGGTAGAGGCAGCGCGGGGTACAATCCCGCCCACATTCTGAGGAGGCATCCGCTGAGCAAACCGTTCAACTATGGAGGACAGGCCGTCATCGAAGGGGTGATGATGCGTGGATCGCGCACGATGGCGGTTGCACTGCGCCACCCCGACGGACACATCGTCGTGGAGACGGAACCGCTCAACGAGGCGCTGTACCGTGGTCCGATCAGCCGCATCCCTTTCTTGCGCGGGCTGGTCATGCTGTGGGATGCGCTCGGGCTGGGGATGAAGGCGCTCATGACGAGCGCCGACGTGGCGGCGGGCGAGGAGATATCGCTCTCAGGTCCTGCGAGCTGGGGAACGGCGTTGCTGGGGGTCGGCCTGGGCGTGGGACTTTTTATGCTGCTGCCCTCGTTCCTCGTCGGGTTGCTCACCCCCTACATCCCTGCGGAATGGCTGAGCAGCCTGCTGGAGGGGATCGTGCGGCTGCTCCTGATCGTGGGCTACATCTGGGCCGTCGGGTACATGCCCGACATCCGGCGTGTGTTTGCCTATCATGGCGCCGAGCACAAGACGATCAATGCATACGAAGCAGGAGCACGACTCACCGTGGACGGCGTACGCCCCTACCCGACGGCTCACACCCGCTGCGGCACGGCCTTTCTGCTGACGCTGGTCGTGCTGACGATTTTTATATTCGCCCCCTTCCGCCTGCCATCGTTGATCTGGCGACTGCTCAGCCGGATCGCGCTCCTGCCGGTGATCACCGGGATCGCCTACGAGTTCATCCGCCTGACGGCCCGCCTCGCCGACCGGCCCTGGATGCGGGTGCTGACCGCGCCGAACCTGGCGCTCCAGCGGTTGACGACCCGCCAGCCGGACGACGGGATGCTGGAGGTGGCAGTCGCAGCCCTGAAGGCTGTGCTGACGAGCGAAGGCGTCCTCACTGACGAGGCAGCGGAGTGAGCTAGGAACTCGTGCGGGCAGCGGGGACGATCTGCGGGGCGGCCCGGCCCGCGTCGTCGTTCCAGCGCAGCAGATCGGCTTCGTATCCGCCTTCTCCCTTCACCAGCCGGGCGAACGTGAACTGGACCTCCTGCCCCAGCGTCCGCAGGCGCTGCTCTCCCTCAGCAAACCAGGGGGTCCAGGAGCCGGTGTTCAGATAGTAGACGTGCCGGCCATCCTCCTTCCGCTCCACGATCCGCGTGTCGGGCTGGTGGTCGTGGCCCGCGATATAGTACCGCAGGCTGGGGTCCTCCTCCTGTAGATGGGCGTAGACGCGGCGCGCGGCCTCGGATAGGAAGGGCCCCGAGTGCTGCTGCTTCCTCCGCTGGCGTACGAGCGCGTAAACCGCGGGAGGTGCCAGCCAGAGAAGGACCTTCGCCAGAAGCTGCGCCGCCGGCCCGCCGGTCGCGTAGAAAAAGTCGCCGGGGATCAGGCCGGCCAGCGCTGGGGTGACGCCCAGGTACCACAGCGCGCCCAGGCCGACCGCCAGCGCGGCCAGCGCCAGCAGGAGGAGGACCTTCACGACGTGTCCACCCGGGCTGAACAGGAGCCAGGCCAGCGGCCGGCGCAGGAGGAGCGGCGTGTCACCCGCGTCATAGATCTTGCGCACCATCCCCGGATCCAGACCAACGATCCCGGCGTATTGGCAACAGTCCTCCTCCGTCGGCCGCAGGTCTTTTTCCTTCCCCGCCATCCACAGTCGCTGAGCCATCCGGAGAAAATCCGGCGCGTGGCGGAGGAGGATCGCCAGCATCCTGAACGGTTCGTGGCGGACCAAATCCACGAGAACGCGGGTGTGGTCTCCCCGGTTTTCCCACTCTGGGTGCTCGCTCTCCAGGTGGTTGTGGAGGCAGAGCACCCCCAGGCATCCCACGTCGGGATTGAGGAGATGCTCGTACTTGGGCATGAGCGGCCGGATGGGGTTAGGGGAGGCGTTGAGCATCTCGTGCTGGCAGCCGTGTTCGGCGTAGAAGGCCCCCCGCCGGTAGTAGAACCAGCCCGGGCGGAAGTCAATCCGTTCCTGAAAGTCCGGGGGGAGCGGGTGTCCTTCGTCGTACCCGAAGGCGGCGGGATACTCGCGGGCGACGAACTCACGCAGCCGCTCCTGCACCCGAGGCCAGAAGAGCTCCAGGTCGTGGTTGCCCCGCAAAAAGACCAGCCGGTGACCCTGGCCGACGAACCACGCCAGGGCACGGAAGAAGAGGGGGTGGCCCCGGTAGATGGACGCCAATTTGTCCGCGCTTTTCTCCGGGGTAGGGAGAAAGCCGTACTGCTGCTCGAATGCCGCGTCCAGTTGGTGCGCGCGATCCTGGCGGCTCCGTTCCCCGGAGGTGGGCACGGGCTCCCCCTCCCCGGCGGCCCGGAACGCGGCCGCCTCTTCCTCCGCCAGAGTTTGCAGTGCGAAGGGCACGTCCCCCTTGCGGGCCGCCTCCGCCTTGCGGGCCGCCTCCGCTACCTCCGGCCGATAGTGCGCGTAGAGCCGCGCCGCCCATTCCGGGACGGGAGTTGCATCCGGCGACGTCGTGGGTACTCTACCGGGCAAGCGAGGCGCCAGCTCGATCCGTCCCTCGAGCACGTCGTCCTCAAAGATGAGTCGCTGGATCCTCCCGGCGGCCTGTTCTGCCGGGACCGCTTCGCCGAACTGGCGCTGCCAATATCGAGCCACCTGCCGGGGGTCGGAGAGGTCCAGTTCCCGCTGGCGGCGGGCGCGCTCCCGGCAGTACTGCGCGACCGCCTCCTGGTCCACGGGGAAGAAATCGAGGGCATCGCCGACAAAGACCAGCTCCCAGCGCCGTCCCTGGGCGCAGTTCTCGTCGGCCCAGCGGAGCCAGCGGAAAAACGGTTCGTCGAAAAAAAAGTCCTCCCGGGCGTGATACGTGCGGCGCTCGGGGTCGTACCCCTGCGAAAGGTGCAGGTCGCTGACGAAGAGATAATCACATTCGGGATGATCACCGGACATCGTTCCCTCCTACGATTGGATTGTTCGTGGACCCCGTTTAGTATAGCCCAACCTGGCGCGGAAGTCAAAACCAGGCCCGGCGTCCCAACCAAATCCTAACGTTCTGTAGCCAAACTCAAAGGCAATTTCAACCAAATCCGTAGGCACGTGGTTGGTTCTCGTATTATACTGTGGGCACAGGGGCTGAAAAGGGCTTGACAAAAGCCGATTCTTTGGTATAATGTTATTATATTATGCCATGGCAACTGGTCGAATCTGGCAACTACTCTCAGGGGCGTCCAGTGGCAGACATTGATCGTAATTCACCCATCCCCATCTACCACCAGCTCAAGTCACTGATTCTTGAGCAGGTTCAGAGCGGCCTGTGGCGCTCGGGGGATCGTATCCCCACCGAGCAGGAGTTGTGCCGGTTGTACGGCATCAGCCGTGCCCCGGTGCGCCAGGCGCTCAGCGAGCTAGCCCGCGAGGGGGTGCTGTCCCGTCGCCCTGGCCTGGGCACCTTTGTCAACAGCCACGCCCCAGTGCCCCCCTCACCCGACATTCCAATCCAGATGATGAGCTCGGACCCATACTGGTCGCGGGTGCTCGACCACGTCTCCCAGGTATGGAACACGAGACACCCCGACCAGAAGGTCGGTTTCCAGGTCAAGGTCGTCGATCACGGCCAGTTGTACAACTTGCTCAGCACGGCCGTCGGCAGCGGCGCAGCCCCCGACGTGGCGATGGTCGACTGCGTGTGGGTGGCCGGGCTGGCCCAATCTGGCTTCCTGTACGCGCTGCAGGATCTGGGCTCTCAATGGAACCACACCGAATTTGGGAAGGACCTGTACCCCGCCTTCGTCGAGGCCAACTCCTTCGGAGACAGATTGTACGGATTGCCGGTCAAGGCTGACGTCTCGCTCCTGTGGTATCGCAGGGATTGGTTCGCCCAGGAGGGGCTGGAGCCTCCGCGAAATTGGGACGACCTGCTGAACGCGGCCAACCATTTCGCCCAGCCTCAGCCAAAGGAAAAGTACGGACTGAGTGTCCCCTTGGCCTTTCCCGGCGGGACGGCCGGGGGCGAAGCGACGGTGTACAACCTGATGCCGTTCATCTGGTCGGCCGGTGGGGAGGTGTTTGACGAGGAAACAGGCTGCGTCGTGCTCGATGGGCACGGCGCGCGACGGGTCTTGCGGTACCTGCGCGAGTTGGTGTCCCTGCACCACGTCAGTCTACCCGACGTGGTGACGTACGGCCCGAACGCCACCCCCAGGCTGTTTGCCAGCGGAAAGGTGGCCATGGCGCTCGGTGGAAGCTACGAGAGCACCATCATCCGCGAGACCAGCGGTTGGGGAGAGGAGGAGTTCATGCAGCGGGTCGGCTGCGTGGCGCCGCCGGCCGCGCCAGGAGGCGAGCCCGTTTCGACGGTGGGCGGGACCAGTTACGTCATCATGCGGCAGTCCCAACGCCCGGCGCCGGTGATGGACGTGCTCAGAGAGGCCATCAATCCCGACGTCGTCGGAAGCCTGTACCACTCTATGCTGCAGAACTCGCCATGCCCGTCCTTTTACGCGTTTCTCAGCCCCAAAGCCGAACCACTGCTGGCGCGGGTATCTGGCATGATCGCTCTGGGGCGCGCGCGTCCGTCCATTCCTGAATACGTCAAGGTCTCTCGTCAACTACAGGGCATGTTCGAGGCAGCGATTGCCGGTACCGCGCCCATCGACGAGATTGTGCGCCGCACGGCGGAATTCATCGGTGCCATCAGTGAGCGACCGTGCCGCCTGGTCTAGTTCGATGGCGGGAGTAGCCCGCCGTCGATGAGCAGGTTTACCAGGAGGAGGTGATGCGAAGGGAGGAAATGGGAAGAACTGGCATCTCATCTCACGGACGTAACCACAGTGCAACACGAAAAATCCCAATTGAGGGAAAGGAGAACCTACAGATGAAGAAGAACATGTTTGCCATCCTGGGCCTGTTGGCCGTGGCAACGCTGGTCATCACGCAGTGTGCTCCAGCGCCAACAGAGGCGCCGCCGGAAAAGGTGATCGAGACGGTGGTGGTCACCGAGAAGGAAGAGGTCGTGGTCACCAAGGAGGTCAAGGTCGAGGTTCCGGTCGAGGTTGAAGCCGAGCCAGTGGAGATCGTCCTCTGGACCAAGGAAGGCGAGGCCGACGGCGGCCTGCAGTTCGTCCAGTCGCTGGCCGATGCCTATACCGCCCTCAACCCCCACGTCACCTTCGAGGTCGTCAACAAGGACGTCGAGACGCTGCGCGAGGACTTTCTCACCGCGGGGTTGGCCGGTGCCCTGCCTGACCTGCTTTGGACGGTCAACGATCACGCCGGTCCCTTCACGGACGCCGAGTTGATCTTGCCGGTGGACGACCTGTTTGACCTGGACCTGTACGTCGATTCGGCGCTGGCGGCGGCCCGGTTGGGCGGCCAGACCTGGGGCGTGCCCATCGCCAACGGCAACCACCTGATGCTTCTGTACAACAAGGACCTGATCGAAGAAGCGCCGATGGACACCGATGAACTCTTCGCCAAGGGCGCGGAACTGACCTCGGGCGATACCTACGGCCTGGTCTGGAACCAGACCGAGCCCTTCTGGCTGGTGCCCTGGCTGGGCGGGTTCGGTGGCGCGGTCTTTGCCGAGGACGGCAAGACCCCCACGCTGAACACGCCGGAGATGGTCGCCACGCTACAGTTCATCTACGACATGAAGTACGAGGCCGGGATCATCCCGGCGGAGAGCGACTACGATGGGGCTGACACCCTCTTCAAGGAGGGGAAGGCGGCCATGATCATCAACGGCGACTGGTCGCTGGGCGGCTACAAGGATTTGCTGGGCGACAAGCTGGGGGTAGCCCGCATCCCCATGGTCAAAGCCACCGGCGAGTACCCCAAGCCCTACACCAGCGGCGTCTACTTTATGCTCCCCTATTCGCTGGAAGGGGCCAAGCTGGAGGCGGTAAAGGGTTTCGTGGACTTTGTCACCAGCGCCAACAACCAGGCGCTGATGATCGCCAAGCTCAACCGTCTGCCGGCGCTCAAGGCCGCGCTCGAGGACCCGCTGATCACCTCCGACCCGATCCTCAAGGGCTCGGCCGACCAGATGGTCGTCGGCACGCCGATGCCCACGGTCAGCGAGATGCGCTGCAACTGGGACGGTATGAAGCCCGAGATGCAGGCCGTCCTGGCGGACACCAAGACACCTGAGGAGGCAGCCGAGGCCATGCAAGCGGCGGCCGAGACCTGCATCGCCAGCCTCGAGTAAGACCGTTGATCCCAGGCGAGGAGGGGGGAGTCCCCCTCCTCGCCGCTCCATCTGGCGAGGAGGAAGCACATGCAATACCTGACACCGGATGTCATCCTTAACGCTCTGCGAGAGGTGGGGAACACCGTTCTCTACATCTTTTTTGGGACCGCGATCCTGGAACTCTTGGTCTACTTTCTCTGGGGCCCTTTGGAAAAGTTCAGCCAGGCGGTTGACCGGGGGCTCAGGTTCCTGGGCAACCCAATCCGGCACGTGGTATCGACGATCCTGATCGCAGGCGTGCTCGTGTTTGCCGTGGGGTCGGTCAGCGCAGGCCAGACTCCGTCGCCGTGGGCGCCGTATTGGCCCCTGGTCATCGTGGCCTTCGTCGTGGGGCTCTTTCTGTCGCCTATCGCGGGCAAGATCTTTCACTGGCGCCTGCGCCTGCCGTACATGCTGCTCGTCCCGGCGCTGGTAGGCTTGCTGCTGTTGGTCATCTATCCGCTGCTGTGGGAACTGAACGTTTCCTTCACCAACCTGAATCCCAGGAATTTCAAGTCACCGGCTTTCATCGGCCTCAAGAACTACCTGGAGGTCTTTACCAGGCCGGTGCTGAAACAGGTCACGTTCTTCCCGGTCCTTTTTCGCACCATCCTCTGGACGGCGGTGAACGTCGCCTTTCACGTCAGTGGCGGCATGGTCCTGGCGCTGCTGCTGAACCGCAAGCTGCGGCTCAAGGGACTCTACCGCACGCTGCTCGTCTTTCCGTGGGCCATCCCCCAGCCGATCGCGGTCCTGGCCTGGCGGGGCGAGTTTCACTTTGAGTACGGGTTCGTGAACATCATCCTGCAGCGGATCGGGCTGGCCCCTGCACAATGGATGACCGACCCGCTCTGGAATTTCGTCGCCATGTGCATCACCAACATCTGGCTGGG
>DATKTN010000180.1:0-5787 GCA_035531135.1 Anaerolineae bacterium
CCGACCAGGCTCCGGCCGATCTCGTGGATGTCCCCCTCGACCGTCGCCAGCACGACCGTGCCCTTGCCGCGGACGTCCGTCGCCTCCAGCAACGGCTCCAGCGGGACCAGCCCTGCCTTCATCACCTCGCCCGCCAGCACAAGCTCGGTCAGGTAGTATTCGCCGCCCTCGAAGCGCTCGCCCACGACGTGCATCCCGGCGCTGAGGCCGTGGTTGAGCACGGCGCGAGGCTCAGCCCCGGCCTGCAGCGCCTCCCGTACCCGCGCCGCCACCCCGTCGATGTCCAGGTCAGCCACCGCCTCCAGCACGCGCCCAATCTCTTGTTCTGCGTCCATTGATTGCCTCCGTGCAAGCCTCTTCAGACCCTAAGGGTCTCCAAGACCCTTAGGGTCTCTTCTCCAGCGGATACGTCCCGTAGCGATGGGTGAACTCGATCATCCAGCGGGTGTTCTCGACCTTGACCGCGTTGTGCGAGTTGGTCATCGCCATGATGAACCCGCCGTCCTGCGCGGCGACCCGCAGCGCGTAGTTGACCGCCGCCTCCACCTCCTCCCGCGTGCCGTAGCTGAGCACGTGGGAGATGTCGAGGTTGCCAAAGACGCACATCTTATCGCCCACGCGCCGTTTCACCTCGGCCAGGTCGATGCCGGCCGTCGGCTCCAGCGAGTGCACGCCGTCAAAGCCCCAGTCGACGAACAGGTCGAGCAACTGGTACACGTTGCCGCAGGAATGGATGATGATCTTGAGCCCGCGGTCGTGCGCCTCGTCGGCGATGCGCCGGAAGCTGGGGCCGAAGAACTCGTCCAGGACGCGGGGCGAGGTCTGCGGGCCGCTCTTGTACCCCATGTCGTCGGAGTAGACAAAGCCCGGCAGCCCGGCATCGGCGGCGGCGTGGACGGCCGCCAGGTAGAGCGTCTCGTAGGTCTTGACCATGCGCCGCACGAAATCGGGATCACGGCGCAGCGCCACCGCAAAGCCCGGCAGCCCCATCGTCTGCGACGCGTTCTCCCACAGCCCCCAGCACACGCTGCCCATCAGGTAGATCTGGTCGCCAAAGCTTCGCTGCAGGCCGGTGAACGTCCGCCGCATCTTTTTGTGGAACTTGTCGGGGTCGGGGTGCGGCCAGGCCTCCCACTTTTCCGGCGTCGTCAGCAGCCCCTCGCGGTACATGGGCGTATCCAGGTTGCCGTCGGCGTCAGCGACAAAATCGTACAGCCGCCCATAGATATCGGTGGCGTGATGGTTGTCGCGCACGTTAAAGATGGCCGAGTACATCACCCACGAGCAGTCGTAGCCGATCGCGACGTCGGCCTCGAGCTTCTTGGCCATGAATTTCTCGAGCTCGCGGTTGAACAGGCCCGTGGCGTTGACCAGCGGCGCCGCCACCTTGACCAGCGCGCCGGTGACGCCCTCCTGGACAAAGCTAAGCGGCACCGCCCCACCCTCCTGGCCCAGGATCTCATAGATCTGGTTCTGCGCCTCCGTGCAGGAAAAGACCGGGACGCGGTCGGGTTGGCGCAGGTTCAGCGCGGCGATGGTTCGTTCGTGACAGTCCATGGATTTTCCTCCCCGTTTAGCCAGCTTCCTCCAGGCGCAAAAGGTGCACCCGGCCCAACCCATCACCCGCGACGATGGTCACCCCGTCCGGAGCGACAGCGCAGGCGTTCATCCCCCCATCGCCACTGAACGTAGCGACGACTTCCCCACGCTCCAGGTCCCACACGATCAGCGTCCGGTCGGATGACGCCGAGATCGCCCGCCGCCCGTCCGGCGTCACCGCCACCGCCCTGACCCAATCCGTGTGCCCCGCCAGCGTGCGCTCTTCCGCCCCACGCTCGCTCTCAAGACCCCACACCTTCAGCGTCCCGTCGTGCGAACCCGATATCGCCCGCCGCCCGTCCGGCGTCACCGCCACCGCACTGACCCCACGCGTGTGCCCCGTCAGCGTGCGCTCTTCCGCCCCACGCTCGCTCTCAAGGTCCCACACCTTCAGCGTCCCCCACGACGCCGAGATCGCCCGCCGCCCGTCCGGCGTCACCGCTACCGCAATGACCTCACCCGTGTGCCCCGTCAGTGTGTGCTCTTCCTCCCCACGCTCCAGGTCCCACACCTTGAGCGTCCGGTCCCACGACGCCGAGATCGCCCGCCGCCCGTCCCGCGTCACCGCCACCGCCCATACCGCACCCGTGTGCCCCCTCAGCGTGCGCTCTTCCACCCCACGCTCCAGGTCCCACACGATCAGCGTCCCGTCCCAAGACGCCGAGATCGCCCGCCGTCCGTCCGGCGTCACCGCCACCGCACTGACCTCACCCGTGTGCCCCGTCAGCGTGCGCTCTGCCGCCCCACGCTCCAGGTCCCACACCTTCAGCGTCCCATCCCACGAAGCCGAGATCGCCCGCCGCCCGTCCGGCGTCACCGCCACCGCAATGACCTGACCCGTGTGCCCCGCCAGTGTGCGCTCTTCCGCCCCACGCTCGCTCTCAAGGCCCCACACCTTCAGCGTCCTGTCGGTTGACCCCGAGATCGCCCGCCGCCCATCCGGCGTCACCGCCACCGCAGTGACCCAATTCGTGTGCCCTCTCAGCGTGCGCTCCTCCGCCCCACGCTCCAGGTCCCACACGATCAGCGTCCAGTCGGCTGAGGCCGAGATCGCCCGCCGCCCGTCCGGCGTCACCGCCACCGCAGTGACCCCACTCGTGTACCCCGCCAGCGTGCGCACCGCCTCCCCACGCTCCAGATCCCACACCTTCAACGTCCCGTCGCCTGAGGCCGAGATCGCCCGCCGCCCGTCCGGCGTCACCGCCACCGCACTGACCCGAGCCGTGTGCCCCCTCAGCGCGCGCTCTCCCGCCCCACGCTCCAGGTCCCACACGATCAGCGTCCCGTCGGATGAGGCCGAGATCGCCCGCCGCCCGTCCGGCGTCACCGCCACCGCATTGACCCAATCAGTGTGTCCCGTCAGCGTGCGCTCTTCCGCCCCACGCTCGCTCTCAAGGTCCCACACCTTCAGCGTCCCGTCGTACGAGGCCAAGATTGCCTGCCGCCCATCCGGCGTCACCGCCACCGCACTGACCCCACCTGTGTGCCCCCACAGCGTGCGCTCTGCCGCCCCACGCTCCAGGTCCCACACGATCAGCGTCCCGTCGAACGAGGCCGAGATCGCCCGCCGCCCGTCCGGCATCACCGCCACCCCATTGATCTCACGCGTGTGCCCCGTCAGCGTGCGCAGCAACGGCCCACCAGGAGGGGTCAGCGTCGGCGCCAGGGGCCGCAGCCAGGGGGCCGCGTGCCACCCTTTGGCCCCCTCCAGCAGGGTCCGAACACCGGCCCCATCGAAGCCCAGCAGGCGGCCCAGCAGTTGCCCCGCCAGTTGCGTCCTGTCCCGCGCCAGCACGTGGGCCGAGAGCCGCAGCGCATCCCGCACCAGGCACAACGGGGGATCGTCGGGCAGGAGATCATAGTCCGCGAGCAACGCAGAGACGTCGACGGCCGCCAGCTTGGCCTGCAGCCAGTCGAAATCGAGCAACAGCGCCCGCAGGGGCTCGGCCTGCGCGGCCCCGGCCAGGTGGGCCGGCAGGTAGCGCAGGCCGTACGTGTCGCAGCCGGACCAGTCCGACGCATGCCGTTCCTGGTAGAAGCGGGCGATCCGCCCGTGGACGGCACGCAGGTCGACCCAGAACTCCCCGGCCCGCTCCCGGCTGCTCAGGAAGTCGGCCACCGACTGGTGATACAACTGGAGACGCCCCCCTTCAGCCTGCGCGGGATCGAGAAACTGCCACGCGTCCCGCACGCAGTCGTCCACCTCCTGCGCGCTGAGCCCGGTGAAGCGCGCCAGTTGCTCCGCCGTCAACGGGGATTGGGCCGCGGCCAGCGCACCCAGCACCGGGCGATAGCGACTGCGCCAGCGATCGACGTCCTGGCCCACCCGGCGGGTGCGCAGAAACTCGCGGTAGATCCCATCCAGCCCCTCCGGCAGCGCGCCCAGCGCGTCGAACCGCTGCGCGCCCTCCGCAATCGCCCGCAGCAGCCAGACCAGGTACAGGAAATTGCCCCGGCTGGCGGTCGCGATGCGCTCAACGAAGTCATTGGGCTGCATCCCCTGTTGCGCCAGCCGCCCCTGCAACGCTGGTGATCCCGCCAACCGGCGATGGACGTACGCCCGGACGTCCGCCAGGTTCTCCCCGCGCCCGGCGTCGAGCACCAGGTGGGGGACACGCAGCCGCTCGAAATGGCGCAACCCGGCCCCCTCAGGGCGCGAGGTCAGCACGAACCGCACTGGCAGACGCCGGAGCGGCCCACAGGCGCCCGCCAGCAGATCCACGATCGTCTCCGGCCCCCGCAACTGCACCGCCTCGTCCAGCGCGTCTACGAGAACTACCAGTTGCCGCTCGAAGCCGCCCGCGTAGAGCGCCTTGAGCGGCTCGACCACCGCGTGGATGAAGGCGCCCACCGCCGAGGGCGCGTTCACGACCAGGCGATCGATCTGCACGTTGATCGCCTGGCCATAGTTCTCCCGGATGTCCTGCCGCGCCTCCAGCCTGACGCCGCTGTCTCTCAGGATCTCCTGGGCAAAGCCGTCGATCTGCGTGAGCTGGTGGGACAGGGAACGGGAGAAGTTGAGCGGGTCGACCGTGTCGGCCTGGCGCGCGATGCAAAAGTGGACGGCCGCCGGGTCGCGGACCTGGGTCAACCGGGCGGCGATGGCCGTCTTGCCGATGCCGGGCTCGCCAGTGATGACAAAGTAGGGCGGGGCGGCGGGATCGGCCAGCCAGTCGTCGATCTCGGCAAAGACCCAGCCTCGACCGGTAAAGTCGCGGGTGCGGTCGGCGACGTAGGCGGAGAAGTCAAAGATGGGTTGGCGCATAGAGAGTCCTCACGTGTACAGCGTGGCTGGAGCGAGTCGCGCCACTATATTGCCAGCACATCCTCGATCAGCAGCCTGACGTACTCTTGCTCGCGGAAGTAGACGTGCAGCCGGTTGAACTCCTGCGGCGTACCCATCGCCGTCTGTTTCCTCAGATCCTCGAACGAGGTCTGGGAGACGATGTAGGAGTGCAGGGCGATGTCGTCGCGGGCGGCCCGTTCGTTCAACTTGCGCTCGTACTCCTTGATGGTCCGGTAGAACTGGACCTTCTGGTTGGCAGCCAGGTTGCTGCCGATGATCAAGCCGTGAGGATCGACGAACACAATGTCCTGCCGCCCGGAACCGATGAGCCACAGGATGAAATCGGGGAAGAAATGCTCGTCGTCGACCAGGAACCCCACCCCCCGGCCGCGGGCCTGGTTGCGCAGCAGGAACAGCTCGCGATCGCGCTCTTCCAGCAGGGACTGGCCGTCCTCCGTGCCGACGTACGCGCGCAGTTGCTGCACGAAATGGCGTTCACCCGGGTTGAGCCCCGGAGGCGAGTACTTGACCACCGGCTCCTCGCCCATGTCCTCCACTAGCAGCGGAAGATAGAGGTGGCGGTCGAAGTGAACCCTGTGGGGAAGGCCGTCGTCCCGCTCGTACAGCCCCGGATCGTCGAGCATCTCGCGCAGCGTCTTCAAAAAGTCCGCGGCGGAGCGCTTCACCCGCGCCTCGTAGGATCGGATGAGATTCTCGTCGCTCTCGTCCAGCGCCTGGTAGGTCATCTGTTCCTGCTCCCAGCGCCGGTGGGCGCGGAGATAGAATCGCTCGACGTACTTGCGCAGGATCATCAGCGCGATCTGCTCCAGCCGGCCCACACCGGCAAACGACCGCACCTGCAGCATCTCCGGCGGGCAATGCAGTTGATAACACCCCGTCTC
>DATKTN010000181.1:0-3527 GCA_035531135.1 Anaerolineae bacterium
CGCTCGATCGCCACAGCCGCTCCGTCTTCTGCTAACGGCGGTGCGATCCAGTCGGCGACCGCCTTGACCGCCGGGCTACCGTTGTCCATCGCCACGCCCAACCCGGCCCAGGCGATCATCGAGGCATCGTTGTCCTGATCGCCGATGGCCATGACCTCTGCCTGCGGGATGCCCAGGTGCGCGGCCAGCCGTCGCAGCGCGTCCCCTTTCGACACCCCCGGTGGGTTCCCCTCGATGATCAGTGCGTGCGACCGGGTCACCTCCAGCCGTCCTCTGAATGCCTGACGTAGCTCCGTCTCAACGCCGTCCGCCTCGGACGGCTCGACGAAGACGATGAACTTGACCGGCTCATGCTGCTCGATCACGGTGCGGAGGTCATCCACCCAGACCGGGCGCTCCCCCACCATGTCGCGGTAGAACGTCTCGGGGTGCTGCCGTTCGTCGAGGAAGACGTCGTCGCCGGCGTAGAGAACGAGGTGCCACCCGCGCCGGGATCGCAATTCCAGTACCTCGCGCGCCAGCGCTGGCTCCATCGTCGCCCGGTAAAGTGGGGCGTCGGCGTCCGGGGCCTGGATCAGCCCTCCCTGGTAGCAGATCAGCGGCGCGGTGATCCCCAGGTCCTGCGCAAAGGGGAGCGCAAAGCGAAACATGCGGCCCGTCGCCAGCGTGACGACGACGCGCTCCTGGGCAGCGCTGACCGCACGCCGCACCCGGTGGCTCCGGATGACCATATCGTCGTCCATCAGCGTGCCATCCAGGTCGAGCGCCAGGAGCCGGATCACGTCTGCACCTCCAGCACCCGGTCGCGCCCGGCCAGGTCGGGGTGCACGCGCACGGTGGCTTCGGGGAAGAAGGCACGGGCCAGGCGGCTCGCCGCTTTTCCCTGACCGGCACCGATCTCGATCAGCAGCCCACCGCCGGCACGTCCCTGGGCCGGGTCGGGACCGCGCAGTACCGCCGGCGCCTGGGCCAGCAGCCTTCGGATGACCCTCAGTCCACCTGGGCCGCCGTCGAGCGCCAGCCGGGGCTCATGATCGCGGATCGACGCCGGGAGCGACGCGCACTCGCCCGTGGGGACGTAGGGCAGGTTAGAGACGATCAGGTCGACCGGGCCAGGACGCGGGTGGAGCACGTCGCCGACCATCAGCCGCACTCGCTCCGCGACGCCGTGCCGCTCCACGTTTCGTCGCGCCACAGCCAGCGCCGCCGGAGAGATGTCGATGGCATAGACGAGGGCGTCGGGCAACTGAACCGCCAGCGAGACGGCGATGCAGCCGGAGCCCGTGCCGACGTCCACGACGCTCGCCGGCCGGCGCGCCAATGCCAGGTCCACCAGCGTCTCCGTCTCCGGGCGGGGGATCAGCACCTCGGGCGTGACCTCGAACTCGAGCCCGTGGAACTCGACGCGGCCCGTGATGTAGGGAAGAGGATGGTTGGACGCACGACGCCTGACGAGCGCTTCGTAGCGGCCCAGTTGACCGGACGTGAGTGGACGTTCGGGGTGTGCCATCAGCACGGTGCGCGCGGTTCCCAGCACGTGGGCCAGGAGCACCTCTGCTTCCAGCCGGGGGACATCTGTGATGGGGGCGAACTCGATGGCTGCCTGACGCAACGCCCCCCCAATGGTGGATGCTGGAGCGCGGATACGGGATGTGAATAATTGGTCGAAGGTGCCGCGTCTCCAGGGATGAACTGCCGGTTTGTCTTCTTCTGTTTTCACGATGGTACTTACTCGGCCTCTCCCAGGGCCTCCAGGCGCTTGGCCTGCTCGTGCGCCGCCAGTTGGTCAATGAACGGGTCGAGATCGCCGTCCAGAACGGCCGGCAGCCGGTAGAGCGTCAGGCCGATGCGGTGATCGGTGACGCGGTTCTGAGGAAAGTTGTAGGTGCGGATCTTTTCGCTGCGCTCGCCGGTGCCCACCTGGGATCGCCGCGCCTCGGCCACCTCTGCCTCCTGCTTCTGGCGCATCTGCTCGTACAGGCGCGCCCGCAGGACGGCCAGCGCCCGCAGCTTGTTCTGCGTCTGCGAGCGCTCACTCTCGCACGCGACGACCATCCCGGTCGGCTTGTGGATGATGCGCACGGCGGTGGCGTTCTTCTGCATGTGCTGCCCGCCAGGGCCGGAGGAGCCGTAGGCTTCGATCTCCAGGTCCTTGGGGTCGATGTGGACCTCCACCTCATCCACTTCGGGCAGGACCGCGACGGTAGCGGTCGAGGTATGGATACGGCCGGAGGACTCGGTGATCGGCACCCGCTGGACGCGATGGACGCCGCTTTCGAACTTGAAGCGGGAAAACGCCCCACGTCCCTGTATCCCAAAGATGACCTCTTTGAAGCCGCCGACGCCGGTCGCGTGCCCGCTCAGCAACTCTGTCTTCCACCCCTGCCGCTCGGCGTAGCGGGTGTACATGCGATGCAGGTTCGCCGCGAAGAGGCCGGCTTCATCGCCACCGGCCCCGGCGCGGATCTCGATGATCACGTCCCTGGCATCGCGCGGGTCTTTGGGGATCAGCAGCCTGTGGAGTTGGCGCTCCAGTTCGTCCTGCCGGGCCTGCAACCGGGCAATCTCGCCCTCGGCCAGTTCCTGCAGTTCGGGGTCGGCATCGTCGGTCAGCAGCGTCTCGGTCCCCTCCAGCTCCTCGGCCGTGTCTTTATATTCCCGATAGACGCCGACGATCTCTTCCAGGTCGGCCCGCTCCTTGGCGTATTCGGCCACGCGCTCATAGTCGTGCGCCACGGCCGGGTCGGCCATCAGGCGCGCCAGATCGTCGTATCGTTCTTTGACTTTTTCCAATCTCTCCAGCATAATCTCCTCAAATCAACCAACGGGGCGGCCTGGGCAGGCCGCCCCGCACGCTACGGATATTATAGCAGAAGGAGAAGAAGCGTCAAGAAACTACTGCGGCCGCTCCGCCAGCGTTACCGCTATGCTTTGCTCCACCCCGCCCCGGAAGATCGTCACCTCGACGGTATCCCCCACCTGCGTCTGGGTCTCCAGGTAGACGGTGAGCTCCTGGAGGTCATCCACGGCCTCGCCGTTGATCGCGGTGATGATGTCCCCGCCCAACGGGAGCTGGACGTTGCCCAGTTGCACGATGCGGTCACCGCCCCGGATGCCCGCCCGGTCGGCAGGTCCGCCGGGTATGACCTCGATCATCAGCAACCCTTCGTCCACCGGCACGTCCATCCCGGCCTCGCGGAAGGCCTGCGCCCGCTCCGGCGTCAGGCCGAGCGGCTGCACGCCCAGCCAGGGGTGCGCGTAGCGGCCCTGGGCGATCAACTGCGGCACCACCCGCTTCACCGTGTTCACCGGCACGGCAAAGCCGATGCCGGCCGAGGCGCGGCTGGGGCTGATGATCTGCGAGTTCACCCCGATGACGCGCCCCTCCAGGTCCAGCAGCGGCCCGCCCGAGTTCCCGGGGTTGATCGCCGCGTCGGTCTGGATGGCCTCGCCGATGAAGCGGCCGTCCGGGCTCTGGATGACCCGGCCCAGCGAGCTGATCACGCCCACCGTCAGCGTGCGCTCCA
>DATKTN010000182.1:0-4461 GCA_035531135.1 Anaerolineae bacterium
AGAAAAGCAGTCTGCGGAAGGTCACTTGCCCTGGCTGCGGGCTGGCCTATTGGACCAACCGGGCCGGTGACCTGTGTATGGAGTGTGAGAAGAAGGACGCGCAAACATCTTAGCGCTCCATGGCTGGAGTCACGCTATGAGCGACACGTATGACGTGGCAATTCTAGGTGCAGGGCCAGGTGGCTACGTGGCCGCGCTGCGGACCGCGCAACTCGGTGCCCGCGTGGCCCTCGTCGAAAAGGATCGCGTGGGCGGGACGTGCCTGAACGTCGGCTGCATCCCAACCAAGGCGCTGACGACGTCCACCGAATTGCTGCTCAAGACCCGCCGGGCGCACGAGTTCGGCGTCTCCATTCCCAGCGCCGTGCCCGACCTCCCTTCGCTGATGGCCTACAAACAGGCCGCTGTGGACGGGCTGGTGGGCGGCGTGGAACAACTGTTGAAGAAGCGCAGAGTCACGCTGGTGCGGGGTGAGGGACGTCTCGTCCGTCCAGACACGCTGCGCGTCACAGATACCGCAGGGAATGCCGTGGAGGTTTCAGCCCGGCACGTGATCCTGGCCCCCGGCTCCGTCCCGGCCCGACCGCCCATCCCCGGCCTCGACCTGCCGGGCGTGATGACCAGCACGGAGGCACTGGACATCGCCGACGTCCCAGAGCACATAGTTATCATCGGCGGAGGCGTGATTGGGCTGGAGTTCGCCTGTATCTACGAGGCGCTGGGCAGCCAGGTGACCGTCCTGGAGATGATGCCGACGTTGTTGCCCGGGGCGACGGAAGAACCGCTCGCCAAGCGGCTGGCGCTCATCCTGCGGCGGCGCGGGATGGCCATCCACACAGGCGCAACGGTGCGGGCGATCGAACCTGCAGAGAGAGGGTTGCGGGTGATCTTTGCCGGGGCCAGAGGCGAAGACGCCGTCGAGGGCGCGCGCGTGCTGGTCGCCGTGGGCCGTTGGCCGAACACTGACGACCTTGGACTGGCCGGACTCGGAGTAAAGATGAACGGCCGCGCTGTCGCCGTGGACGAGCACCTGAGGACGAACCTTCCCAATGTGTGGGCCATCGGCGATGCGGCTGGCGGGATGATGCTGGCGCACAAGGCGATGGTCGATGGTCGCATAGTGGCCGAGAACGTGACCGGCGGCAAGCGCGCGGTGGACTATCGCTCGGTGCCCAGCGTGATCTTTACCCGACCCGAGGTCGCCAGCGTCGGCCTGACGGAGGCCGAGGCCCACGCCCAGGGAGCGGACGTCAAGGTGACCAAGTTTCCGTTTTCGGCCAACCCGCGGGCTCAAATTTTGGGCGAGACCGAAGGGCAGGTCAAACTGGTGTGCGAGGCGGGCAGCGGGCGTGTGCTGGGCGTTCACCTGATGGGCCCACACACCACCGACCTGATCGCCGAAGGTGCGCTGGCGGTGCAAGTGGGCGCTACTGCGGACGACCTGGCCTGGACGACGCACGCCCACCCAACTCTGCCCGAGGCCATGCTGGAAGCAGCGCTGGGCTTCCGCGACGCGACGATTCACTTTCACTCTGGGAGATAAGCAAGGAGATCAGGAGGATATCATGCCTGAGGTTCTGGAATTTACCATAGACAAGTTCACGTTCAAGGTCCCCACCGACCGGTACTACCACCGCGAGGGGGTGTGGGCGCTGGCCGAAGGCGACCGCGTGCGGATCGGCCTCTCGGACTTTTTGCAGCAGTCGAGCGGCGACGTCGCCTTCGCCGAGGTCGAACCGGAGGGGACCGATCTGGCTTTCGGCGGCGAAATGGCCACGATCGAGACGATGAAAACAGACGTCGTCCTGCCCGCACCGGTCGCCGGCACGGTGGTGGAGGTCAACCCGGCGATGGAGACCGCGCCGGAGATGATCAACCAGGATCCGTACGGCGAAGGCTGGCTGGCGGTGATCGAGGCCGAGGACTGGGAGTCCGACCGCGATCGCCTGCTGGACCCGCAGGCCTACCTGGCCCTGGTGAAGGAGTTGGCCGAGG
Source organism: Anaerolineae bacterium (assembly GCA_035531135.1). Taxonomy (GTDB): domain Bacteria; phylum Chloroflexota; class Anaerolineae; order B4-G1; family B4-G1; genus DATKTN01. The sequence goes on from DATKTN010000182.1 coordinate 1,996, forward strand.
AGGAGATGAAGAAACTATGAGCGACCGTGGGCAAAAGGTGGTCATCGTGCCGTGCAGCGGCATCGGCAAGACCTTTGGCACCGTGAGCCGCGAGGCAGCCTACAAAGTGACCGAGGATATGCGCCCCGCCGACACAGAGCTGGTGGCGCTCTCCCTCCTGGTGTTGGGGGACGAGGATGCGCGTGAAGCGGTATCCGAGCATGCGACCGTGACGATCGACGGCTGCAAGCTGGCCTGCGCGACCAAGATGGTGCAGGAGAGCGGAGGCACGGTCGCTCAGCAATTCACCGTGCTCGACGCCTTTCGCCGCCATCGCCAGTTCAAGTCGCAGGGCATCGCCGAACTCAACGAGGGTGGGAAGCAACTGGCCCACGCGCTGGCGGAGGAAATCGCAGCCGCCGTAGATGGTTTTTCTGGAAACGGACGAGGGAAAGAAGATGCCTGATCTGCCGAAGAAGAAAGTGGGAATCGTGGCCTGTTCCGGCGAGGAGCTGCCGGAGGGGACCGTGACGCGGCTGGCCGCGCTGAAAGTGCTGGAGCAACTGCGTCCCGCCGACACGGTGACGATCTGCCTGCCGCTCTTCCTGGCCGGAGGGGAGGGGGATCGGGCGTTTGCCCGCTTCTACCCGACCGTCGCCGTGGACGGCTGCGACAAGCGCTGCGCCGCCCGGGCCACCGAGATGTACTCCGGCAAACCGGCGGCGAGCGTCGTGGTGAGCGATCTGGTGGCCGAATACGAACTGGAGCAGCCTGAGGGCAAGCGCCGGTTGAACGACGCCGGGCAACGGGCCGTCGAGGTCACAGCAGGATGGGTGGCGGGCCTGGTGGATGACATCCTGGGCAGGCCGGCGGGCCAGCAGGCTGAGCTGGCCACAGAACTGGCCGAGGTGTCCGAGCCGGAGGGAGAGGAGGCGGTGGTTGCCACCTGTTCGTGCGGGTCGGGTATCCCGATTCAGAAGGTGGCCGTGAACGGGCGCGTCGTCACGTTGATCGCTCTGCCGGTCATCTTCCAGCAGTTGCACCAGGCTGGCAAGCGACCCGGCGACGACATGGCGCGTGAGTTGCTGGAGGTGGTCAAGATCTATAACCCCATCCCGCGCGAAGAAGAGCAAGATTATACGGAAGCGCTGCTGCGCGAGTACGCGGCGTTCTGCGAGAAACAGGAGGCTCCAGCATGAGCCGCACCGCAACGTATCACACTACTGTCGAATGGAAAGGGGAACACTGGGGTCACGTCGTGATGGGCAACGGGCCAGAGATGGATTTCTCCGCCCCGCCCGACGCCCACGGCCACGAGGGCGTGCTCACGCCCGAGGACGCGTTCGTGGCGGCGGCCAACACCTGCGTCATGATGATGTTCATCTGGGCGGCCGAACGGTTCAAGCTCAAATTACTCTCGTACACGTGCCGCGCAGAAGGCACCAAGCTGATCGAGCTGGACCGGACAGAGATCTTTACCCACGTCCGCCTGTGGCCGACCATCCAGGTATCGGTCGGGGAGCAAGACCCGGCCGTCGTCGAAGCGCGCGTGCGTCGCGCCCTGCAGGGCGCGCAAAAGTACAGCCTGGTCGCCAACTCGATCAAGTCAGAGATCGAGGTCGAGCCGACCATTGAGATCGTATCGTGAGGTCATGGGTTACAGGTTAAGTTGGACGAACCCGAAACCTGAAACACTGAAGCCTGAAACAACCTATCAGGAGGTACAAATGGCACTGAGCATCAAAGTCTTGGGCCCCGGCTGCGTGAATTGCCAGCGGGTCGAGCAACAGGCGGTGGCAGCGCTGGAGGCGCTGGCGGAGGAGGACCCCACGCTGGAGGCGACCGTCCAGCACGTGACGGATTTCGAGGACATCATGAAGTATCCCATAATGTTCACCCCGGGCCTGGTGATCAACGAACAGTTGGTCTGTGCTGGCCGCATCCCTGCGGTGAACGAGGTGGTTGGCTGGATGCGGGAGGCCGTGAGCGGGGCAGAGTAGGAACCCGGGTATATGTCCTACCCTTGTGTCATCTGCGACGCCGAGCTCTACGAGACGGACACCGTCGCCGTGTGCTCCTTCTGCGGGCGAGAGACGCCGGCCGGGTACCTGTGCCCCAACGGGCACCACGTCTGCGAGGAGTGCCAACTGGCCGATCCGCTTCAAGTGGTCGAGCGGGTGTGTGAGGGCACGCGGGAGCCCGACCCCGGCGCTGTCGTAAACCTGATCATGAAGCACCCGGCGATGGTCATGCACGGCCCGGCTCACCACGCGCTCGTGGCGCCGGCCGTGCTAGCTGCGCTGGCGAACGGCGGCCAGCGGCCGCTCAAGCCCGGCCGGCTGGAATCGGCCATCAAGCGCACGGCCGACATCCCCTTCGCCGTGTGCGGCACGCGCGGCGAGTGCGGGGCGGCGGTGAGCGTGGGCGCGCTGGTCTCCATCCTGACCGGAGCCTCGTACCTCAAGGATCGGGAGCGTTCGCTGGCCC
>DATKTN010000183.1:0-16871 GCA_035531135.1 Anaerolineae bacterium
TCTGTCAGGATAGGTCACATAACTATTTTCATGCGGACTTTTTAGCTGTATAATACACTTGCCATCGTGAGGGAAATCGAGCATGATGTGACCCGAAGCCAGAACGTATGTTCTCGCTGCTCGGTCACCACGAGATTGAACCTGTGTTCAGTTTACATCAGTTACTGCGAGTACGCAACCGCCCAGGAAACTGCTCGACCAGATGCGTGATATCATCCGGGTCAAACACTACTCGATTCGCGCCGAACAAGCCTGCGTCGGTTAGGCCAGGCGCTACATCCTGTTCCACGATAAACGTCACCCCCGGGAGATGGGAGCTCCAGTCATCCGAAATTCGGCCTCTCCACGGTCGTGCGGTGCCTGTCAAAGCCCTCCGGCAGGGTGCCAGAGTATCTCATTTTGCGAGAAACTGCCGCAGCGGAAGAAACACTCGGCATGTGTCGCCTCACGTATAGCTTCCTAGACATCAGGTCAAATTATAGTCCGGCGGGCAGGTTTGCGCAATAGGCCGGTTTCTGCTATCATCTACAGTCGGAGGGCGGGAATGAAAGTCGGCATCATCTCCGACACCCACGATGACTTACACAACCTGGAGGCAGCGATCGAGATTCTGGAGACAGAGAGAGTGACCAAGATCCTTCACTGCGGCGACGTCTGCGGCCCCCACATCGTCCGGGCATTCGCGGGCTTTGATGTGTGGATCGCGCAGGGGAACATGGACCGTCACCTGGGACTGACGCAGGCGGTCGAGGGGATGCTCGGGCCCGGCCGGCTGGCCTGGCTCCAGCGACCCACGCTGGACGGATACCCGCTGGCGATGATCCACGGCGACAACGAGGAGGCGCTGGCGAACCTCATCACCTCTGGCCAATACACGTACGTCTTCCATGGCCATACCCACCGCAGGCGCCACCGCACAGTAGGCCATACTCGCGCGATCAACCCCGGCGCGCTGGGCGGCAAGCGCTGGCAGAGTCACTCCTTCTGCATCCTCGACTTGACGACGGGCAAAGCCCGCTTTGTGGCGCTCTAGAAGCTAGATGCTAGATCAAATCGAAGGAGGTTCATCAATGGCCCCTGTACAACCTCTGAGCGCAGACCAACTCTGCCGGACGTGTGATGGATCGCAGTTCGACTTTGAGACGACGGCCGAACTGGAAGACCTGAACGAGATCATCGGCCAGGAGCGGGCGGTCGGCGCCGTTCAATTCGGCATTGGCATCCGACGCGAGGGTTACAACCTGTTCGCGCTGGGACCCAGCGGGACGGGGAAACGCACCACCATCGGCCAGTTCCTCGACCGGAAAGCCGCCGCTGAGCCGGTCCCATCCGACTGGTGTTACGTCAACAACTTTGAACAGGCTCACAAACCGTGTGCGCTGCGGCTCCCATCAGGACAGGCGATCGTCCTGCGCAAGGACATGGAACAGTTCATCGAGGAACTGCTCACCACGATCCCAGCCGCCTTCGAGAGCGAGGATTACCGCACGCGCAGGCAGGAGGCCCAGGAAGAATTCAAGGAGCGGCAGGAAAAGGCATTCAACGAACTGCAGAATCACGCCCGGGAGCGCAGCATCGCGCTGATCCGTACCCCAACAGGGCTGGCCGTCGCCCCCCTGAAGGAGGGCGAGGTCATCAGCCCAGATGAATTTCAGAAACTGCCGGACGAGGAGCGCAAACGGTTCGAGGAGGACATCGCCGAGGTCCAGGCGCGACTTCAGGAGACCCTTCCCCAGGCGCGGCAGTGGGAACACGAGGCGCGGAAAAAGGTGAAGGAGTTGGACCGCCAGGTGGCGACGTTCGCGGTCGGTGGCATGATGGACGAGTTGCGCGATAAGTACGCCGAACTGCCGGACGTCGTCAACTACCTGGACACGGTGCAACAGGACGTGGTCGAGAACGTGGACGAATTTCGCAAGCCCGACGAGGCTCCCCAGGCCATGGGCGTCCCGCTGCCACGCTCGGCGACGAGCGCGCCCCTGCTCCGCCGCTACCAGGTGAACGTCCTCGTGGACCTCAGCCAATCCAAGGGTGCCCCGGTGGTCTATGAGAGCAACCCGACCTACAACAACCTGATCGGCCGGATCGAGCAACTCGCCCAGATGGGAGCGCTGTTGACCGACTTTAACCTGATCAAGCCCGGCGCGCTGCACCGCGCCAACGGTGGCTACCTGATCCTGGATGCCCGCCAGTTGCTCCTGCAACCCTATGCCTGGGAGGGTCTCAAGCGCGCCCTGCGCTCGCGGGAGGTGCGCATCGAATCGCTGAGCCAGGCGCTGAGCCTGATGAGCACCGTGTCGCTGGTGCCGGAGCCTATCCCGCTGGACGTGAAGGTGGTCCTGATCGGCGACCGGATGCTATATTATTCGCTGGTCCAACTCGACCCCGACTTTGGCGAGTTGTTCAAGGTCGAGGCCGATTTCAATGAGGACATGGAGCGCACCCCCGAGAGCAACCTGCTGTACGCCCGCCTGATCGCCACGATGGCGCGCGGCGAGGATCTGCGTCCCTTCGACCGGGGAGCCGTCGCGCGGGTCGTCGAGCACAGCGCCCGCATGGCGGGGGACGCCAACAAGCTTTCTGTCCATCTGCTGAGCATCGCGGATCTGCTGCGCGAGGCGGACTACTGGGCGAGCGTGGCCGGCAACGGCGTCGTGACCACCGACGACGTGCAGCGCGCGATTGACACACAGATACACCGCGCCGACCGGGTGCGGGAGCGCGTGCACGATCGCATCCAACGAGGCACGGTCTTGATCGATACGGCCGGCGAGCGCGTGGGACAGGTCAACGGCCTCTCGGTGGTCGGGCTGGGGAAGTTTGCCTTCGGGCAGCCCAGCCGCATCACCGCCCGTGTTCGTACCGGCGGCGGCAAGGTGGTGGACATCGAGCGTGAGGTCAAACTGGGCGGCCCCATCCACTCCAAGGGCGTGCTCATCCTGTCGAGCTTTCTCGGCGCTCGCTACGCCGCCGAGCACCCCCTCTCTCTCTCGGCCAGCCTGGTGTTCGAACAGTCCTACAGCGGGGTGGAGGGAGATAGCGCCTCGATGGCGGAACTGTGCGCGCTGCTCTCGGCGCTGGCGCGGGTGCCCATCAAGCAGTCGTTTGCCATGACCGGTTCCGTCAACCAGCACGGCGAGGCTCAGCCTATCGGTGGCGTCAACGAAAAAACCGAGGGCTTTTTCGACGTCTGCAAGGCCCGGGGGCTGACCGGTGAGCAGGGGGTCGTCATCCCCACGTTCAACGTGCAACACCTCATGCTGCGACACGACGTCGTCGAGGCAGTCGAGGCAGGCCAGTTCCACATCTACCCCATGCGCACGGTGGATGAAGCTATCGAGCTTTTGACCGGCATCCCGGCTGGGGAACGGGACGCGGAAGGGAACTTTCCCGAGGGGAGCATCAATCAGCTCGTCGAGGCTCGGCTGGTCGAGCTGGCTGAAAAGCAACGTGCCTTCTCCGCACCGGCCAAGGGAGCGGAAGAGGAACAGAAAGCAGTTGAAGAGGAAGCAAGCGAGAATGAGCAAGCGGGATGAACAGCAAAGGATTCGACGCATCCTGATAGCCCTGGACACTTCGCATCACAGCCTGGCAGCGCTGGAGGCCGCAGCCGAGTTGGCCGCCAGCCTGGAGGCGGAATTGCACGGGCTTTTCGTGGAGGACGCCAATCTGCTGCGACTGGCGGGGCTGCCGGTGGCGCGAGAGATGCGATTTCCATTTGCCGCCCCCGCGCGACTGGACCGGGCGCGGATGGAGCGGGCACTGCGGGCACAGGCCACACAGGCACGCCAGGCGCTGGCGGCAGCGAGCGAGCGGCGTCACGTCGAGTGGTCCTTCCGGGTCGTGCGTGGAGACGTCGCACCCGAGGTGCTGGCGGCCGCTCTGGAGGCGGACCTGCTGACGCTGGGGAAAGCGAGCCGGCCGCTGATCCGGCGGGTGCACCTGGGCTCTACGGCACGGGCAGCGGCGGAAGAAGCTCCATGTTGTGTCCTTATGCTTCAGCGCGACGTGGGCATCAGGTCCCCGGTGGTGGTGACCTATGACGGCACAGCCACCGCCCGGAAGGCGTTGAGACTGGCGGCCCATCTGGCACACGAGCAAGCGGGCAACCTGACCGTGCTGATCGTGGCCGACGTTCCAGACGCCGCGCAGCGGTTGCGCGCCGAGGTCTCCGACTCGCTGCGCGGGCGAGGGCTCATCGTACGTTATCGGCGGTTGCCAGATGCAAGCGGTGCAACGCTGACTCACGAGGTAAGGAGCGAGGATAGCGGCGTACTCGTGTTGAGCGGTACCATCCTGGCCCGGGAGGCACTCCAGACGCTTCTGGACACAGTGGACTGCCCGGTACTGCTGGTCCGTTAGGCCCGCATCTCTCGGCCTCGCTGACGGGGTTGGAACCGGGCGGTCCGGTGCCCCATCTGGTGTGCCTGAGCGGTACCAAGCACTTGCCCATCGTGGGAGGAGGAAACAAATGGAACTGCCCGAACTGATTGAACTGAGCCAGGTGGATTTTATCACCATCGATACCATCGGCCCGCCGGGCCAGCGCACCTTCTACCTCCAGGCAGCGCAGGACGACATGCTCGTCACACTCATCATCGAGAAGGAGCAGGCCGCCGCGATTTCCGTCGCCATCAGCAGCATGCTGGAGGAACTGAGAGCGGCACGAGGTGAACCTGAGCCCACAAGTCTGGAGCTCATCCATCCGCTCGAGCCTCTCTTTCGCGTGGGGCGACTGGGCTTGGGTTACGACGAGACACGGGACATGCTGGTCGTCACAGCCGAGGAATTGGCTGCGGAGGAGGAACAGCACAGGGCCCGGGTGCACATCTGGGCCAGCCACACCCAGATGGCAACGCTGGCTCGCAAGGCTGCCATCGCCGTCACCTCAGGTCGCCCCACCTGCCCTCTTTGCGGCGAGACGATCGACCCCGGTGAGCAGCATGTCTGCGTGAGAGGGAATGGGCGCAAGCGCACCGATGCGAGTGACCGATGATAAGGCGTCAGGCGGTGAAGAGTCCCCTGCCGAAGGCAGGGGACTCTCGTCTACGTAGGTGCCTCTATGGACCAGACAGAGGCCAAGTCACCCCGCGCAGTTGCCATAGGACCGGAGCAGGCGATGCAGTTACTCTCCCAGGGCTGCGTGGCACTCGTGGGGCAGATTCGCTACAGTTCCAACGTCATTTTCCTGACCAGCGTGGATGATGGGGATCTGCGTACGCTGGCGATCTACAAGCCACGCCGGGGAGAGACCCCGCTGTGGGACTTTCCCCACGGCACACTCTGCCTGCGGGAGGTGGCCGCTTACGTGGTCAGCCGGGCGCTTGGCTGGCCGCTCATTCCCCCCACCGTCTTGCGCGACGGTCCCTACGGCCCCGGCGCTCTTCAGCTCTACATTGACACCGACGCGGAGGCCGACTACTTTACCCTCCGCGAGGAGCGGATGCCCGATCTGCTCCCAGTAGCCCTGTTCGACATTCTGGCCAACAACGCCGACCGCAAGGGCGGGCACCTGCTGCTGGACCGGTGGAACCGCATCTGGGCGATTGACAATGCCCTGACGTTCCATCCGCAGCCCAAGCTGCGCACTGTCATCTGGGATTTTGCCGGAAAAGTGATCCCAGAGGAATATCTGGCCGATCTATGCCAGTTGCAGGCCCGTTTGGCCTGCGAGAGCACACTGCGCCAGGCATTGGCCGAACTGCTGATCGAGGACGAGATTGCCGCCTTGCAGGCCCGCCTGGCAACGCTGCTGGAGCGTCCCGTCTTTCCCCACCCCGATCCCACCCGCCGCCAGGTCCCCTGGCCGCTGGTGTGATGTCGCCAAAGGGCAGCAGGAAGGCCACAAACCAAGACCCCGCCACGACGAGGCCGCGGCGGGGCTCCTATCCGTGCTGTACCGGTACTACTCGTCCACCTGCGACTTTGGTTCTACGTCCACGATCGTAGCGCCAGCAGGCTGAGCAGCACGTCTCGGCTTGGGAGGCTCGATCATTGGGGGCTCAATGTCACCATGCATCGTGGTCTGCCCACGCAGGTAGGCACCTTCGTTGAGCAGCAGCGAATTGATGGTCAGGTCTCCCCACACCCGGCCAGTCTCGAGTATCTCCACCCGGTTGCCACTGATGTTGCCCTTGATGGCACCAGAGATAGAGATGTTGTTGGCGCTGATCTCGGCGATGAGTTTCGCCCCCTCGCCAATCACCAGATTTCCGGTGATGTCAATAGTGCCCTCATAGATACCATCAATGCGGACACCGCCGTCGGACTGGATGTCTCCCCGGAAGTGGGCGTTGGGGCCAATGACGGTCTCGATCTTGGAGACGGGAGCCTTAGAGGCCGTTTTTTGAGTCTTTTCTTTTCCGAACACGGATGTTCCTCCTTAATGAATGCATGGAGACGATTTCTCGTCTATCATAGCGGAGCACGGTTTAGATGATACATCAGTGCCGGGCTTTTGTCAATCGTGACCGACGACAATCTCCCGCGCCTGCGCCAATGCCTGCTCCTCCTCCTCGCCCAACGCCTTGGGCGAAAGCCACCCCTGGACCGGCTTGGCGTAGATGCGCGTCGCGCCACGCCCATAGAGCGCCGAGATGACGACGCCGTTTCCCTCTCCGTCCATCAGTGCCAGCGCAAAACTCTGGTCACCCCCGGTGTCCTGAAAGGCACGGAAACGTACCAGTCCCACACCCTGCACGGTGTGAGCCAGGGCCGCGTCAATCTGCTCGGCGCGCGCCACCAACCGCTCGGTGCGCGCGGTCGTCTCCGAAAGCCGGGAGGCCAGGCTCTGCAAGGCCGCAGCCATTCCCGCGTCTTCTTCCTCTTCTGCAGCAAACGGTTTCTCGTGGCGGCGTTGCAGCCGGCCTAGCCGGGCCTGCAGATCAAGCACCCACACGATGCCGACGACCACCAGGATCGTCACGGCAATCGTCCAGATCAAGACCGCAATATCCATTCGCTTTACCTCCTACTCCACCCGCACCGGCCCCAGGATGACCCGGTCACCGGCCAGGCTGCCCCCCAAGTCTACCACAGGAAGGCGGCGAAGGGAAGTCATCCCGTACATCCCCACCTCCAACCAGTAGTCGCCGGCGGGCAGGTCGGACGGGATGATCAGCCGGTAGGGGTCGGTGAGGACCTGCCCCGGGAGCCACTTGGGGAACCACAGGTAGGTGGGACAGGCCCCGCCCAACGGAGTGTAGTCGTGGACCATGACGGGACGGCCCGCGCCGTCGATCAGATGGATAAAGATGGTGTAACTATCGCGGGGGGAGGCCAGCGCACGCCAGATGAGCGTGAGGTGCAAGGGCCGCCCGGCCTGGACGACCAACGGTTCATCCCAGGGGGCCTTCCGTGCCCGCCATCGGGCATCGGAATGCCTACCGGCTCGCGATTGAGCCCCCATCAGTGCCACCTGGTTATCCAGGTTCGCCAGCGCCTGCTCCAGCACCACCGCTGGAGGAGCACCGGTGCCGGGGAGGACGGTGATGGTCGCCAGTTCCACCGTGTTCTCACCGCTCGAGAACGCCAGCTCCATCCGCCCGCCGCTCAGGTCAGCGTAGCCCAGGCGGAGCGGATATTCGCCCGGCGGCAGCGTGAAGGGGACGGGCAATTCGTACCGCTCCACCACTATCTCCCCGGGCAGCCAATCAGGCGTCAGCAGGCGGCTGTCAGTCGTCCACCGCGCCTCCACCAGGCCAAGTCGCGCGTAAGGCATCCAGATGCCCTCGATCGGCTCCGCTGTGCTCTGGTAGAGAATCAACTCCAACGGTTCGCCAGCCCGGACGGTGTCGGATGGCAGGTCATAGCCCAGGATGTGGACACGGCCGTCGGCCCGGGCGTCGAGTGCGAGTGGATGAGTGGGGGCAGTGCCGGTCACCGGCGGCGCGACGACCCGGTAGAAGGGTCCCTCCGGCACCAGGCGAAAGCCCGCGTCTCGCACCGGAGGCCGGTAGTCCGGCAGATAGATGGGTCCTTCCTCGATGTACGCCCAGACCACCTCGGACCACGGGGTAGCAGTGGAGACGTATACGCGCTCCACGTCCGCCTCGTCCAGGTCCTCCCCCTCCGTGTAGGCGTGAACCCAGAGGGGGGTCAGGTGCTCCCAGTCGGACAAAAGCACCGCGCCCTCGCCACGCCCGGCGAAGCGATCATAGACGGCGGCGACGTACTCTGCAGCGGCGGTAAAGTCGCGCAGCGATATGCCCTGCTGGAGGTTGAGAGCGAGCTGGTAGAAGGGCCAGGGTAAGAGCAGAATGACCAATGACCAATGACCAATGACCAACGACAGAAACCGGCTGTATGTGGTGGACCTTTGTGCTGGCGTCGGATGCCAACGGCCTATCGCACGGGCCAGGAATTCGGCGAGTGGTAGCGCGCCGGCCCCAGCGGCGACGGCCAACGCAGCGAAGGGTATGAGCAGGTAGGCCATGACGTCCTGGACAGTGTTCAACGTGAAGAGTAGATGAGTGATCAGGAATGAGAACAAGAGCAGGGCCGGTTTGGGAGCGCGGCGGACCAGCCAGACGAGGCCCACGGCGATGAGAGCGATGACGGGGAGGCGAAACTGGAGCCGCAGCAGCGACCAGAACACCAGTGCCCGGTCGAGTTGGTCGGCCAGACCAAAGTGAAACAGGTTGACCCGCAATCCCTGGGCCGTGACGTGCCCCCAGAAACCCTCCCATGTGCGCATGTCGGTGGTGCCAAAGGGGGCACTGGGGCTGCGAAGCGGGTAGTAGAGCAGCGGTGCCAGCCCCAGAACAAAGCCGCCCACCAGCACCAGCAGCGTCCGCCACCGGCGCAGGATGCGGGGCTGCACGGCCAGAACAAATAGGACGTAGGCGAGAGTCCCCACCAGGGTGACCGGGTGATGGGTAGCGGCACAGCCCAGGGTGACGGCAAAGACGGCCAGCCAGCGGTCACGCCCGGTGCGCCACCAGCGGACCAGGAGCCACAGGTGGGTGGCCGCCAACGCCGCGCTGACGATGTGGGCGTTGGCGTGGATGGCGTGCTGCCACAGATCCGGGGCAGCGGCGAGGCTCAAGGCTGCGAAGAGAGGAGGGAGAAAGGAGGCGTGAACCGCGAATTGAGAATCAGGGGCTGCAGATTGCAACTCGTGCACGATCAGGTAAACCGCCGTCACGACCCACGCCCCAACCGCTGCCGCCAGCAGGTTGGTCCGGAAGGCGACGGTGCCCACCGGAACGACCGTCTGCCACAGTTTGGCCAGCAGCGTGTAAAAGGCATAGCCCGGTGGGTGGGCGATGCCGAGGATGGCCGGAATGAACTGATACTCGGAGGGATCGCCAAAGAGGGTACCAGGGGCAGCGGTGGCAGCGTAGAGGCCGAAGGCGGCGATGAAGACGAGAAAGGGAGCCAGTCGGCGGATGGGACGGTTGCCGATTGCTGGTTGCTGGTTGCCGACGTTCATTGTTCAATCAGAGCAGCACCGTCACAACGCTCCCCACCGGCCCCGAGCACGGCCAGTGGAGAGCGTTGATCAGGCGACACATGGGTTCAGAGGCCAGGCCGGCGCCTGCGCTGGCCCTCTCACGCCGCCGGGACGTACCCCTGCCTCTCCAGATAGGCGACGATGTTCGCCGCACTCTCCTCCGGCGTCTTCTGTGCCGTGTGGCACACGACCTCCGGTTCCTCCGGCTCCTCGTAGGGGTCGGAGACACCGGTAAAGTTCGCGATCTCGCCGGCGAAAGCCTTCGCGTACATTCCCTTCACGTCCCGCTGGGCACAAACCTCCACCGGGCATTCGACGAACACCTCCACGAACTCGCCGATCTCCCGGCGCGACTTGGCACGCCGCTCCCGGTAGGGGGAGATGAACGAGCACAGGACCGCCACACCGTTGCGGGTGAGCAGTTTCGCCACGAACGTCACTCGCTCAATGTTCTTGTCCCGGTCCTCCTTACTGAACCCCAAGTCGCGGGTCAGGCTCTGGCGCACGATGTCGCCGTCCAGCCGCTCGACTTTGAGGCCCCGGTCACGCAGTTGCTGGGCGACCAGCTTTGCAATAGTGGTTTTACCCGACCCCGACAGGCCGGTGAACCAGAGAGTGAAACCTTTATGATCACACACTGCCTTGATACTCCTTAGTTTGGGAGTTTGATTGGGCCGATGGCCGCACGCAGGGCCGCTTCGGAGACGGCCCCGTGCCGCAGTAACACGGGAGGGAAGACAGTGCAGTTAAGGATACTGGACGGGATACCGCCTCGACACGGGCCGCCATCGAGAATCAGGTCTATCCGGTCGCCCAACTGCTCCTCAACCTCCTGAGCGGTGATGGGACTGGGCTGTCCTGAGAGATTGGCACTCGTCACCGCCAGCACACCACCCGCACCCCGAATGATGGCGCGGGCCAACGGCAGGTCTGGCACGCGCAAACCGATGGTCGGACCCACGCTGACCGCGTCGGGCACGATCTCGGCCTTGGGCAGCACCAGCGTCAGCCCGCCCGGCCAGAAGCGGGTGATCAATTGCCCGAGCTGGCACTTGAATCGAGGCAGCAGGGTGGCAACGCGACCCAACTGATCGGCATCGGACAACAGGAGCGCAATCGGCTTGTCGGATGGACGCAGCTTGGCCTCGTACAGGCGGGCCACCGCGTCCATGTCCCAGGGCAACACCGCCAAACCATAGACCGTGTCGGTAGGGAAAGCGACCAACCCGCCGGCCTTTAACACCTCGACGGCACGACGGTACGCGTTCTCATGACCTGCGTGGATCATCTCAGCCTGCATCAGCATCGGCCCAAACAAGACGCGCGACCGCCGCGAAGACGCGCGACCGCCGCGAATGCGCGGTCGCAAGTGACGCTCCGAGGCACCACACCGCCTCCCCCTCGCGTTACACGTTGGCGTCAAAGTATAACACGGCTCATGGTTACCGTCAAATCATTCTGCCTTGCATCCATCTGTGGAGACGTACGCTGCGCCATCGGAATGGCGCCTTTGAAGGGTGATAGTGCCCCATCAGTTGCGCCGCCCGACTTGCCAATCTGCCCTCTTTCTGGTACGATTTGCGCACACGTCTGAAAGCACTGTCTGAAAGGGAGTGTTCGATGGCTGGGACCCGGTCCACCGTGACACCAATCCGCATCGTTCGATACATCGCATTGCAACGTCGCCAACGCCGCCGCGCCGAGGAGCGAACGGGCCTTAGCCAGTTGCTCCGCGTCGCCGGTATCCTGCTGCTCGTGGTACTACTCGCGACCGTGGCGACCTTCGCCAGTGGAGTCGGTGCCGCGGCTGGCGCAACCGCCTACTTTACCCGCGACCTGCCCGAACCGGAGCAGATCGAGGCTGCCGAGGAGAACTTTGAGACCACCAAGATCTATAATCGCACCGGTGAGACACTTCTCTACGAGGTAATCGACCCCTTCGGCGGCGACCGCACCTGGGTCGCACTGGACCAGATTCCACAAGACCTCATCTGCGCCACTGTCGCCGTTGAGGACCGCAACTACTGGGAGAACCCCGGCGTCAATATGCGCGGCATCGGCCGTGCCTTCTGGGCCGACATCCGGGGTCAGCAGATCCAGGGCGGGTCCTCGATCACCCAGCAGTTGATCAAGAACATCGTCATCGAGCCCGAACGGCGTCTCATCAGCGCGGAGGGCCCCGAGTGGAAGGACTATGAGCGCAAGATCACCGAGATTCTGCTGGCCTACCGCATCTCGCAAAAGTACAACAAGGAACAGCTTCTGGAGTGGTATCTGAACACCAACTTTTACGGCAGCCTGGCCCACGGCATCGAGGCGGCGGCCCGAATGTACTTTGGCAAGAGTGCTGGCGACCTGACGCTGGCCGAGTCCGCCACGTTGGCCGCCATCCCCCAGTTCCCGGGCATGAACCCCTTCGACAATCCAGAGAAGGCCCGCGAACGCCAGCATCTCGTACTCGACGCGATGGTGAGCCAGGGCTGCATCGACGAGGAGGAGGCAGTCGCCGCCAAGTACGAACCCTGGAACCTGGCCGTCTTCACCGAGCGCTTTGACATCCTGGCGCCTCATTTCTCCGTCTACGTGCGCAAACAACTGGAGGACATGTTTGGCCCCGAGGCCGTATACCGGGGTGGGCTGCGGGTCTACACGACGCTTGACCTGGACCTGCAGGAGCAGGCCCAATGCGTGGCCCGGGCCCAAGTCCGCCGTCTCTCCGGCGAGGACGAGGCCACCGTCATCCAGGAGGCCATCGACGCTGGTTGCACGGCGGCTCAGTTCCTGCCGCCGCTCCGCGCATCCAGCGTCGGGCGCGATCACCAGGTCAGCAACGCTGCCGTCACCGTCATCCGCCCTGCCACCGGTGAGATCCTGGCCATGGTTGGCAGCCTGGATTACTGGAACACGGACATAGACGGCCACTTTAACGTCGCCGCGGACGGGCTGCGCCAGCCAGGGTCCTCCTTCAAGCCTTTCACCTACGTCACGCTGCTGGCGCAGGGCGAAAACGCCGCCCACATGTTCCTCGACGTGCGCCAGGCCTTTCAGCAACCCACGGGCTATCCGTACGTACCGGAGAACTATGACCGGAAATACCACGGCCCACAGCGAATGCGGTTGGCCCTGGCCCGATCGTACAACATACCCGCCGTCGAGGCCCTGGAATTGGCCGGCGTGGATAGCGTGATTCGCACCGCCCATCGCATGGGCATCAACACGCTCGACCGGGGGCTGGACTACTACGGCCTCAGCCTGACGCTGGGCGGCGGCGAGGTGTACCTGCTCGACATGGTCTACGCCTTCAGCGTCTTTGCCAACGGCGGCAGGATGTACGGTGCTCCCGTACTGGAAGGCCAGGCACGGGCAGGCTACCGGGAGCTCGACCCTATCGCAATCGTGGCTGTGTACGATCGCAACGACAGGCAGATTTATCCGCGCGAGGATGTCCCGATCCCCCAGTCGCGCGACGTCCTCTCGCCCCAACTGGCGTACCTGATGAACAGCATCCTCTCCGACCGGCAGGCGCGCTGGGGTGCATTCAGTCGCCCCAACCCGTTGGAACTCACCAACGACCGGCCGGCGGCCGCCAAGACCGGCACGACGAACGACTACAAGGACGCCTGGACCATCGGCTACACGCCCCAACTGGCCGCCGGGGTGTGGGTGGGCAACTCTGACAACAGCGATATGGAGTACCTCGCCGGGGTGACGGGAGCCGCGCCCATCTGGCAGGCAGTGATGGAATACGCGCTCCAGGGCGAGGGGAGCGTCCCCTTCACCCGGCCGGACGGCCTGGTCGAGCGCGCGGTCTGTGCGGTCTCCGGCAAGCTGCCCACCGGCCATTGCCCCACCGTCAACGAGCTCTTCATCCCCGGCACCGAGCCGACCGAACAGTGCGACATCCACCAGGTCTTTCGCGTCAACCGCGAGACGGGCCGGCTGTGCACCGTTCACACGCCGCCGGAACTGTGCGAGGAGCGCGTCTACGAGGTCTACCCGCCCGAGGCGGCCGACTGGATCGCGAGTCTGGCCGAGGATAAACGGCCGGCCACGACACCCACCGAGTACGACACGATCTACGGCCCCTTGCGCAGCGACGCCGACGTCGCCATCATCAGCCCGGCGCCTTACTCCTACGTCCGGCACACGGTCCCCATCACCGGCAACGCCAAAGGCGGCGACTTTAACTTTTACCGCGTGGTGTTCGGCGAGGGACTGAACCCCACCGAGTGGATCCAGATCGGACCCGATCACGGCAACCAGGTGGACCACAACGTGATCGAGTTCTGGGACACGAGCAACCTGGACGGCCTCTACAGCCTCCGGCTCAGCGTCGTCGATCACTCCATGGCGCTGCGTGAGGCGACCATCCAGGTGACCGTCGACAACATCTCCCCCACGCTCAACCTGACCTACCCGCAGGAAGGGTCCGTGTACGAACTGGGCTACGACGAGTGGGCCAACGTCAACGCCGAGGTACAGGACTATTCCGTCGCGCGGGTCGAGTTCTACGTGTACGATGGGGACAAGGGGAACGAGCCAGAGGGAGAATTGGTGCCCTTCGCCGTGCGCACTATCGCCCCGTTCAACGTCAATTGGACGATCGAGGGCGTGGGAGCGCACACCTTTTACGTCGTCGCCGTCGACGCGGCCGGCAACTCGACGAAGAGCGACCTGGTGACCATCAAGGCTGTGCCCCACCAGGAAGGGCAGTGACAGTGGCTGCACAACGGCCACACATCCTCGTCACCAACGACGACGGCATCACGTCGCCGGGCCTGTTGGCTCTCAAGGACGTGCTCGCCGACGTCGGGCGCGTGACCGTCCTGGCGCCCAACCACAACTGGTCCGCCTCCGGCCACGTCAAGACCATGCACAAGCCCCCGTGGACCGGGTCCAATGCGCGTGGACGACGTCACGCTACCGGACGGCACGTCAGCTCTGACGACCGAGTCCCTCGGAAGGGGGGGGCCCCCTCGGACGCCGTGGCGCTGGCTTTTCTGGGCATCGTCGAGCGTCCCATCGACATGGTCGTGGCGGGCATCAACCGGGGGGCCAATCTGGGCCACGACGTCACTTACTCCGGCACGGTCACCGCCGCGGCCGACGGGGTCGAGGTCATGGAGGGGGTCATCGCCGGCGTGCCCGCCATCGCCGTCTCACTCAACTCCCGCACCTCCGACGACTTTGACGTCGCCAGCCGCTTCGCGGCCCGGCTGGCACGCCAGGTGCTGGCCCGAGGGCTGCCCGAAGGTGTCGGGCTGCCCGAGGGTGTCCTCCTCAACGCCAACGTCCCGCCCCTCCCCGCCGACCAGATCGCCGGGGTGCGACCAGGTCGCCGGGGTGCTCGTCACCCGGATGGGGCTGCGCATCTACCGCGACGACTGCGCCGTCTCGATCCCCGTGGCCGCCCCTACTACTGGATCGGTGGCCCGCCTCCCACCGGCGTCGAGGAAGAAGGCACCGACATCTGGGCCATCGCCCACGGCTACATCTCGGTCACCCCCATCCAACTCGACCTCACCGCCCACGATATGTTGGATACGCTGCAGGGGTGGAACCTGGCACTGCGGTGAGCTGACCTGAAACCCTGAAACCTGAGACCTGAAACCCTCTCACAGCCGGCACACACCGTCACCGGCGAACTCGCGCGCGCCGGTATCCACGTAACCGACCCCCTCAGCCAGCGCGATGCTGGGATCGTTCCTCTCGCTGACGATGTAGAGCGGCTGCCTGGCCGAACGGATGACCCACCTGGTGCAGGCCGACAACACCGCCCGGCCCCATCCGCGCCCCTGGGCGTCCGGCATCGTGCGGACGAATACCTCAGCAAAGTGGGGCGAATGCCAGTTGACGCCTGCTTCGGACGCGATCTCTCCCTGCGAGCGAATGACGAAGCGGGGCCAGCCGCCCAGGCCCTGCTCCGCCACGACCAGCACGTTGATGAGCGGCTGGAAGCGAACCAGATCGAGCCTGTAGACGCGATTAACCTCCGGTTGCTCGATGTCCAGGACTTTTTCGACGGGTTCTCGCAGGTCAGGAGTCGTGACCAGGTAATAGGGACGGCCCGGAGCGAGCGCCTGGCGCAACAGTTTGACGGCCGCGCGGGGGTCCGGGTGGACCAGGTCCAAAGACGTGCGCAACACGACCGTGGGCTGGAACAACCGCTGCCCGGTCTGGCAGACGGCGACGAAGCCATCCACGTGATCGCTGGCATCCTCGTGAACGTAGAGGTGGGTACGCGTGGGATCGTAGTAAAGCGCATAGTGCGCCGCCAGCGCATCGGCCGGGGCAGACAGGTCCAGCACGAGGCGCACTTTCAGACGCAGACGTTCCAGATCATCCATCGCCATTCCCTTCCAATGACCAGTTCCTGAACACAGGGAACACGAGATATCGCCAGGGCACCACCGCCTCCACCGGCGCACCCGCAACAGGGATGAGCAGCTCGTCCGCACGCGCACCGTAGCCAACGTTGACGACGCGCGTGCCCGGCGCCAGGTGCTCGACCGTGACCGCCAGCGTCGCCGTCAGGCTCTCCTGGCCCGCCAAGCTCCCGGCTGTCCACGTGACCACGCTGCCCGCCTGCGTATAGTTCCCGCTGGCCCACGCAAAGGCCGTGCTCACCGGGACGGTATCCGTGAGGACAATCCGGGTGAGCGTGAGGTAGGACGTGTTGGTGACACTGAGCGTGTACACGAGCAACCGTGGACCGGGTCCCAACCGAGGTGGGAAGCTCATCGGGAAAGCATCTGGCTTAGGAAAAGCTGCGCGCTTACCGATCTCCAGCTCGAACTGGGTCCCCCGCACGGCGGCCAGCGCGTCGACGATGCCCCAGCCGTAGACGTTGTTGGGACGCCCGCCGGGGTCGCCGTCGTGGACCAGGTCCCAGTCGCAGGTGATGTCCACGCGGGGCCGGGCGGTCCACGCGATGATCCGCTCGGTTCCATCCACGTCGCCGACGAAGCCAGGCGCGGCCGACCACAACAGCGCCACTGCCCCCGCGACGTGCGGCCCGGCCATCGAGGTGCCGCTTTTCAGGCCATACCACCCACCTGGGATGCTGGAGCGCACCCCCACCCCCGGCGCGACGAGGTCTGGTTTCAGCCTCCCGGAGCCATCCACCGTCACCGGTCCACGGCTGCTGAAGGAGGCGATGGAACCGCTGCCGTTGCAGGCACCCACGGAGAAGGCGTCGTCGTAGATGGCGGGCGGGTCGCGCACCGTGCTGCAACTGGAGCCGCTGTTGCCGGCTGAAGCGACGACGACGATCCCCGCTGCGCGCACGTTTTCGACGACCGCCTGCAGCGCGTCCCACTCGCACCCCTCGCCGGGTGGACAGGTCCACGAGTTGTTGATCACGTGCGGGGCCAGGCCGGGGACGCCATCGGCGAAGGGGTCCCCGCCGAGGGGATAG
>DATKTN010000184.1:0-9671 GCA_035531135.1 Anaerolineae bacterium
AGGGGCAGCAGATCGGCCACGTCACCAGTTGCTCCATTGACACCGAAGGATACCTGCTGGGACTGGCTGAACGCGGTCAACGAGCGGCGCGTCGTCATTGACCGGGACCGCCCGTGGGTGCAGGTCGAGGCGCAGGCAACCCTGCGCAATTTGAAGGACCCGGCGTCGGGTGACAGGCAGAAGCGTGACCTGGCGCTGCAGGGGCCGGCGTCGCTGCCGACGCTGCAGGCGCTGACCGACGATCCCGAGGTCAAGGCCGCGCTGGCGCGGGTGCGCCGCACCGACATGATCGCGTGCGAGCTGGCCGGTCTTCCGTTGATCGTCGCTCGCACCGGCTACTGCGGCGAGGAGTGGGGGTACGAGATTCTCGTCCATCCCGACGATGCCTCCCAGTTGTGGAACGCGATCCTGGAGGCGGGAGCGCCGTTTGGGGTGCAGCCGACGGGGCTGGCAGCCCGCGACTCGACGCGCACCGAGGCAGGGCTGCCGCTCTACGGCCACGAGCTGGCCGGGCCGTTCGACCTCTCCCCCATTGAGGCGGGCTTCCCCGGCTATGTCAAGTACCACAAGCCCTTCTTCGTCGGCCGGGACGCACTGCTGGCCCGCGAGGAGAGCCGCACGCGCGAGGTGATCCGCTTCCGCGTCAACCAGAAGGGTGAGCGGATGCCGCACACGGGCGACCCGGTGGTCAACAAGAAGGGGCAGCAGATCGGCCACGTCACCAGTTGCTCCATTGACACCGAAGGATACCTGCTGGGACTGGCCATCGTCGAGAAGCGATACAACGCCCCCGATACACCTGTCGCCATCTTTACCCTGCACGGCAAGTCCTTGGAAGAAGCGTTGCTGAAGGGCAAACGGGTAGCGCTACCGGTAGAGGCGACGGTTCTCACCCGGTTCCCGGAGCCGGAGGGACCACGGATGAGGATGAGAGGACAGGATTAGCGACCTGAGTACTGTCCGTGCTTCAGTTGACAGCACACCTCTTTGATAGTATCATGTGGTATGATCTGTGAGTTACTACCTATTGAGGTGTGAAGAATGGCTGTCTACACGCGACGGGTTCAAGCTGTGCTGACCGAGGAGCAATATCAGGCTCTCTCCCGCCTTGCGGAGGAAATGGAAAAGCCCCTGAGCGTGCTCATTCGCGAGGCTGTGGAACAGGTGTACCTCGAGCAGGCAGACCAAGAGCGGCGACGGGCAGCCCTCCGGCGTCTCCTGGCGCTGGAGGCTCCCGTCGCCGATTGGGACCAAATGGAGGAGGAGATCATCCGGGGGGCCACCGCGTGAATGACGTCGTCGCTCTGCTTGACGTGAACGTGCCGATGTATGCCGCCGGGCAGGATCATCCCTACAAGGAGGCCTGCGCCTGGGTGATGACGGAGGTGACAGAGGGCCGGCTGGACGTTGCCACTGACACGGAGGTCATTCAAGAGATCCTGTACCGCTATGGCGGGTTGCAGCAGTGGGAGACGGCCAGCACGTTGGCGACCAGCCTCCTGGACCTGGTGCCTCTCGTCTACCCGGTGAGTCTGGCCGATGCCCGGCTGGCCGTCGATCTCTTCCGCCAGTACGCTCCCCAGGGTGTCAAAGCTCGCGATCTGATCCACGTGGCTGTGATGCGCAACCACGGTTTGACCAGGATCGTTTCCACAGACCAGCACTTTGACCGGATCGCAGGGATCGTGCGCCTAGATCCCCAGGTCCTTTGGACCCAGGTGCAGTCAGCGGTCGAGGCGTAGACTGGACATACAAGTTACAGCGGCACGAATAAAAAGGGTACCTGAATTGGATAAGAGATCAACCGTCTATATCACCCGCCGCATTCCCCAGGCTGGGCTGGAGATGGTGCGGGAAGTCTGTGACGCACGTATGTGGGAAGGACCGCTGCCCCCACCCAAGGACGTCATCCTGCGGGAGATCGCGGACTGTGACGGGCTCCTGTGCCTGCTGACCGATCCGATCGACGTGGAGACCATCGCCGCTGGGGGGCGGTTGCGGGCGATCAGCCAGTTCGCCGTGGGAGTGGACAACGTCGACCTGGCAGCGGCCACGGCGCGCGGGATCCCCGTCGGCCATACCCCCGGCGTGCTGACCGAGGCGACGGCCGACATGGCCTTCGCGTTGCTGATGACAGCCGCCCGGCGTATCCCCGAGGGGATCGAGAAGGTGCGTGCCGGCGAGTGGCGCACGTGGGAGCCGCTGGGCCTGCTGGGAGCGGACGTGTGGGGGGCGACGCTGGGCATCGTCGGTCTGGGTCGCATCGGTTCGGCGGTCGCTCAGCGGGCCCAGGGCTTTGGGATGCGGGTCCTGTACCACGACCGCGTCCCCAATCCTGGCCTGGAGGCCGAACTGGGGCTGGAACGCACATCGCTGGAGTACCTGCTGGCCCAGGCCGACTTTGTGAGCCTCCACTGCCCACTCACTCCCGAGACCCACCATCTCATCGGCGAGCGGGCGCTCAGGCAGATGAAGCCGACGGCCATCCTGATCAACACCTCCCGCGGCCCGGTCGTCGACGCCGGCGCGCTGGGGCGGGCATTGCGGGAGGGGTGGATCGCGGCTGCCGCGCTGGACGTGACCGACCCGGAGCCGCTCCCGTCCAACCATCCGCTGGTGGCCCTGCCCAACTGCATCGTCGTCCCCCACATCGCCAGTGCCACCGTCACTGCCCGGGATCGGATGGCCGTGATGGCGGCGGAGAACCTCCTGGCGGGGCTGCAGGGGGAGCGGATGCCGTACTGTGTAAATCCAGAAGTGTACGAGTTAAGTATTGGGTAGATAAGGAATCTCTACGATGGGCCGAGTTATCTCTATCGAAGCACCAGGCAAGATCCGTAATCAACATCGCCGTACCATCGCCGAGGCACTGCGGCGCTTGAGCCAGAAGCCAGAGCTGGACGACGAGGCCAAAGACCTGGTCGCGATCATCGTCTACTCGCTGCACGGCATCGCCGACACCATCGACCAGGCGATCGATGCCTGGGAGAAACGCGATTACTACCTGAAGGCCGAGCGGTTTCGCGAGCAGTGGCGCTGGCTGGAGCCTCTGACGGACGAATTGAGCGGTATCGTCGGTGGGAACGGCGAGGCCCGGTGGGACGAGCTTCCGGCTGTCCTGGCCCGGCTGATGCCCTACTTTGCCGACATCAAGATCAAGCAGATGACGCGCAAGCCGAGCCTGTGGCAGGGCGCATACGAAAGGTTCAGGCGGGAGAACTGACGTCTCGGGTCCCGCAAAGTTCGGGCATCTCGAAATCGGTTCTCGCAGGTGCGATGAAACGTGAAACGTGAAACGTAATGCGTAATACGTAATGCGTAATTGTATGAAACAGCCCCGGTGACTTCTTGCTCACCGGGGCTGCTCCGTGTTTGAACGATGACCCAGGTTCTTAATCCGTTAATGTCCTGGAATCCGTGTTCACCACGTCTGGACGCCGATCCAGCTTCCTAATCCGTTAGTGTCCTGGGATCCGCGTTCTATGTCCTGAAACCGCGTTCTCCCCCGCGCTACAGTCGCTCCTCTGCGCCGATGGGCCGCATCACCAGCCCGCTGATGACCTTGGGGTAAAAGTCGGTGGACTTTTGGGGCATCTTTTCGCCGGCGGCGGTGCAGGCCCGCACCTGCTCCATCCGCGTCGGGTTCATCACCAGCAAGAAAGCTGCCTTTCCCTCGTCCACGGCATCGTACCCCATCTGCGGGTCGCGCAGGTACTCGATGTTCTCCTTGCGCTCCACCGCCGCCTCGTCGATCACCAGCACCCGCTCGATGAACAGTTCGTGCAGCACCGATACGTCGAGCAAGCGCCAGTCGGGCGCGCGGTCCGGCAGCAGTCGCTCCAGCACCGCCGGGTCCCGCAGCGTGAGCGCGGCGTACGCCCCGTCGTAGAAGCCAAGGCGCGGGTGCGCGAGCTCCGCCTCGGCCAGCATTGCCTCCAGCACCGCCCGATCTGCCGCTGTCGCCACGTCAAAGTATTCCTTCGCCCGCTCCAGCGCCGCCGCCCCGTCCATCCGCCCGTAGGAGTGGATCAACCGATGGGTGGGCAGAATCACCAGCCCGGGGTCCTCCATGCTCACGAACGTGACCATGCGATAGTTGAACCCGGCGTTGGGGGGAGCGTCGGGGTGGGCGGCGCGCATCTCGTCCCGGTAGTTGAGCGCCGTCTCGTACCGGTGATGCCCGTCGGCGATGATCAGGTTGCGCCTGGGCGCCATCTCCTCCACGACCGCCGCGATCACCTCAGGGTCAGTCACGGCCCAGAACCGCTGCGTCACGTCGTGCTCGAACAGCTCGTGCAGCTTTAAGCCCGGCTGTCCCTCGACGGCCGCCCCCAGCAACTGGTTGATCCGGTCACCGGGATAGAGCATAAAGATGTGGCCAAAGTTGGCGGCCGTGGCGCGCATCAGGTTCAGCCGGTCCACCTTGGGGCCCGAGAGCGTCCGCTCGTGGGGCAGAACTATGCCTTCTTCGAAGCGGCTCAGCTCGAACGCGGCGATCAGTCCCTGCCGGGTCCTCGTGCTGCCGTCGGGAAGCGCAAAGGTCTGGTGGAGGACGTAGAGGGTGGGCACCTCCTCTCGCATCAGGATGCCCTCCCGCAGCCAGGACTGGTAGGTGTCCCGCGCGCGGGTGTAGACGTTGTTCCCCTCGCCGTCCCCGGCCTGTTCCTTCCCCTTGATGATGCGCACGATGTTGTAGGGGCTCAGGTCATAGTACTTGTCCTGCAGCCCGTGCCGCACCCGGTCGTAGGGCTGGCTGATGACAGTGGAGAGATCGTCGATCCGTTCCGGGTTATACCGTATCCCTCGAAAGGGTCGAATGGTCGCCATATTCACCTCCTCGCGACTCGCCGGTCGCGATCAGCGGCTCGCGAACTCGACGGCGATCTGCGCCACTTCATCGCCCACCCGGGCCGTGGCCTCCGCCGTCCCCGCGCCGATGTGGGGGGAGCCGATCACCTGCGGTAGCTCCATCAACCGCCGGCCGCGCTCCTCCTTCTCGTCCTCGAATACGTCGAGCGCCGCGCCGGACACCTTGCCGCTGGTGATGGCGTCGTACAGCGCCGCCTCGTCGAGCGTGCCGCCACGGCCACAGTTGACGATGCGGACCCTGTCCTTCATCTTCGCAAACGCACCCGCGCCGATGATATAGTGGGTCTCCGGCGTATGGGGCACGTGGAGAGAGACATAGTCCGAGCACGCCAGCAATTCGTCGAGCGAGACCTGCGTGGCGCCCGGCACCTCGGTGGGGGTGCGGCGGTAGAAGAGCACCTCCATCCCCAGCGCGGCCGCCTTCTGCGCGACCAGCCCTCCGATGCGGCCGCAACCGACGAGCCCCAGCGTCTTGCCCGCCAGCTCCGTGCCCTTGCTGAACGCTTTCTTCTCCCACTTGCCGGCCTTCATCGAAGCCGTGGTCTGCGGGGTGGGGCGGGCCAGCGCCAGCAGGTAACCGATGGTCAGCTCGGCGACAGAGTTGGAGGAAGCAGCAGGGGTGTTACGTACCTCGATGCCCTTTGATCGGGCATAGTCCACGTCAATGTTGTCCAGCCCGACGCCGCCGCGGATGATCACCTTCAGGTTGGCGGCCTTGTCGATCAAGGCCTCGCGCACCTTCGTGCGACTGCGGACGACCATCCCGTCGTAGCCGGCGATGACCACCTCCAGGTCCTCCGGCGTGATATCATCGCGCACGTCCACCTCTATCCCGGCCTCGCGCATCGCCGCGATAGCCCCAGCATCCGTCGGATCACAAATCAGCAACTTCATTTCTGTCTCCTTGATCATCACGCATCACGCAATACGCATCACGTTTCACGCAACACGCATTACGCATCACGTTTCACGTTTCACGCATCACGCATCACGTTTCACGCAATACGCATCACGCATCACGTTTCACGCACCCTCCCTCACGAGAGCCCCAGTATGTCCCCAATCTCCCCCGTCAGCCACTGTAAGTCATCGAGCGTCAGGTCGCCCATGTGTGCGATGCGGAAGCACTTTTCCTTGAGGTCGCCGTAGCCGTTCGAGATCATCGCGCCCCGTTTGCCCAGTTCCTCATTGAGCCCGGCGACGCTGATCCCGCGCGTGTTCTCGACGTTGGTGACGGTGTGCGAGAGATACCGTTCGTCGGAATAGAGCGCAAAGTAGCGACGTGCCCAGTCCTGCACGAAGGCGGCCATCTCCTTGTGCCGCTGCCAGCGGTTCTCCAGCCCCTCGGCCAGGACGTCGTCCATCTGGGCGTTGAGCGCCTGGATCAGGCTGACCGCCGGGGTGGCCGGGGTCTGGTGCTTTTCGTACCGCTTGTCCATGTGCTCGTAGGCAAAGTAGTAGCCGTGGTCCGGCACCTGCTTGGATCGCTCTCGCGCCCGGTCGCTCACCGCGCAGACCGTCAGCCCAGGCGGGAGCGCAAAGCACTTTTGTACGCCGGCCAGGCAGACGTCGAGCCCCCAGGCATCGAACTCGATCTTGGTGCCGGCCATGCAACTGACGGCGTCCACCAGGATCAGCACGTCGGGGTACTTTTCGCGGACCAGCGCGGCGATGCCCTCGACGGGGTTCATCAGGCCGGTCGACGTCTCGTTCATCACGACCGTGATGGCGTCGTAGTCGCCCTTCGCGAGCGCCTCGTCCACCAGTTCAGGTGTGATAGCCTGGCCCATCGGCACCTCCACCTTGTCGCAGGGGACGCCGTTGGCGGCCGTGATCTGACCCCAGCGCTTGGAGAAGGCCCCACAGGCGGTGTTGAGCACCTTCTTCGTGGAGGCCTGGCGGACCGAGCCCTCCATCACGCCAGTGGAGGAGGAGGCATAGAGGTAGACCCGCTGCTGGGTGTACAGCATCTGCTGGAGCTTGGGGGTCACCTCCGCCTGCAAGTCGGCGTACTCCTTCGAGCGATGGCCGAGCATCGGCGCGGCCTGGGCCTGGAGGATTTTCTCCCGCACGTGGGTCGGCCCTGGAATGAAGAGTTTCTTGTACATGTTCAATCTCCTGTGGATTGGATAGATGGGTCCGGGGGTCTCCTGCAACTCGAAGCGGTGCTTTCAGACCGACAGAGCGACAGGATGGCACCGGACAAAACAAGGGACGCGTAGACACGATCGGCTGTGCATCCCCTGTCTACCAACCTGAGAGATTCCTCCCGATCGGTCATCGGGCCTTGCCCCTTCGGTGTCCCTAAGGACTTTCCAGAGGTGCCAGGACGCAGGGTCCTCTAACCTGAGAGTTTCACCAGCCCGATCAGCCTATCGCGCCAGCTTGCCCCTTCGGTGCCCGCATGGGTGCGGTCTCTCCCCTGCATCCTATGGCAGAGCGATGCGATTCATTCATATTTTACACTACGGTATGGCAAATGTCAACACCTTGACAGCGGCAAGGCAAGTGAGTACAATGAAGTTGAGTGAGACGTGAGACGTGAAACGTGAAGCGTGAAACGTGAAACTGGTTCATATCAGGTCAAAGGCATCCTGTGGAGGTGCTCATGTCTTTGCACGATGATTTTCTCTTTCGCGGCGACCTGTCAGCGCTCGACCCGGCTGTCGCTCAATTGATCGACCTGGAGAGAGAACGGCAGGCCCGCAAGCTGATCATGATCCCCTCGGAGAGCAGTTCGCCGTGGGCGGTGCGGGAGGCGCTCGGATCGGCGCTGATGAACATCTACGCCGAGGGTTACCCCAATCCAGAGACCCACTGGCTGGCCGAGGACGAGATCCTGGACTATGAGCACCACCTGGCTCACTACCGGCGCTACGGCGACCGGCGCTACTACCGGGGCGTGGAGTACGCCGACGTGATCGAATCGCTGGCCCGGCGCCGCTGCGCCGAGGCCTTCGCGACCAGCGCCATCCCGGTTGATCAGATCCATGTCAACGTCCAGCCCCTCTCCGGCGCGCCGGCCAACGTCGCCGTCCAGCAGGCGCTGCTCAAGCCCGGCGATACGATCATGGGCATGGCGCTGGCCCACGGCGGCCACCTGACCCACGGCAGCCCGGTCAACCTGTCGGGCCGGCTCTATAACGCCGTCTCCTACCACGTCGATGAACAGACAGAGTTGCTGGATTACGACGAAATCGAGGATCTGGTGTTAGAGCACCGGCCCAAAATGATCATCGCTGGTTACACCGCCTACCCGCGCCTTCCCAACTGGGCCAAGTTTCGCCAGATCGCCGACAAGGTGGGGGCCTGCCTCCTGGCCGATATCTCCCACGTGGCCGGCATGGTTATCGCTGGCGCGTTTCCCACCCCGCTGGGGTACGCTGACGCCATCACCTTCACGACGCACAAGACGCTCTGTGGCCCACGGGGGGCCTGCATCCTGACGACTGATCCCGGCCTGGCGCAAAAGATCGATCGCGCCGTCTTCCCCGGCCTCCAGGGCGGCCCCCACGTCAACAAGTTCGCGGCGATGGCCGTCGCCTTCCGCCTGGCGCAGACGGACCAGTTCCACCGTCTCCAGCACCAGATCGTAACCAATGCGAAAGCATTGGCCCGCGCGCTCACCGCGCACGACCTGCGCGTCCCCTGCGGTGGCACCGACACCCACCTGCTGCTCCTCGACTGCAAGACGATCCAGGGACAGGGTGGCATCCCGCTGATGGGCGGTGTCACGGCGGCGATCCTCGACCTGGTGGGCATCGTCGTCAACAAGAACACCATCCCCGGCGACAGGACCGCCGCTCACCCCAGCGGTATCCGCCTCGGCACGCCGTGGGTCACCCAGCGCGGCCTCCGGGAGCCGGAGATGGACCAGATCGCCGGCGTCATCGCTCGCGCCATGCGGGCGACTGAACCCTTCACGTACCGCGGCGTGCGCGGACCGATTTACCGGGCCAAGATCGACTTTGACGTGCTGGAGGAACTGCGTGTCGAGGTGGCCGAACTGGCCGGGCGGGCCGGGATTGACTTTGAGCTCCCGTGCAGCGGCTATCCCCACCACTGCCTGGTGCCGGACTTGAGGCACAGGGAGGAGCGGTACGGGCTGGTCGAGGTCGAGGGGAACCTGGCCGCTGCCTTCGTCGAGCAGATCACGCCGACCGACGTCGCCGATCTCGGGCAGGGGGAGTGGCAGGCGATCGCGCTGCTGGAGCGGGATGGGCAGGTGATGAGCCCGGCGCTGGTCCAACGGCCCGGCTTTGGCCACAACCGGTACCATTTGATCGTGCCATCCGGCCGGGCGCGGCGCGTCGTTGCCTGGCTGCGCCACCTCGCCGACGGCTTCGTCCGCTTCGACGACGCCGACCTGTGGGCCAAACTGCCGGGGCCGGTCGTCGTACGCGACCTGGGGCCGGCCGACGAGTCCACCCTGGACGCTCAGAGCGGACCACAGTCCGCGTTCGACTCGCTGGATCAGGAGACGTTCACGCCGCCGGTCTCCCACAAACCCTACTTTATCGGCCTCTCCGCCCCGGGCTACGCCGACCCCGCCGGGGAGCCGCTCCCGCGCTTCGAGTGGCGTGCGCCGGAGCTGCCGCTGCGCCGCACGCCCCTGTACGACTGGCACGTCGGCCATGGAGCAAAGATGGCCCCTTTCGCCGGATGGGAGATGCCACTGTGGTACACCTCCATCGGCGACGAGCACCGGGCCGTGCGGGGCGCGGCGGGCCTCTTTGACGTCTCCCACATGGGACTCTTCGAGGTCAGCGGCCCCCACGCGGCCTACTTTCTCAACCTGGTGA
>DATKTN010000185.1:0-5775 GCA_035531135.1 Anaerolineae bacterium
GGATAGGGGACACCCACTGTAACCGAACTGTAACCCAAGAACCATCGAAATTGCTGTACATTCGTATCGTGGCAGGCCCTCGAGGATATACTCTTGAGCGTCGTCCACGCACATCACGCATTACCATGATGGCCATATGTCCAACTCCACACAGGTAACCGATCTGTTGCGACAGGGGATCGCCGCCGCCAAGGCGGGCAGACCACAGGAGGCGCGCCAGGCGCTGCTGCACGTCACCGAATTGGACGAGCAGAACGAGCAGGCCTGGCTGTGGCTGAGCGGGGTCGTCGATTCGCTCGAGGACCGGCGTGTCTGCCTGGAAAACGTGCTGGTGATCAACCCGGACAACACGTACGCTCAGGCCGGCATGTCCTGGCTTGACCAACAACAGGACCCCATGCCCCCAGGCACGTAAGAGCACTGTCCAGGCTGCCAGGCACCCGTTCCCACATCCGGGACCGCGTGCCCCCACTGCGGGCAGATTCTCATCGTCGCCTGCCCCGCCTGTGGCCAGTACATGGACGTGAGCGAAGCTGCGTGCCCCGAGTGCGGGCAATCGCTGGGGGACTTTCACGATGGAGCACGCTATCACCTCGCGCTGGCCCAGGCATATTGTGAACAGCAGCGATACGCGCTCGCGCAAGAGGCCGCCGCCCGCGCCGTGGCGGAGGCGGCCGGTGACCCGCAGGTGCTCGAGGACGTGGCCGCGCTGCACGAGGATATGGGGAACGTGGACCTGGCCGTCGCCGCCTACGAGCAGGCCATCGAGCACGACCTGGCAAACGCGGCCATCTACTTCCGCCTGGGAGTGATCTATCGCCAGCGTGCGATGCCCGCCGAGGCCCGCGCGATGCTGGAACGAGCGGCGGCGCAAAACGGGGGTGATGCGGCGATTCTCTACGAGTTAGCCGACCTGACTGTCGAACTGGACGGCGAGCCAGCGGATGCGCTCAGCCTGCTGGAACAGGTCGTCTGCCTGGACCCGGCGCACGCGCAGGCCCATCTGCTCCTGGGCGACCTGGTCCTCGACCAGGGAGAGGGGCCACGGGCGATCCAGCACTATGAGCGTGCCTGCAACCTGGCCCCGCCTGATTCGCGGATCGGCCGGGAGGCGCGCCGCAAGCTGAACAAATTGCGCCCTCCGTCGCCCCAGCGCCAGGCGCAGGGGTGGGGGGAGACGTTGCGCCGGAGGAGGGTCACCGCCCCAGGTAGTGCAGGCTGCTCTCCAGGTACTCGATCTCGTCCATCTCGAGCACGAGCGTAGGGTGGCTGGGCAGCGCGCGCAGCAATGGCAGGATATCCCGATCGTAGTCAATCACCCCACCGGGGAGATCGAGCGCCAGGTGCTCGTCGAAGGAGCCCCGGTGGTTGTTCAGGTGGCAATGCACCAGCCGGTGGCCGATCCGGTCGATCCACGTCTTCAGAGGCAGATAATCGGAGAACAGGTAGACGTGCCCCACGTCGAGGCAGGCGCCCAATTGAGGTGAATCGACCTGATCCAGCACGTCGCCGATGATGCTGGGGTTCGGTTCCCACATGTTCTCCAGCGCGATGACCACCTCACGCTCGGCGGCCTCATCGACCATCGTGCTCCAGAACGCTACCTGACCCTCGGTCCAACTGATACGGTAATCCGGGCCGCCTATGACAGGGCGGTACACCTGGGGGAGAAACTGGGTGTGGAAGACGACGTTGCGTGCGCCCAGTTCGGCGGCGATGTCGAGGTCCAGCATGAAGCGCTCGCGGGTCAGCGCCACGACGCGCTGGTCCGCGCTCGCCGGAGACATGTCCAAAAAAGCACCGTGAATGGCGAGTTCGCCTTCAAAATCCCTCAGCAGCGCCTTGTGCTGGTCCAGCACTTTGCGCCACCCGTGATCCAGCAGATCCGTGTCGTAGCCATAGACCTGGAGTTCCAGCCCCGCGCCGTGCGCCTGGGCCAGCTCATAGTGGCGCGTGATGTCCCTCTGGTAAGTGGCAAGCAGTACGCTCTCCATGTAAGTCCCTTCGCCCGCCTACGGTAGCTAATTGTACACCATCACGGCGAAGTGAGCAAACCGACCGTTTCCCCAACCCGTTCACGTATCGCGGCCGCCACCTGGCGCGCCCGCTCCGGCGCGTCGCCGATATGACCGGACGCATCGAGCAACGCCCGCACGCGTTCGGCGGGCAGGTAGCGCAGCACCTCCACGTCGGCGGCCAGGCGGTCGGCCAGCGGGTTGGGGCCTCCTTTTTGCACCACGTCCCAGGCGGCCATCGCGTGCCCCCGGATCACCTCGTGCATCGCCTGGCGGTCGGCCCCGGCCCGCGCCAGCTCCATCAGCAACCGCTCCGTGGCGGCGAAGGTGCCATAGGTGTGCAGGTTGCGGGCAATGGCCACCTCGTAGATGTTCAGGTCACGCAAGATGCGGTGGGCGCGGCGTAAGAGCTCCTCGCTCGCCAGGAACGCACCCGGCAGAATGAGGCGTCGGTTGGCCGAATCGTCGAGCGTGCGCTCCAGCAGGCTGTGGGCAGCGTTGTCCCAGGCCACGCGGGGCAGCGCGGCGACGTAGCGTGCCAGGCTGTCCATGGTCTCCGCGTTGACGGGATTGCGCTTGAAGGGCATCGCCGACGAGCCCACCTGCTGCGCGCCGAAGGGTTCGCTCCACTCCCCGATAGGCGGCGACTGCAGCACCCGCAGGTCAAAAGCGAACCGGTATAGGGAGGCCGCCAGCCCCGCCAACACCGTCAGCACGCGATAGTCCTGTTTGCGCGGGTAGACCTGCGTAGCGACGGGAAAGGCTTCCAGCCCCAGCGCCGCCATGACGCGGGCCTCCAGCTCGGCGGGCGCCATCCCGGTGCCCTGGAGCAGTTGGGCGTACGCAGCACTCGTGCCCACCGCGCCTTTGATCCCTTTGCCCAGGATGTGCTCCCGCACCCGGCAGAGTTCGTGCACGTCCTCCAGCAGGTCCTGGCCGTAGACCGCCAACCGGTAGCCGACAGTCGTGGGCTCGGCGGGCTGGAGGTGGGTGAAGGCCATGCACGCCTGGTCGGCGCGGGCCTCGATGCGGTCAGCCAGGGCGGCCAGGAGCGCACGCAACTGCTCGACCAACAAGCCGAGCGATTCGCGGATACGCAACACGTCGGCGTTGTCCTTCACGTCCTCGCTCGTGGCCCCCAGGTGGATGATCGGCCCGCCGACGGCACATTGTTCGGCGAAGGCGCGGATTTCGGCCATCAGGTCGTGGTGGATCTCGGCCTCGATCTCGGCGGCGCGGGCTAGGTCCACGTCCTCCTGATGCGCCCGCAGGTCGGCCAGTTGCCTGGCCGTGACCAGGCCAGCCTGGTGTTGTGCAGCGGCCAGCGCGACCCACACGCGACGCCAGAGTCGCCGCTTGTGCAGTTCGCTCCAGATCGCCCGCATCTCCTCGGATCCGTAACGCCAGGTAAAAGGGGAAAGGAAAGTATCGTGCGTAAACTGGATTTCGGTCATCGACTCTCGGAGAAGCCCCATGATCTCGGGTTTTCGGACGTGGGGGTTCCTGATGGGATTGTACTCCAAATCGCGGTGGAGGGGAAATGTGAGCGCGCAGGTACATACTGACAGGTGCCTGGTCAGTTTGGTGAGAAATGACACTTGCCACCCCCCGGTCCGTATCGTATCATATGAAGGTCGTGAAGCAAGCATTCGTGGGCACGGAGGTGCTGAGTGACGGATCACCGCATTCGTAAACATCCCATCCTCCCGGTCCCGGAGCGACCGGGGTTCGAGTTCTACTGGCAGGGCCAGACGATGCGCGCCCACGCGGGTGAGACCATCGCCTCGGCCCTTTTTGCTAACGGCGTGCGCGTCTTTGGACATCACCACAAGGACGGCGCGCCCCAGGGCATCTTTTGCGCCAACGGCCAGTGTGCCCAGTGCCTGGTGATGGCCGATGGTCTGCCCGTCAAGGCGTGCATGGTTCCGGTGCAACCCGGGCTACGGGTCGAGCCACTGGACGGGAAACCGGTCCTGCCCGACGCCCACACTGTACCCGAGATGCGGACCATCCAGACGGTCGAGGTGGAGTGCCTGGTCATCGGTGGTGGGCCAGCCGGGCTCTCGGCGGCGATCGAGTTGGGCAAGGCCGGCGTGCGCACGCTCGTCGTCGACGACAAGCACCGGTGGGGCGGCAAGCTGGTCCTCCAGACCCACAAGTTCTTTGGCTCCATCGATGCCTGCTACGCTGGGACGCGCGGGACCGACATCGCGACGAAACTGGAGCAGGAGGTACACCAGTTCGAGAACGTCCAGGTGTGGCCCAACACGACGGCGCTGGCCGTCTTCTCCGACCGCAAGGTCGGCGTGTTGCGGGAAGAGCGCTACGTCGTCGTTCAACCCCACGTCCTGCTGGTCGCCACCGGCGCGCGGGAAAAATCGCTGGCCTTCAGGGGAAACACGCTGCCCGGGGTCTATGGCGCGGGCGCCTTCCAGACGCTGGCCAACCGGGACCTGGTGCGGCCAACCGAGCGGCTGTTCACCGTCGGCGGGGGGAACGTGGGCCTGATCGCCTCCTATCACGCGCTCCAGGCCGGCATCCAGGTCGCCGGCCTGTGCGAGGCGCTGCCCGAGTGCTCCGGCTACAAGGTACACAAGGACAAAGTGGCCCGCCTGGGCGTCCCCATTTATACCTCTCACACCGTCCTCAGCGCCAACGGCGAGCACGAGGTCGAGTCGATCACCATCGCGCAGATTGACGGCAACTGGCGGCCCATCCCAGGCACCGAGAAGACGTTCGCCTGCGACACGGTCCTGGTCGCCGTCGGGCTGGACCCGGTCGACGAGTTCACGCACAAGGCGCAAGAGTTCGGCCTGCCGGTCTACGCGGCGGGGGACGCCGAGGAGATCGCCGAGGCCTCGGCGGCGATGTTCACCGGCCGCATCCGGGGGCTCGAGATCGCCCGCAGCCTGGGCCGGGACGTGGGGGAGGTGCCGCCCGAGTGGCATCGCACCGCCGAGGTGCTCAAATCCCGCCCCGGCGCCGTCGTCACCGAGGACATCCCGGAGGTCCAGGAAGGGGTCTTCCCGATCCTCCATTGCGCGCAGGAGATCCCCTGCAATCCCTGCACCTCCATCTGCCCCCAGGGCTGTATCGTCATCGAGGGCGATGACATCCGGGCGCTGCCCGAGTACGTGGGGGAGGACTGCATCGGCTGCGAGCAGTGCGTCGCGATCTGCCCGGGGCTGGCGATCACACTCGTCGACTACCGCAAGGATCCCGAGCACCCGACGGTGACGGTCCCCTACGAGTTCCCGGCCGAGACCCTCCACGAGGGAGACGCGGTGACGGTGCTGGACACGGAGGGGGCGGTCCTGGGCAACGTGGAGGTCGTCAAGGTCCGGACACCCAAGTTCGCCGACCGGGCGCTGCTCGTGCGGGTGCGGGCTCCCCGAGATATCGCCAGGCGCATCGCCGGCATCCGCGTGCAGGAGCCCTGGGCGTCCACGTCGATGGCGCAGTACGTGGCGCGCATCGCCGACGACGAGATCATCTGCCGCTGCGAGCGGGTGACGGCAGGGGAGATCCGGGCGCTCATACGCTCCGGCGTGCGGGACATGAACCACATCAAGGCCGTGACGCGGGCTGGGATGGGGGCCTGTGGCGGCAAGACCTGCACCAACCTGATCAAGCGGATGTTCCGCGAGGAGGGGGTCCCGCTGGAGCAGGTGACCGAGAACACCCGGCGGCCCATGTTCATCGAGGTTCCGCTGGGAGCCCTCGCCGGCGTCATCACCGGCGAAGGGCCCGTCGAGGAGGC
>DATKTN010000186.1:0-3916 GCA_035531135.1 Anaerolineae bacterium
ACCTGGGCACGGTGCGGGATA
Organism: Anaerolineae bacterium; assembly: GCA_035531135.1. GTDB lineage: Bacteria > Chloroflexota > Anaerolineae > B4-G1 > B4-G1 > DATKTN01. The sequence continues at coordinate 22 of DATKTN010000186.1, forward strand.
TGGTGGGGCGCACGCTGCGGGCCTTTGCCGACGCGGGGCTGGTGCGCGTAGAACGGCAGCGTATCGTCCTCCTCGATCGGGATGGGCTGGAGGCCGAGGCGCAGCGCTGATCGAATGCGACTTTTGTCGTAGACAAGCGGCCGTCTTTCTGCTATGCTGGTGGCAGAAAGGCGGCAGTTTTGCTTATGGATGACTGGGCATTACCCGAGATCAACGTGCTGCTGTGCAACCGGTGCGGCGTCTGCGTCCAACGCTGCCCCACCGGTGCCGTGGAGATGGGACCAGAGGGACCGTTCATCGCCCGGGCGAAGGACTGCACCTACTGTGTCCGCTGCGAAGCTATCTGTCCCCAGCAGGCCATCACGTGTGCCTTCGAAATCGTCTGGGGGATTAAGAACAGTGAAACAAGAACTGTGTGAAAAAGGAGCGAGTATGGCGATTCGACAGATCGTGCGCATCGACGCGGAACTCTGCAACGGCTGTGGCGCCTGCGTGGCGCCGTGCGCCGAGGGCGCTATCGTCCTGGTCGACGGCAAGGCGCGGGTGGTGCGCGAGGAGTTGTGTGACGGCGCTGGCTTTTGCCTGGGCGTCTGTCCCACCGGCGCACTGAGCATCGAGGCGCGGGAGGCCGTGCCCTTCGATGAGCCCGCGGCTGAGGCGAACGTGGCAGGACGTGCCAGGACCTACATCGAGCAGACTTGCCACGTCTGCGGGCGGGGCGAGGACAGCCGGGTGTTGATCCCCTGTCGCAAGGCTGGCCAGAGCCTGTGGGTCTGCACCCGCTGCCTGCCGGCGCTGATTCACGGTTAAGCGGGATGGCCTGATGTACGACGATTTCAGCTCGGACTATGACCGCTTCGTGGACTGGCCGGGCCGGCTGGCGGCGGAACTCCCCTTCATCGAGCACCAGTTGCGCGCGGTGGGCGCCCGCCGCGTGCTGGACGCCGCCTGCGGCACGGGGATGCACGCACTGGCGCTGGCCCGGCGGGGATACGCGGCCGTAGGGGCCGACCTGAGCCCCGGGATGATCGCGCGAGCGCGGGCCAACGCGGCCGCTGCGGGGGTGGACGTGCCGTTCGAGGTGGCCGGTTTCGGGGAACTGAACGCGCAGGTCGGCACCGGCTTTGATGCCCTGCTCTGCCTGGGCAACTCGCTGCCCCACCTGCTGGCGCCGGCCGACCTGGCGGCGGCGCTGGCTGACTTTGCCGCCTGCCTGCGGCCCGGGGGCCTCGTGCTGATCCAGAACCGCAATTTCGACGCGGTGCTGTCCCGTGGCGAGCGGTGGATGGAGCCTCAGGCCCACCAGGAAGGGAACGTGGAGTGGCTGTTCCTGCGCTTCTACGACTTCGAGTCAGACGGGACGTTGACCTTCAACCTGGTGACACTGCGACGGGAGGGATCGGGCGCCTGGAGACAGCAGGTCTCGACCACGCGGCTGTGGCCCCTGCGCCGGAGGGAGCTGATCGCGGCACTGAGCCCGGCTGGTCTTGGAGAGGTCACCTGCTGGGGAGACACGCAAGGCGCATCTTTCGACCCCGTCCGCAGCCCCAACCTCGTCGTGACTGCGCAACGCACAGCCTGAAGAGACGGACCCTTTACGCATTACGCACACAGCGGTTGCTGGACGAACAGCAATTCCCGTTATGGAGTTCGTAGTAACGACTTCAGTCGTTCTTTCTGCGTAACCAGCGACTGAAGTCGCCACTACAAAGCTATACCACGTGACGAAAATGCTAAAACGGGAATTGCTGCTGGACGAAGAAGAGGAGTGAGACGTATGCGCATACTGGCGATCATCACCGGCGAGTACGGCCAGCGGCACGTCGACAACGTCCGCAAGCACGGGCCGGCTGACTGGCGGATCGAGGTGTGGCGAGCGCCCGCGATCCTGCCTCCCGTGATCGACTACCCGGAGGACTACCTGCCCGAATCACTTCCCCCCGCCGACCTGATCCTGGCCTGCGGCGAGCACCGGGGCGTGGCGGAGCTGATCCCCGACGTGGCGCGGATGACCGGGGCGAAAGCCGTCATCGCACCGGTCGACCGGGAGGAGTGGCTGCCTCGGGGGCTGGCCCGGCAACTGCGGGGGTGGCTGGCGGAGATGGGCGTCGCCTGCGTCACCCCCAAGCCTTTCTGCTCGCTGACCGAGACCCACTACAACGTCCGGCGGCACCGGGCCGAGTACGACGACCCGCTGATCGCCGAGTTCGCTCGCTCGTTTGGCCGGCCCGAGTTCCGCATCGACGTGGATGCCGGGACACGCACCATCGTCGAGGTGGAGGTGGCCCGGGATGCATGCTGCGGCTGCGCCCGCCACGTAGCGCAGGGCCTGGTCGGGGTTGTGGTGGACGACGCGGAGCAGCAGGCGGGGTTGCTTCATCATCATTACCCCTGCCTGGCCAGTATGGGCGTGGACCCGGATTACAATGACACGTTGATGCACGTCTCTGGGAACATCCTGAAGGAGCAGGTTGGAGAGCAGATAAAGCCATACAGGAGGGTCGTCTACATCGTCCCGGGTAAGCGGAGTGAGGAGTGAACGGTCTTGACAGGCCGGTGCCCAGGGAATCTGTCAACAGGCCAAATGGCGGGGTGGTACCGGGTCAAACGGCGCTCCGATCTGGTCTCTGTGTGTGGTAAACTGGGGTGATAGCTGGGAGAATAAGAAAAGGAGATGGAACGATGATTGGAAAAAGAACATGGTTACCGGCAGCGGCTCTCGCTGTGTTAGTGCTGCTCCTGGCGGCCTGTGCCCCGGTCCCGTCTGCGACACCGTCGTCGGAGCCGGCCTTGCCCTCGAAAAACGCTGACGGCTACGTCGACGTCACCGTGGAACAACTGGCAGGGATGCTTGAGGACAAAGATTTCACCCTGGTGAACGTCCATATCCCTTATGACGGGGAGATTCCTCAGACCGACCTGTTCATTCCCTTTGACGAGATTGCGGACCACCTGGACGAGTTACCGGCCAAGGACGCCCCCATTGTCTTGTACTGCCGCAGTGGCTCCATGAGCACGACGGCAGCCGAGGTGTTGGCCTCGTTGGGTTACACGGATGTTGTGGAAGTGGATGGCGGCATGCGGGCCTGGGAAGCGGCCGGCTATGAGTTGTTGGGACGGTAAACCAGCGTAGGAGGAAGATGATGGTCGCTTCTGCATTGATCACGTTACGTGAAGGTTTGGAAGCCGCGTTAATCGTCGGCATCGTGTTGGGTGTGCTGCGCAAATTGGGACACCGGGATCGCAGTGGGCCGGTGTGGGCCGGGGTGCTGGCGGCCGTCGTCGCCAGCGTCGCCGCCGGGCTGGCGCTCGACGCGCTGGGGGTGGCCTTCGAGGGACGAGGCGAGGCGATCTTTGAGGGAGTCGCGATGCTGCTGGCCGCAGGTGTGCTGACCTGGATGATCTTTTGGATGCAGCGCCAGGGCCGGCAGATCCAGACGGAGCTAGAGTTGGACGTGCGCCGGGCCACGGCTGCCGGCAGCGCGTGGGCTCTGTTCAGCCTGGCCTTCGTGGCCGTCGTGCGGGAAGGGATCGAGACGGTGCTCTTCCTGACGGCCGCTGCCTTCAGCGCGACACCGGCTCAAACGCTGGTCGGCGGCGCGCTGGGGCTGATTGCCGCCGTGGTGTTAGGCTGGCTGATGTTCGCCGCGGGCAAGCGGCTCGACGTGCGCGCCTTTTTCCGCGCGACGAGCGTCCTGCTGATCGTCTTTGCCGCCGGACTGGTGGCGCACGGCGTGCACGAACTCCAGGAAGCGGCGCTCCTGCCCACTTTTGTAGAGCACGTGTGGGACGTAAACCATATCCTGGACGAGCGTGGACCAGTGGGGACGTTCCTCATAGCGCTCTTTGGCTACAACGGGAACCCATCCCTGCTCGAAGTCTTCAGCTACCTGGG
>DATKTN010000187.1:0-25578 GCA_035531135.1 Anaerolineae bacterium
GCACCAGTTGTCCCACCTCGCCCCACAGGTGGCCGGCCTCGTCCCGCAGCGTGAGCGAGGCGTTCAGGTCTGTGGCCGTCGGACCCACGACCTGCCAGCGCAGGAAGACGGGGAAGGGGACATCCACGGGTGCGGCTGGCAATAGAGCATCGACGAGCACGAGATTGTCGCCAAAAATCGCGGCCCGGGATTTGAGATTTGAGATTTGAGATTTGAGATTTGAAAATTGGGAGATGATGGTGGATGCGACGGTGGTGGTATGGACGGGAGTGGCGATGGCTTCCACGCCCTGGCGCAGGTGCTTGGCGGTGATGGGAGCGGCGGCCGGGTCGGCGACGAGCCAGAGGTTCGGATGGCCGGCGCCCAGTTCACGCAGCCGGGCGGTGATGACCGCGCGGTCGGGCAGGTCGGCCATGGAGACGAGTGTACCCGGGCCGGAGTAGGACCGCAGGAGTGGACCGTCGGCGTCGAGCAGGATCAGGTCGTCAGGTCCGGCGCGGGCAGCCAGGTAGGCGGCTTGCTCGACGGAGGCCGTGTTGGTCAGGACGACAGCGCGGTCGAGGAAGCTGAGGGTGGCGGTGTGGGCGATTGGGTGTGGGGATGTGGAGGTGTGGGTGAGCGGGCGGACGAGGTAGTCAGCCAAAGTGGCCTGGTCGAGCGGGAGCGTGCGACCGTCAAAGATGGGGGCGAAGGATGGCACAGAGACGGCCGCGACGGTAAGCCGCCCGGCGTCGGGCAGGCTGTTCAGCCAGCGGGCGGCCGCGCCCATGCCCTCTCCCCAGTCGACGGGGAGCACCCGGGCGGCGACCCATGGCCCGCCGGCGAGCGGGTTGAAGGCGGTGAGGGGATAGGGGGTGAACGCAAGCGCGACAAGAGCCTGGAGCACGATGATGGCAAAGTGGTAGATGGGTAGATGGGTAGATGGGTGGTCGGCGGAGTATACCGATTTACCGCGATACCCATCTACCAGTGTACCAATCCCTAGAGCAGCGGCCAGCGTGAGCGGCGGGAAGGCGGGCAGCAGGTAGCGATCGTGTTTCTTGGCCCCCAGGCTCATCAGCGCGCCGAAGCCGACGGCGAAGACGACGGACAGGAGGTAGGCGAAGCGACGGTCGGGGGGCAACCGGCGCAGCGTGACCAGGCCGACGACGAGCCCAACCAGGACGACGGGCGAGATGCGGAAGAGGAAGACGGTGGGGTAGAAAGCAGGGCCAGGGTCGTACGTCATCCGGCCGGCGAAAAAGATCGGTCGCTGCACCATCTCGACGTGTCTTCCGGCGAAGGCTGAGAGTGTGCGCAATGTGCCGGCCAGGTTGGCCCACAGTGCGGGATAGAGGGCGAAGCAGGTGACGAGGGTGGAGCAGATGAATAATGACCAATGAATAATGACCAATGACCAATGACCAATGACCAATGACCAATTGTGGGAAGTGGAGGGCGGTTCGTGAGTGCGCGATTGAGAATGGAGAATGGAGAATGGAGAATGGAGAGTGGAGAATGGGGAATGGGGGGAGAGGAGGGCGATGGCCTGGAGGAGGAGGATGCAGGGAAGGAGGATGATGGCCGGGGTCTTGGTCAACAGGGCCAGGCCGGTGAAAACGCCCGAGAGGGCCGGCCAGGCTGCGCGGCGCGGTTCCCGCAGCCCGCAGAGCGCGGTCGCCAGCGCGAGTAGGCTGAATGTCGCCAGCAGCGCATCGGTGTGGAGGAGACAGGAATGGCCGATGACAAAGGGGTCGAAGGCCAGCAGGCCGACGGTCAACAGCGCCACGCGCCGGTCGAAAAGACGCCCGAGCAGCGGGTAGAGGACGACCAGGCCCAGCGTGGTGACCAGCGCGACGGCGACGCGGCCCCACGGGAGGAAGAAAGCCAGGTGGCGGAAGGCCTCCCCGTTCTCCGGGGCCAGCCAGGCCAGGCGGCGGACCCAGTCCAGGTGCGCAGCGCTGCCGGAGGGATCCAGCAGCCGCTGCGCGGTCACCCCTGCGGCCCCCAGCCACATCGTCGTCACGCCTGGATGGCCTGTGGAGGGGAGCGCTGTCCAGTCGCGGGCTGCCAGCCCGTCGGCAAAGCGGATCGCCCGGTAGACCCAGGCTGGCTCGTCGGGCGTCACGTAGCGGCCGATGGGCAAGAGGCGCAGCAAGAAAGCCGCTCCGAAAATCCCAATGACCAATGACCAATGACCAATCTGTAAATTGGGCTTTGGGCCTTCGGGTTTGGACGCGGTCATCATCCCAGATAGCCGAGGGCACGGAGGCGGTCCTCCACCTCGGCCGTCTCCTCCGCCGAGAGGCCAGCCCTGGCCTCCTCAGCCGCCAGGCTGGCCGATCGGCGCTCGACAGGGCGAGAGGTGGACAGCGCTTCAGTCAGCACGCGCCCGTCCATGTCATCCGGCACCGGCAGCCCCATCAGGTGTAGAATGGTCGGCGCCAGATCGAGGATGCGGGCGCCTTCCACCGTATCGCCCGGCCGGACCTCTGGCCCCCGGGCGATAAAGATGCCGTACCGCCGGTGACATCCGGAGTCACCGCGGATCTGGCGGGTGACGATGCGGCCGTCGGTGGCGAAGAGGGGAAAGGCGATGGCCCGGTACCCGTCCAGGACGACGTGCAGGTCCGGGCTGCGGCCGGCGTAGGGGCCGTGGACGACCTGATCGCCGGGGATCACCTGGTCCACCAGTGGTTGCCCGGTCACCGGATGACACAGGTCTTGCAACGCGTCGACCACCTGCTGTCGGGCGGCCTCGTACTCCGCGCCTGGCTCGACGATGCCATGCGGCTCGCGTCCCCTCAGGTTGACATAGATCTGGCCGACGTGGCCGATGGAGTAGGCGAGCGTGCGCGACCAATCGACGTCGTCAAAGGACAGGAACTTGCCCACGACCTTGTTGCGGGTGGACTTGGAGACCTGCCAGACATAGTTCTGCAGGCCCGCGCGCTCGATCAGGTGCCAGAAGGACGCTGGCGTAAGGCCGGCGCGGAAGAGGCCGGCCTTGAGCCGCGTCCACGCTCCGTGCTTCAGTTGCAGCAGGCCGTGCTCCAGCAGGAACAGGTTCAGGTTGACGACATAGTGCAGCGGGCCGAAGCCGTGATCGGACATCACGATGACCGTGGTGTCGTCGGTGACGCGGTCGAGCATCTGGCCGACGAAGCCGTCGATGCGCTGGTAGAGCTGCTTGACCGCAGGACCGAAGCGAGCCGCGGCCTTGGGGTCGTAGCGGGGATGGGTGGGGTCCACGAATTTCCAGAAGGCGTGCTGCATCGTGTCAGTCGACAGAAAGTGGAACATCAGAAATTCGTAGGGGTGGTCGGTCATCAGTTGCAGCGCGTATGCCCCCCGGCGCTCGACCAGGTCGAGGAGGTCGGCTGTGAACTCTGCCTCGTTGCCCGGCTTGTACTGGACGTGAGGGGCGATGCGGTAGGGCTTTAGCTTTCCGCTATACCGGTCGAGCAGGTGGGCCGGATACGTGATTTCGCCGCCCACGGGTGAGAGCATCCCGGAGATGATGAATCCGTTGACCCGGGCAGGCGGGTAGGTGACGGGGACGTTCATCACGCCGACCTGCTGCCCTGCCTCGGAGAGGATGTGCCACAGCGTCGGGGCGCGGATGGAGGTGGCGTTGACCAGCTCAAACTGGCCGCCCGTCGGCCGGATGAAGTCGAACACGCCGTGCTTGCCGGGATTCCTGCCGGTGGCGAAGGTGGGCCAGGCCGGCGATGTGACCGGCGGCAGCGTGGATTCCAGCAGGCCGTGGACGCCCTCGGCCATCAGCCGGGCCAGGTTGGGCAGATCCCCCGCCTCCGCCCAGGGTTGGACCAGGTCGAAGGTCCCGCCGTCGATCCCTATGACTAGAACGCGGCTCATGTGTGCTCCTGGTCGACGTCTGGGTTAGCTGTCACTGTACCCCCCACTACGTGGGGGGCTTGGTCAACTGTCACCGTACCCCCCACTACGTGGAGGGCTTGGTCGGCTGTCATTGCACCTCCCACGGCGTGTGGGAGTTGAGGGGCTTCCAGCACCTGGCGGACGGCATAGATGGGTTTCCCCTGCGCTTCGTGGTAGGTGCGGGTGAGGATCTCGCCCAGTAGCCCCATCATCAGGAACTGGATGCCCAGCACGGTCAACAACACGGCCAGCATCGTCCACGGGTTCGTACCGATGCGGAAGGCACGGAACCCCTCCTCGCCATAGAGCAGGCCGTTGATGGCCTTAGCGCCCGCCAGGTATACCAGGATCAGCCCGCCTATCCCGCTGCTCGCCAGGCCCACCGTGCCAAAGAGCTGCATCGGGCGGTTGGAGTAACTGAGCAGGAAGGAGACGGTGAGCAGGTCGAGGATGACGCGGGGCGTGCGGGAGAGCGCGCCGTACTTGGACTTGCCGGCCTTGCGTGGGCGGTCGCTGACCGGCACCTCGGCCACGCGCACGCCGATCAGGCTGGCGACCTCCGGTATGAAGCGATGCAGTTCGCCGTAGAGGTGCATCTGCTTGACCAGGTCACGGCGAAGTGCCTTCAGCGAGCAGCCCCGGTCGTGCAGATGGACATCGCTGGCGTTGGCAATGAGCCAGTTGGCGATCTTTGAGGGCAGCTTGCGGGTCAGAAAGGGCTCCTTGCGATCCTGCCGCCACCCGCTGACCAGGTCATAGTCCCCTTCCTCCATCACCTCCAGCAGGCGTCGAATGTCGGCCGGGTCCTGCTGGCCGTCGGCGTCCATCGTGACGATGATCTCACCTCGGGCGTAGTCAAAGCCGGCGGTGAAGGCGGCGGTCTGGCCAAAGTTGCGGCGGAACTGGACGATGCGCAAGCAAGGCTCATCCTCCTGTAACCGGCGGAGGACGGCCACGCTATCGTCAGAACTGCCGTCGTCCACGGCGATGATCTCGTAACTGCGCCCGAGTTGCCGGAGCGCGGCCGTCAGTTCGGGGATCAGGCTGGACAGGGACCCGGCCTCGTTGTAGACCGGAAGCACGATTGAAAGATCTAACGTTGGATTGGTTATGTCCATCTGGTTTGTGACTCGTGAAGGGAAATGAGTGACAAGCAATGCGTGAAACGTAACGCGCAAAGCTCAACGACGCTTCACGCATTACGCATTACGTCCCACGCATTATAACACACCGCACCAGCGGGTCAAAGTACCAGTGGGCCGCGCAGCAGCGCCTCCATCTCCCCCCGGTCGACCCGGGAGGTCAGGTCGACGCTCACAGGCGCGATGGAGACGACGCGATCCACCGCCAGCGCGTAGATGTCGGAATCGGGCTCGGCGTGCTCGGGGTGGGCCAGCGGCTCGTAGTCGATTGTCCCCGGCTCCGCCAGGCCACGCCGTTGCGGCGGTGCAGAGACAAAGTAGGCGTGGCGCGAGACGCGGGTCAGCCGCCAGGGGGTCTCCGGCGTGGCGTCGGACGGCACGTCCAGTTTGAGCAGGTCCGTGTCGAACGGGAGGGGAGTGGTGAGCAAGTGTTGGGCGAACAGGCGGGTGAAGTGGACTGCAGCGGCAAAGTCGACGCTTTCGGATGGGTTGGCGTGCGTCTCTTTGGGCGTCTGGAGCGAGGCAGCCAACGCGGGGATGCCCATGGCCGCCGCTTGTAGCGCCGCGCCGACGGTGCCGGAGACGGTGATGTCGGACCCCAGGTTCTCGCCATAGTTGATACCGGAGATGACGAGCGCCGGCCGGCGAGGGGCCAGCTCGAGCACGGCGTGGACCACGACCAGGGCCGGGGAATCGTCCACCCGGTAGGCCGTGACCGGCTGCCCGCCTATTTCCTGGGGATGGCGCCAGACACGCCCTTCCGGCCCCAACGGCATGCTCCGCCCGGCGCCCGACCACTGCCGGTCGGGCGCGACGACGAGGACGTCCCCCAGCGGCAGCGCGGCCTGCACCGCCGCCCGCAGCCCGGGGGAGGTGATGCCGTCGTCGTTGGTGATCAGGATGAGCGGGTCGTCGCCTGGAGAGGTGGGTGCTGTTCTGGACGCGGGCATGGGCGGTATGATAGCAGGAAAGGGGGTTTTGGACAAGCGTTACGGGATCGTCACCTCCCCACTGCCCCGCATCTCCAGCGGGTGCACGCTATAGTGCTGCACCCCCCAGACCTCGACGGTGTACGTGCCGGCGGGCAGCCCAGTCAGGTCCGCTGTCACCGGGTAGCCGCACATGCAGCGGCATACCTGGCCTACGTTGGTCTCGATTACTCTGATGACATCTCCATCCCGCCCGGCCGCCAGCGCCAGTTCCGCGCAGCAGACGGTCGATACGTGCTGCTCGATGTGCACGGCTCCATCCCGGACAGAGATCTCCATCCCCGCCCGGTCGTTCAAGGCGTCAGGCGGCACCGTTTCGTCGCACGGCTTCACGTCGAATGAGAGGGCGAGTGGCTCATAGAGCGGAGTCACCCGGCCATCGGCCTCGAGCGTGCCGCGCCAGACCGTGCCAGCCCGCTGGTGGAACAGGACACTTTCGTAGGCCGGCTGCGGTACCGCCGGGAAGGTCATCTCCAGCGTCCACTCCCCGCTCCGCCAGGCCCAGGTGGAGATGCCCACGACCGCTGCCTTCGTGATGTCCTGCGGCACCCATTCCCCCTGCTGGTCCAGTCCGAAGCCGAGGGCTGTCTGCATCAGACGGGCCAGGAGGACCTGGAAGGCGGCCTCCGGGTCGCTCAGGTCCCCGGAGGAGGGGTGGCAGATGACGACGCTCTGTTCCGTCAGGTCGGTGTGGACCTCGTATTGATCGCCTGCGGCCTCTAGCAGAAACAGGTAACCGGGCGTGACGACCTGGGCGTACACCATCCCTGGCTGGGGACAGCCCAGACTGGCATCAGGCCACTCGACACGTTCGGAGGAGAGGACAGTCACTTCCTCTGACGAGATGTCGAGTTCAGCAGCCAGATGGACCACGGCAGCGGTCAGGGCTGGCGTCGGAGGAGATGGCAAGGGCGAGGTGAGGCTCATCCCCGGTTCGGGCAGCGGGCTCGCGTCTGGTTCAGGTAGCGGGCTTGCCTCCTGTCCAGGCAGGGCGCTTTCTGGAGTGGGCCGCGCTGGCGTACCGGGGACAGCTTCTGGGGTTGGCTGAGGCTGTAGCTCGCAGGCCGCCAGTGTGAGTACCAGCAACGATAGAAGGGCAAGATGGGCGGTTTTCATCGGTTAGCTCCGCACCATCTTATACTTCACCTTTTGGCGGCTGTCAAATCATGGAGTGCTCGTCGTCGTCCTCGCTGGCACGGTGGGCACCATCTTTCGCTGCATCTTGATTGGTCAATGATAGGTCCGTTCGCGAATGCCTAGAAAAAGACTGAAACCAGGGAGGGTGTCGCCGCCAAAGCACGCCGGGCTGGGAGAGTGAGGGGGGATTCGGGCACCGGGAAGCAAGGCCGGGAAGGCCCCTGGCGGGCCTCCCCGGCTCTCGATCGCACGGGGTCACATGCTGATGTCTAGTCGCCTGTACCTTCCCCCTCCGACGGCTCGGGAGGTTCAGGCGACTCGGGCGCTGCGACCGGCACCGGCGGGGTGGAGCCGGAAGGGCCACTCCCTGGGCTGGCGGCAGGGACGTAGGCCGTCGTGCCGAAGCGGGTCAGTACCACCGCGCCCAGCCCGATACACCCCAGCGCAAAGATCATGAGCCAGCCCAGCGGTGCCAGGCAGAAGGCGGAACTCAACCCTGTGCCGATCAGCGTGATGAGCAGCGCCCCCAGCCCGGCCGCCCACAGCGGCGCGATCTCGCGGGCGTTGAGCGCTCGCAGCAGTCGCTCCCCGACCACACCGCCGACGGCGATCCAGCCGAACAGCCCGGCGGCGCTCAGCGCGAGTGCGGCCAATATCGCGACAGGCGACAGGCAGATGGTGATCGCCAGCGCGACGATGAGCGCCGTTCCGGCGACAACTGTCAGCAACCCGATCCCCAGGCTGGGTAACGGCGCTTCGACCACAGTTTGCCCAACCTGCGCCGTCTGCTGCGGCCAGATCAGTGCCACCAGCCCTGCTACAGCCGCGACTACCATGATTGCGACCAGGCTGCGTATGGCCCTGAGCATCCAGTTCAACACCCGTCCGGGGCCAGAGTCCCATATCTTGGGCAGGGGTGGTATCTGTAGGACACCGCGCACGCGGTCAAGTTGGAGGCCACGCAGGGGTACGCCCTCGATGATCCCACCGCCCACACGAGCTCCGGGTTTCTGCTCGAGGTCACAGTTCCAACTGCATACGACGTCCCCCGCCACCCGGGCGCCGTCGCCCAACACGATGTCCCCGCCAGAGACGACCAGGTCGCGCTCGACAGTGCCCTCCACCTTGGCGCTCCCGTTCCAGGTGATGACGGAACCTTCCACGCGGCTCCCGGCCTCCAGCGTCACGTCGCCGTTAAAGACGATCAGGTCGCCGTCCAACCGCTTGCCCTCCTCCAGCGTGTAGTCCTCGTTCCAGATGAAGACGCCGTCGTCATCTGGCGGGTCCCCATCCGCCAGCGCTGGCGTGGCCGGGAGCAGCAGCGCCCCAATCGACAGTACGATCAGTCCGATCAACCATCGTCTCATTGTGTCACCTCCGTGGGTGGTGCCTAGTCGTTGGATACCTCGATCAGTCGTATGCTGCCGACGCCCGTGGTGATCTGGATCCGCAGTTCCGTATTTGCCTCGCCAAAAGCGTCGTTGACGTAGGCATCGCCTGTGCGCCGCAGGCCGGATGCATCCACGCTCGTCAGCCCGCCCTCCGTCTCAACCCGCACGCCCACGTCGTCAGGCAGGCGCAGCGTGACCGAACCGACGCCAGTCGTGATCTTTACGTCGGCTGAGCCTGGCCAGGCCCCGGTTAAGTCCAGCGTCATGTCGCCTACGCCACCCTGCACGTTCACCTGCTCTGGGCCGGCGTGGCCGATCCCGATCACCTCAAGCCTGGAGGCACCGGCATCCAGCGTGAGATGGCGCATGTCGGCCTCGTTCGTCTCGTCGAAGCGCACCTCAAAATCGCCCGCGCCCACGTCCAGGTCGAGTCCTGCGAGTTGCAGCCCGGTCAAGTCCAACTCTCCGTCACCGGCCCCGACCTTGAGGTCCATCTCGAGTGGTATCTCGGGGGAAAACTCGAGTTCCCACTCGTTGCGGACGTTTCCGGTGGGAATGCCCCAATCTTCCTCGGTGCCTCCCTGCTCGATGGTCAGGACGTCGCCATCGTAGGCCACCTCCGGTGCCCAGCGCTCGACGTTGTAGCGAAAGCGACCGGAGAAGAGTTGATCAGAGGTCCCGGCCTCGATCTTCAGTTTGCCCGCGCCGAACACGACTTCGACGGTGGCCGATTCGGCTCCCGACAGGGGGATCGCTTCCCTCTCGTCCTGCACGTCTCCGACTTCGATGGTCGGCACGTTGATTTCGACGTCTGGCAGTTGCGGCAGCGTGATGTTGCAACACGCCATTTGGCTGCCCAACAACAGCAGTGCCGCCACTAAAATCATGATCTGTCTCATCTGCAACCTCCTCACGCGATATGATTGTCAAACGGGCGTCAGTGCGCTGCGCGCACACGACGCACGGCACCCACCCACAAACGGTTGAGCGCCAGGGCCACCGCCAGGCTGCACAGGCTCAGGCAGGCCAGGGGAGCGGCGAACCTCTCTGCCAGCACCAGCAGCGCACGCCCCATCGCCCCCGTGAACGTCAGCAACTGGGCGACGGTCGCCGGGCCACCGCTGATCAGCGCCGGTGCGACGCCCGTCACGTCCAGCAGGCCCAGGAGGGCCGGTGCCAGCACAAGCAGTGCCAGCGCCACCGTCCCCAGCGCCAGTGCTGTGCTGCCGATGATTGCCCGGCGCGCCTGGTCCCTTCTGCTCAGGCGGGCCATCACCTGCACGCGCAGGCGGACCGGCGGCCGTACCATCGGCGCGGAGATCAGCAGGCGGTCAAGCGCCTGCAGCCTGCGCCATTCGGCCTGGCACGCGCTACACCCGGCCAGGTGGTCTTCCAGGAGCGCGATCTTTGCGCTGTCGAGGCGACCATCCAGCCACGCCGACATCATTTCGCCAGCCTGCTCACAACGCATAGTCCGTCTCTCCTTCCATCGTCTCTGCCAGCGCACGCCGGGCGCGGTGGAGCCGCGATTTGACCGCGCTCACCGTCAGGTTGAGTGTCTCGGCGATCTCCTCGTAGGAGCAGTCGTTCCAGTAGCGGAGCGTGATGGCCGCCCGGTCGGTGGGTGAGAGACCCGCCAGCAGCCTCTGTATGTACGCTTCCCGCTCTCGCTCTGCCACCACGGCCTCCGGGTTGGGACTCCCGCTTGTGAGACTGATTTTGGCCACCTCGGACTGCGACGAGCTCAGCCGATTCGTCGAGTCGCCGGCTACGGCGATCTCGTCCTCCAGTGGCAACCAGGTGATCCGCCGCCGGCGTAGCCGGTCGATGCAGTAGTGGGAGGCGATGGACAGCAACCAGGAGCGGAAGCGTCGCTGCGGGTCGTAACTGCGCAGATTCGTGTAGGCCCGCAGGAACGTCTCCTGCGCGGCTTCCTCGGCCTCGGCCGCGTTGCCCAGCATCCGGTAAGCCAGGTTGTATACGGGCGTCTGGTAAGCCATCACCAGCCGTCCGAACGCGGACTGATCACCCGCCCGTGCCATTCTGATCCAGTCTGCCTCGTTGGTCACACGTGTGCTCCACTCAACCCGGGCATGTCTGTGCCCTGGCTATTTATATTACGTATTATACCGCAGGAGGTTGCATGATGGGTAGTGCAGGCGTTGGGTTGGGCTCAGTGCCGGAAGTGGCGCACGCCGGTAAAGCACATCGCCAGCCCCAACCGGTCGGCGGCTTCGATGACCTGCCGATCGCGTACCGAGCCGCCGGGTTGGACGACGGCTGTCACGCCGGCCCCGGCAGCTACCTCGACCCCATCGGGGAAGGGGAGAAAAGCGTCGGACGCCATCACCGCGCCCTGGGCTCGCTCACCTGCCTTTGCCGCCGCCAACCGCACCGCGTCTACCCGGCTGGGCAGCCCACCGCCGATGCCCACCGCCGCCTCGCCCCGGGCCAGCAGGATAGCGTTGGACTTAACGTGGGCCACGGCCCGCCAGGCGAAGCGCAGGGCTTTCATCTCCGCCTCGGTGGGCGCGCGGCGGGTGACCACCCGCCACTGGGCCTGGTCGCCCGGGTCGTGCTCCTGCACGACGAACCCGCCCCGAATGGTGCGCACCTCGATCTCGTCGGGCAGCGCCTGCCCTAACGCCACCAGGCGACAGCCCTTGCGCTCTCCCAGTACTTCCCGGGCCTCGTCGGCGAAGGCAGGTGCGGCGATGGCCTCGACGAACAGGTCCCCCAGCGCGTGGACAGTCGCGCCGTCGAAGCGCCGGTTGGCAGCGATGACGCTGCCAAAGGCCGAGACCGGGTCGCCCGCCAGCGCCGGCGGGAAAGCCTGGGCCAGCGCGTCGGCCGAGGCGATGCCGCAGGGGCTGAGATGTTTGACGATGACGATGGTGGGGCGCTCGAAGGCGATAACTGCTCGCCAGGCGGCGTCCAGGTCCAGCAGGTTGTTGTACGACAGGGGCTTGCCCTGGATCAGTTCGCCGCCCAGCGGGCCGGTTGTCCCGGGTCGGGCGTACAGGGCCGCCCGCTGGTGGGGATTCTCACCGTAGCGCAGATCGGTCAATTTGCCCAGGCCCAGCACCAACTGTTCGGGCAGCGGGTCCTCGCCGCTGGCCAGATAGCGCCAGATTGCGCGCCATATGGCGGCGTCGTAGGCGGCGGTGCGGGCAAAGGCCTTGACTGCCAGCCGCCGCCGCGTCTCCGGCGAGACCTCCCCCTGGGCCTCGATCTCTGCCAGCACTGCCGCATAGTCGGCGGGGTCGCACACCGCCGTCACGTGGACGAAATTCTTGGCCGCTGCCCGCAGCAGTGCGACGCCGCCGATGTCGATCTGCTCGATGACCGTCTCGAGGGAGGCATCGGGGTCGGCCGCCGTCTCCTCGAAGGGGTACAGGTTGGCGACGACCAGGTCAATCTCGCCCCAGCCCAGGGCGCCGAGTTGATCCCGGTCGGCGGGGGTGCGGCGGGAGAGGATGCCGCCATGGATGGCCGGGTGGAGCGTCTTCACCCTGCCGCCCAGGATCTCTGGTGAGCCGGTCACCTCGCTGACCGCCCACACCGCCAGACCGGCCTCGCGCAGGGTGCGGGCGGTGCCGCCGCTGGCGACGAGTTCGACTTCCCGCGCGGCCAGCCCTCGTGCAAAATCCACCAGGCCGGTTTTGTCGTAGACGCTGAGTAAGGATCGTTTGATCGCCATGGTTCCTCCGCATTGAGAGTTGTGAATTGCGGACGGCGTATGCCGGGAAGGTGAATCAGCGCCGTCTCCGCACCAGTTCATCCTCGACGGCAGCCAGCGTCAGTCCCCGCGCTGCCAATAGCACCAGCACGTGGTAGAACAGGTCGGCCACCTCGGAGATGACCCGATCGTTCCCCTGTCCCTTGGTGGCCAGGATGACCTCCATCGCCTCCTCGCCGACTTTCTTGAGGACCTGGTCTTCGCCTGCGCGCAGCAGTTGGGCCGTGTAGGAGCCGGGCCGGGGATTGGCCTGGCGGTCGAGCACCGTGGCAAAGAGTGTGTCGAGGACGTCGCTCATTCCGCCAGCCTCCGGTAGAAGCAACTCTGCTCGCCGGTGTGGCAGGCAGGGCCCGCCGGGTCCACTTTGACCAGCAGCGTGTCGGCGTCGCAGTCCACCCAGATCTCGCGCACGTGCATGACGTTGCCGGAGGTGGCCCCCTTGTGCCACAACTCCTGCCGGCTGCGGCTCCAGAAGTGGGCCTGGCCGGTCTCCTGCGTGCGCCGGAGCGCCTCCCCGTTCATCCAGGCGACCATCAACACCTGGCCGCTGTCCATATCCTGCACCACCGCCGGCACCAACCCCTTCTCATCAAACCGAATATCTATCTGCAATTTGCAATCTGCAATTTGCAATCTGCAATTTGTCATTTGCTCATTGTCATTCATCATTTATCCATCGCTCATCCGCACCGGCACGCCCTGGTCCGCCAGGTACGCCTTCACCTGGCCGATGCTCAGCACCCGGTCGTGAAACAGGGATGCGGCCAGGGCCGCATCCGCCTGGCCTTCGGTGAGCACCTGGGCAAAGTGCTCCAGGCTCCCGGCCCCGCCGCTGGCGATGACTGGCACCGGGACCGCCTCGGCGACGGCGCGGGTCAGCGCCACATCGTAGCCGCCCAGCGTGCCGTCGGCGTCCATGCTCGTCAGCAGCACCTCTCCGGCTCCCAATTCGACCGCCCGTACCGACCACTCGACTGCATCGATCCCGGTCGGCGTGCGCCCGCCGTTGACGTAGACCTCCCAGCGGTGCCTCGAGTTCGTTGAAGGGCAGGGTGGGTCGCCCGCGACCTGCTTGGCGTCAACGGCGATGACGATGCACTGGCTGCCGAAGCGTTCGGCGGCGGCCGTGAGGAGTTCCGGGTTGCGGACGGCGGCCGTGTTGATGCTCACCTTGTCGGCGCCAGCCTGCAGCAGCGTTCGCACGTCCTCGACGGTGCGCACCCCGCCGCCGACGGCGAAGGGGATAAAGACCTCGACGGCTACCCGGCGCACCATCTCCACCGTCGTGGCCCGGCCCTCCGGCGTGGCCGAGATGTCGAGGAAGACCAGTTCGTCGGCCCCCTCGGCGTTGTAGAGGCGCGCGTTCTCCACCGGGTCGCCTGCATCGCGCAGCCCGACAAAGTGGACGCCCTTGACGACCCGCCCGTCCTTCACGTCCAGGCAGGGGATGATTCGCTTGGCCAACATCTGCCTCGCTCCTTGCGATGCGGTGGCATCACGATGCATGGCATCGTGATGCCACCGCATCTGGCTATTCCAGGATCTCCTCGATGATCTCTGCTGCGTCTTGGAAGAGCCTCGGGCAGAGGGTTTCAAAGCGACCCTGCTCTCTCGCGAGCTCCAGGCCAGCAGGGGTGCTGATGTCGCACTCGAGCAGTTCCCTGCAAATAATGGAGCCGTTGCGGGACTTGAAGCGCTCGGCGAACTCCTGGACCAGACAGTAGGCCTTCTCTCTGGTCTCATTGTCCTCGGCGCGCGTCTTGCCGTATTTCAACCCGATGACCATAAACGCGCCGGTCACGGCACCGCATACCTGCCCCAGATGTCCCATACCGCCGCCAAACGCGCCGGCGACCTTTAGGGCCAATTCACGATCCAGGCCACATTGTGGCCCGTAGGCTGAAAGCACCGCCTGGGCGCAACTGAAGCCTTCCTGGAAACACGAGACCGCGCATTCGACCTGATTCATCTTTCACCTCCGTGTGTGATTGTGTCAGTTGACCTCTCAAGGTCTCCTACTCCCAACGTTCCAAGTTTCCATCCACGCCATGCAGTTCCCACGCGCAGGGCCTCCTCCAGCACCACCTGGCCCTCGTAAAGCGCCCGCCCGATGATCACGCCGCTCAATCCGGCCTGGTATGCCTGCCGGACGTCCGCCAGACTGGCCACGCCGCCGGATGCGATGACGTGCAGGCGTCGCCGTGCGCCTGTCGAAGGAACCTGTCCTGAGCTTGCCGAAGGAACCTGTCCTGAGCTTGCCGAAGGAGCGGCCGCCTGGGCCAATTGCATCGTCGTCTTCAGGTTGAGGCCGCTGCCCACTCCGTCGCGGGAGACGTCGGTAAAGACGATCCAGCGCACGCCGCGGGTGGCCCAGTGCGTGGCCAGTTCCAGCGCCGTGGTCGCGGCGGTCTCCTGCCAACCGTGCGTGCGCACCTGGCCCACGCGGGCGTCGATCCCCAGGGCGATTCGGTCCGGCCCAAAGGCCCGCAGCGCATCGTCCATCAGCTCTGGATTTCTCACCGCCGCCGTGCCGATCACCACCCGGCGTACGCCCATGTCCAGTGCCCAGCTCAGCGTCGCAAAGTCGCGCACCCCGCCGCCGAACTGGACCTGCAGCCCGGTGGTCAGGATGCGCTCCAACGCAGCCTGGTTCTCCCGGCCTTCTTCGTCGAAGGCTCCATCCAGGTTGACGACGTGGAGCCAGGTGGCGCCGGCCTCCTGCCAGCGGCGGGCCACACTCAGCGGGTCGTCGGCGTACCTGGTCTCCCGGTCCGGATCGCCCTGCCTGAGCCGCACGACCCGCCCGCGCCGCAGGTCGATGGCCGGGTAGACCGTCCATGCGCCTGGCCTGGCTATGACGTCTCCCCCGCTTGCAGCGAGGGCTTCAGGCGCTCCAATCTCCAATCTCTAATCTCCAATCTCGCAAAAGTTCCGCAGGATGTGCAACCCCACCTCCTGGCTCTTCTCGGGATGAAACTGGATGCCGTGTGATCATCGCTTCCCCCCCCCTCCCCGAAACCCTTGGGGTTTTCCTAAACCCCAAGGGTTTTCTTAGTCGACGGAATCTCCCCGCCACGGCGCGGGTCCAGGCGGCTGGCGGCGTTGAGGGCGCGGGCCAGCGCCTTGAACAGCGCCTCAGCTTTGTGGTGGTCGTCGCGCCCGTAGAGGACGCGGGCGTGGACGCTGGCGCGGGCCGTGACGGCAAAGGACTCGAAAAAGTGCGGGATCAGCGTCACCGGCAGGCCTCCGACGGTCGACCCGGCCCACGCCACCTCGGTCACGCTGTAGGGGCGGCCGGAGAGATCGACGGCGACGACGGCCAGCGCTTCGTCCATCGGCACGGTTGCCGAGCCGATGCGGCAGATGCCCGCCCGGCTGCCCAGTGCCTGATCGTAGGCCTGGCCCAGTGTCAGGGCCACGTCCTCCACCGTGTGGTGGGGGTCCACGTGCAGGTCACCGCTCGCCCGCACCGCCAGGTCAAACAGCCCGTGGACGGCGACGTGGGCCAGCAAGTGGTCGAGGAAGCCGATGCCGGTCTCTATCTGGTGCTGGCCTGTGCCGTCCAGGTCGAGCGTGGCCTGTATGTCCGTCTCTGCGGTCTGGCGATGGGCGGTGGCTGTTCGCATCGTCATATTTTCCTCAGTACGGCGACGAGTGTGTCGGTCTGCTCCGGCCGGCCGACGCTGATGCGGACGTGGTCGCGCAGTCCTGGTTTATCAAAGTAGCGAATCAAGATGCCCTGCTCCTCTAACGCGAGTTTGAGTTCCCGGGCATTGGGTATCTTCTCATTCTACCACAACCCCAGCGTCCGGCCGAGCGTGTTTACCGTAAAACGTCTGCGCAGATAGCGGGAGAACTCGAGCGCCAACCGCACCTCGTCTTCGCTCAGGCCAACCGCCCGGGGATGGCTCGGTCCACCAACTTGATCCAGTAGATCCGCGATCCTTTGCGCAGGGGGTACACGGGCTGCGATTTCTTGGATCTCTGTCCAGCGGTCTGCAATCCTCTGCTCCAACGTCCCCGAGTTTGCCTCCAGCATCTCCAGGAAGGGCTGGTGGTCGGCGATGATTCGATCGGCGACCGCCCCATAGGCCGTTCGGATGCACGCAATCTCGTCCCCACGGTCCGGCAGGGATGCAGTGGAGAGCCGGTCGATGGCGTCTTTGCGCGACAGGCCGCGGATGGCTTCGTAACGTCGGGCGGCCAGGACCGTGCCCACGCCCACCTTGGTCCCGTGGAGTATCGCCGGGTGGTGTGCCTGCAATCGTTTCATCTCCCAAAAGTGCGAGAGGAGATGTTCCGCCCCCGAAGCCGGCCGCGAGCTGCCGAACTCTGCCATGCACGACCCGGATTCGAAGAGCCCCTCCATCAGTGTGGTGATTCCCTCTCTCGAGGCCTGTCCGATCTTTTCGGCATGCTCCACGCATTTCAGCAGGGCTCGCCGGATGCGTTGGGCAATCTCGGGGCTGTAGGGCTCATCTATCAGCAGGTGCCCGAGTTGCCAGTCTGCCAATGAGGTATACTTTCCCAACACGTCGCCAAAACCGGCGGCGATCATCTCCCGTGGCGCTTCGCACAGCGTCTGCAAGTCGGCAAAGACCGCCACCGGGGCCTGGCAGAGGATCGTGTTCTTGAAGCCACGCGTGACCAGGGCAGCACCCGCCGACGTGTAGGCATCGACCGAAGGCGCTGTGGGCAACGAGATGAAGATGTTCCGGGCGCAATAACTGGCATAGCGGGTGATGTCGGTGATGGTCCCTGACCCAACCGCCAGATACGTGCGCTCTTCGGCGTTGGCCTGAACCAGCACCTCAACGATGCGCTTTTCGTCAGCGATCACCTCCTCCCGGTTCAAGACCACCGTGCGTACGTCCCACTCGCGTCTCCTCAGGGTGGTTTCCACCCTCTGGCCCAGGGCGGCGTGTGTGTTCTGGTCACTGACCAGCAGGAAGCGGCTGTACTGGTGGGATTGACAATACCGGATCAGATTGGCGATCGCTTCTTCGCCGCAATAGATTGAAGGCTCGGTTTTCATCGTGTAGATTTCTCCAGGTGAATCGGTGTCATCTGCGCCCCTGGCGTCATCTGCGCCCGATCGGGCCGAGGCGGCGGCAGCGTGGGCGGTGAGCGATTCCGCGTTGGCGATGCGGGCGGCCGCCGGACCGATTCGGGCTGCCGTCTCCGCGTCGAGCGCGATGACGTTGACGATCTTGCAAAAGTCGAGCACGTTCAACGGCGATGCCCATTTCGCTGTGCCGCCGGTGGGCATGATGTGGCTGGGGCCGGCTACGTAATCCCCCAGCACCTCGAACGAGTGTTCACCCAGGAAGAGCCCGCCGGCGTTCCGGATGGAGCTGGCCCACCTCTCTGGCTCCTGGACGGACAGGCAGAGGTGCTCCGGAGCGAACTCGTCGGCCAGGCGGACGGCGGTCTCCAGGTCGGGGGTGAGGACGATGCCACCCTGATCCGCGAGCGAGGTCGCGATGACGTCCGCCCGGCTGAGATCCTCCATTCGCCGGGCGACCTCAGCCTGCACCGCCTGCGCCAGCGGGCGGGAGGGGGTGAGCAGGATGGCGGTCGCCAGCACGTCGTGCTCCGCCTGGGCCAGCAGGTCGGCGGCCACCCAGGCCGGGTTGGCCGAATCGTCGGCCACGACCACCGTCTCGGTGGGCCCGTACAGCCCGTCCAGCCCGACCTGGCCGTAGACCTGGCGCTTGGCCAGCGTGGTGAAAAGCCCCCCGGCCCCCACGATCTTGTCCACCCGGGGCACGGTGGCGGTGCCGTAGGCGAGCGCCCCGATCGCCTGCGCGCCGCCCAGCCGGAAAAGCCGGTCCACCCCGGCCACGTGAGCGGCGGCCAGGATGACGTCGGGCACGCGGTCTCCCTCGCGCCCCGGGGGCGTGCAGACGACGACCTCGTCCACGCCCGCAACGCGCGCCGGGATCACGGCCATCAGCAGCGACGAGGGCAGAGGGGCGGTGCCGCCGGGCGTGTAGACGCCGACCTGGTGCACAGGTATCACCCGCTGGCCGAGCGTCCCCCCCATCTCCGTCGTCGTCCAGGAGGGGATGGGCTGGCGGGCGTGGAAATCGCGGATGCGCGCGGCAGATAGCTCCAGCGCTGCAGCCAGGTCGGCAGGGAGTGCTCTGTGGGCGGCTTCCAGTGCCTCCGCCTGCACTTCAAAGTCGTCGAGTGCCAGTCCATCGATGCGGGCCGTCCAGTCGCGGATCGCATCGTCGCCCCGCTGGCGTACGTCGGCCAGGATGCGGGCCACGGCCTGCTCGGGCGTCAATTCCTCACCAAAGATGCGCCGGATGCCCGCCCTCACTGGTTCCGGTACCTCTTCAGGCGCCGTCATACTCCGCCGGCGGAGTACCGTCCGGCGGGCCTGTTCCCAGTCGTCATAGATTCTCAGCGTCACGTTCCTTGCTCCTTATGCATCTGTGCTTTCCTACTCTCCTGGGTGCTCGCTCCCCTGCAGCGCTTCCATCATCGCCCGGTAGCGGGCGGTTCCTCCTCAAAGATGTACGTCACCGGCGTCACGACGACGCCGCTTCCCCCGATGGCGCGCAGCTCCGTGATCGCCTGGATCAGTGTATCCCGGTGCACGATGATGTGGACGGCGTACCAGTTGGGGTTCCTGTCCCGGACGACGACCGGCGACATGGTCGGTCCCTGAAGCCCACCGAGCGTCTCTTGAGCAAACATCCGTTCGGCGATGGCCTGGGGCGATGCGCCCCGCACGTTGGCGAACACGGCCACGTGGTCCGTGGCTCGCAGGTGGGCCTCGATGAACTCGAGCAGTGTGCGGGCCGTGGCCAGCACCTCCGGGCGACACTCTAGCGCCGCCCGGTTGGCGATCAGCGTGGCCTGGGAGTGGAGGATGGTGCCGTCGTCCAGGAGGCGCAGCCGATTGTCGTGGAGCGTCTGGCCGGAGGAGACCAGGTCGGCGACCATGTCGGCGTACCCGATGGCTGGGGCGACCTCCAGTGTCCCTTCGGCGTGGACGAGCGTAAACGGGACGTCGTGGCGGGCCAGGAATTCCCCGGTGAGGTGGGGGAACTTGGTCGCCACCCGGTGCGGCCGGGCCAGCGCGCGCGCCCTGGCGGCCAGATCTGCCATCGTGTGCACGGCCTCCCACGCTTCTGGCACGGCCAGGCACAGACGGCAGTAGCCAAAGTTGAGCGCGTCGTGAAGCACGAGCACCGCGCCGTTGTCACCTCGACGCTCGGCCACGATGTCCATCCCGGTGATTCCGAAATCCACGCTGCCGTCGCGCACGCTGACGACGATGTCGCCGGGTCGCTGAAAGAGGACGGTCAACGCGGGGAGGGCCGGAATGCGGGCGGCGTATTGGCGGGGGTTGGGTTTGTCCACCCCCAGGCCGCAGGCGGCCAGAAAGTCCTGCGCGGCCTGGGCCAGGCGTCCCTTGCTCGGCAGTGAGAGACGCACGTCTGTGTGTTGATTCATCGGATCCTCCAGGGCAAACAAAAAGCCCTCGCCGGGTTGACCGGGAGGGCTGAATGGGCAGGGGGCTAGTTCAGGCGCACCACATCTGGCCTCCCCGATCGGGTGGCAAGGAATTGTGATGATGGTGTGCCTGAGTATACGTTTTGATCATAACATAAATATTGTATCAGCATCCTGCGGAAAGTCAAGCCAGTGGGGCGAAACCCGCAGAGTCACCTCGAGTGGTTGAAAGGCCAGTGCTGGCGTTCTCGCGTCACTTGAGGTATGATGTCAGCGAGGCATGGTACTTTTTCGCACCCCGGCAGTGCGAGGGCTACAGCGGATCGAAATTCGTGAGGGATGGAGTTGGTGCAGCAGCGTGCCGCTTGGACGCGGGCGGGGGATTTCTGGGCGCTGGTCAAGATCCGGCAGACGGCGCTGCTTCTGACCACCGGTTTCTGCGCCTATGTGCTCACACGAGGACTGCCCCTTGATCCTCTCGAAGCGGTGTGGATGGCGGGCGGGTTGCTGCTTTCGATCAGTGGCTGCACCGCGCTGAACATGCTTCTGGACCGGGACATTGATGGTCGGATGGTACGCGCCGCGGGCCGTCCGCTGCCCGCCGGGCGTATCCGGCCGCTTGAGGCTGCAGTCTTTGGGGTGGTGTTATCGGTCGCGGGGCTGGCGCTGTCGTGCGGGCTGGACCTGCGATTTGGGGCGGTGGTTTCGTTGGGCTTTGTCTTTGACCTGCTGGTCTACACCGCCTGGCTCAAGCGGCGCACGCCGCTCTCGATCGTGTTCGGTGGAGTGGCTGGCGGAATGCCGGTGTTGGCCGGGCGGGTATTGGCGCTGGGCCAGGTGGACCTGGTTGGCCTCCTACTTTGGGCTTCAGTTCTCCTGTGGATCCCGTCCCACATCCTGACGCTGGCGCTTCGCTACGCCGACGACTACCGGCGTGCCGGCGTGCCCGTATGGCCCAACGTCTATGGCCCGCGGGCGACGCGGTTGTTTATCGCCGGGGCGAACCTGTTGAACACGCTGGTTCTGGCAGCCTGCGCGTTCCTGCTGCGGTTGCGTCCGGTGGCACTGGACGCGCTCCTGGGGATGAGCCTGGGGATGTTCGGTTTCTCGGCGCTGCAACTGGTCGCTCCGACCGAGCGCCGGAATTGGCTGCTGTTCAAACTTGCCTCGCTCTATATGCTGGTCTCCTCGCTGCTCCTCACGCTTGGAAGCGTGCTCTAGTTCCAGTTCCGCTACAGACAAGACCATTAGGGTCAAATGAGACCCCAAGGGTCTCTATGAAGGTCTCTATATGTGTAATTTGACTATTGACAAATTGCACATAGTGTGGTATAGTATGGCCGCTTGAGGCAGTGCGCAAGGCAGTTGTGTAAAGGAGTAGAAAAGATGCGCGGACGGGGACGAGGACGAGGTCGAGGTCGTTACCGGCGGGTGGCGCGGATGTTGGAACCGGCGCTGCTCCTGCTACTGCATCACGGACCGGCCCACGGCTACACGCTCATGGAACGATTGGGGGAGTTTGGCCTGGAGGGCTTGAACCCCAGCGTTGTCTACCGCGTACTACGAGATATGGAGTCGCAGGGCTGGGTCTCTTCGACGTGGGACGAGGAAACGACACAGGGTCCGCCCCGGCGGGTCTACAGCCTCACCGCTCTGGGGGATGAAGTGCTTGGCTGGAGCGTGCAGGATTTGCAGGCTGCGCGGGCCATGATCGATCATCTTTTGGGCGTCTACAGCCAACACATGGAGGAAGGCGAGGGTGAATACCATAATTAAGGGAGAGCAATGGTTGACAAAACGCAAATCCTGGAGGCCCTGAAGGGGGTGAATGACCCTGAACTGGGCAAGAGTCTGGTTGAACTGGGGATGGTGCACGATGTGGAGGTGGAGGATAGCCAGGTGCGCTTCACACTGGCGCTGACCACTCTGGCCTGTCCGCTGAGGGAGCGCATCGTGGACGATGCCCGGCAGGCTGTCCTGACGCTGGATGGCGTTCAGGACGTGGAGGTGACGTTGCGGGAGATGACGCCGCAGGAGAAGGAACGCATCTGGCCCAGCCAGCAGCAGCAGCAACAGCAGCGGGGGGCTGGGGTGGCGGCTCACCTCAACCATGTCAAGCGCGTGTTGGCGGTGATGAGCGGCAAGGGTGGGGTGGGGAAGTCGTCCGTCGCGGCGATCCTGGCGACCGCCTTCCGGCAGCAGGGGGAGCGCGTCGGTGTGCTGGATGCCGATATCACCGGCCCTAGCATTCCCAAGATGTTCGGCCTCCACGAGCCACCGCCGATGGGGCCGGTCGGCATCCTGCCTGCTGAGACGGCCACCGGTATCAAGGTGATGTCCATCAATCTGCTGCTGCCGAACGAGGATGAGGCGGTCATCTGGCGCGGCCCGCTCATCGGCGGGGCGATCAAGCAGTTCTGGGGGGACGTGGTCTGGGGTGACCTGGATGTGCTCGTCGTAGACCTCCCGCCCGGCACCTCCGATGCCTCGCTGACGGTGATGCAGTCCATCCCTCTCAATGGTGTGGTGTTGGTGACCTCGCCGCAGGATCTGGCGGGGATGGTGGTGCGCAAGGCGGCGCGGATGGCCTGGCACTTGAACGTGCCCATCGTCGGGCTGGTGGAGAATATGAGTTACTTTGTCTGCCCCAAGTGCGGCGAGCAGATCGAGGTATTTGGCCCCAGCCAGGCGATGCGGACGGCGATGCAGTTGGGGGTGCCACTGCTCGGCCGGCTGCCACTCGATCCCGAACTGGCCCGCCGGTGTGATGCAGGGGAGATCGAGGGCTATCCGACGGATGTGTTCGCCCCCATCGCCGAGAAGATTGCGGAGCGAGCTTCTGTCCGGCCGAGCACACCGATGTTCTAGAGGGTCACAAACCGGTATGGAAGGAGGTGAACGATATGCCAGGTTTTGATGGCACAGGACCACGGGGCGAGGGCCCGATGACCGGGCGTGGCGAGGGGTACTGCGCGCTGGTGCTTCCTGAGTCGGGGCAGGCACCGTATGGGTACGCGGGTCTGCAGGGCACGTCTGTGCATCCGGGGATGCTGGCGGCCCGGCCCACGCTCGGGACGCGTTTTGCTTGCTGGCTGCGTCCGTGGACGTGGGTGCGGCGTCCGTTCGGTCGCGGGCGAGGCCGTGGCCCAGGCAGAGGAAGGGGCCGACGGCTCTACTGGTGGTAATGTGACATCCAACGGAGCCAGGTTTGAGGCAAACTTCGCATCTTGGAGTTTAGCGATGGAGAGGAGGTGAGTGAAATGCCAGCAGGAGATGGAACTGGACCTATGGGAATGGGACCGATGACCGGGCGCAGGGCTGGCTACTGCGGTGGCTATGGCATGCCCGGCTATGCGAATCCGGGCCCCGGGCGTGGGCTCGGCGTGGGATGGGGCTGGGGTGGCGGCTGGGGCCGTGGCCGAGGTTGGCGGCACTGGTATCACGCCACCGGCCTGCCTGGCTGGGCGCGGTTCGGATACGCGCCCGCCTGGGGCGCGCCGCCGGCCTGGGGTGCGCCGCCGCCAGCATATGGCCCGTACGCTGCATCGCCGGCCCCGGAGCAGGAGATGGAGTATCTCAAGGCGCAGGCTGGGTGGCTGCAGCAACAACTGGATAGTATCAGCCAGCGGATCGCGGAACTCGAACAGGAAGCGTAACCGCGCCGGGCAGTGGAATGCGTCGGGGCGGGTGACGTCGCCGTATACTCCGCCGGATGTCTGCCATCCGCACCCGCCCCGGGGTCCCAACCGGGTGGGGGCCTTGCAGGGCCTCCGCCCAATGGACAAATCAGATTATACCTTTCATCGGGAGGAATGCAAATGAAGATCGTTGTTTCAGCTGACGGTGTGGACCTGGACGCGCCAGCCAGCCCAGTCTTTGGGCGCTGTCCTGTGTACGTCTTTGTGGACACGGAGACGATGGCGTTTGAGTCTGTGGAGAACCTGGCGGTCGGTGCTCCCGGTGGGGCGGGCATCCAGGCGGCCCAGTTCGTCGTCGAGCGCGGGGCTCAGGCGGCGGTGACCGGCAATATGGGGCCTAATGCCTTCAGCGTTCTCCAGTCCGCTGGCATCCCCATCTATCTCTTTGGGGGTGGGACAGTGCGGCAGGCGGTCGAGGCCTTCAAGGCGGGCCAATTGCAGGCCGCAGGCGGGGCGAGCGCCCCGGCGCACGCCGGGATGGGGATGGGACGCGGTATGGGAAGCCAGGCGTGGGGCTCTGCTCCTCAGACACCCCCCCAGACTGCGGCGATGCCTTCTGCCCCTTCTCGGGAAGAGGAGATTGCGGCTCTAAAAGACATGGCCGGCGATCTGCGCAAACAGTTGGCTGACGTGCTGGATCGACTCGACCGGCTGGAGAAAGGGGGGTAGGCGATGCAGCCCGTGATACGCGTGGCGGTTTCGGCGGACGATAGCAACGGATTGGACAGCGTGGTGAGCCCGCACTTTGGGCGTTGCCCGCACTATGTCTTTGTAGACATCGAGGGCCAAAAAGTCAGGCAGGTTAGTACCAGTGTGAATCCTTACTACGGCAAGCACTCGCCCGGCCAGGTGCCCCAGTTCATCCACCAGCAGCGTGTGGACGTCATGCTCACCGGTGGGATGGGTGGACGGGCGATTGGCTTCTTCCAGCAGTACGGCATCCAGGCGGTGACCGGAGCTTCCGGCACCGTGCTTCACGCGCTGGAACAGTACCTCGGCGGCCAGTTGCGTGGGGCCGAACCGTGCCGCGACAGTCACGAGCACGGTCACGGGGAGGTCTCCGCCGGGGGCGAATATGAGCGCGACGAGGTGGGGCGGCTGCGAGAAGAGGCCGAGATGCTGCAGCAACAGTTGGAAGAAGTGATGGACCGCCTGGGCAGATTGACGGCGAGTTAGGAACCTGGTAGAGGTTTTCCATCGGAGGAGAGCATTGCCGAGAGTCGTAGGCATCATCGGATTCAAGAACAGCGGCAAGACCACGTTGGCCCGCAAGCTGGCCCGCGAGCTGATCAGAAGGGGCCATAAAGTGGCCGTGGTCAAGCATCTGTCCCACCATCTAGATCTCCCCGGGAAGGACACCACGATACTGGGAGAAGAGGCCGGTCAGGTGGGTTTCGTCTCGCCCCAGGGATCGGGGGTCTTTTGGAAGAAACAGTCGAGCCTGGAAGACATCATCCCGTATCTGGAGGCAGACATCGTCCTCGTCGAGGGGTTCAAGGCGGAGAAGACCTATCCCAAGGTTGTGTGCCTGCGGGGGGAGCCAGACGACGCCGACCCCAGGCGGTCGGGGGAGCTTTTCGACGGCCTGGCAATCTGTGCCGTTGGGCCAGCCGACCAGGTGGGGGAGCTGGATGTCCCTTCCTTCGACAGACTCAGGATACCGCTCCTTGATCGGGATGACGTGGGCAGGGTCGCTGACCTGGTGGAGCAAAAGGCCTTCAAGTTGCCCAACCTGGACTGTGGAGGCTGTGGGCATGAGCGGTGCTACGATCTGGCCCGCGAGATTGTCGCCGGAAGTCGCAGTGTGGAGGATTGCGTCTCCCTGCATCCGGCCACGGAGGTCAGCGTAGATGGGCAGCCGATTCCTTTGAATCCATTTATCTCCAGGATCGTGAGGGGCACGATTCTCGGGATGCTATCGTCGTTCAAGGGTTTCAAGAAGGGAAAGGTCGAAATTCGCTTTTGACAGAGGAGGTCACTTGGAGCATCAAGAAGAGACAACGAACTTTGACCGAGTGGTGGCAGAGTTGCAGAGAGCGATCATCGAACAGGAACAGGCGCTCTACTCGGCCAAGGTCATCGAGGAGGCCCACAACCCCACGAACATGGGCCGTATGGCTGAGCCGGATGCCT
>DATKTN010000188.1:0-17516 GCA_035531135.1 Anaerolineae bacterium
GGTTGTG
Source organism: Anaerolineae bacterium (assembly GCA_035531135.1). Taxonomy (GTDB): domain Bacteria; phylum Chloroflexota; class Anaerolineae; order B4-G1; family B4-G1; genus DATKTN01. The sequence goes on from DATKTN010000188.1 coordinate 8, forward strand.
CCGTCCTCCTGGTGGAATAGGGTGAGGCCTTCGAACCGGTTTGTCCACCGGTCGTCGAGATGTTCCTTCACCCGAATCTGGTAGATATCGGCCATTTCTTGAACTCTATCGTACGCACGACCGTATCGCCCGTAAGCGGTCCTGTTCGAGATTACGTGCCCGGTAATCGGGCTATTGGCCTTACAGGTTCCCCCTCTGTGCCTCCATTATGGGGAAAACCTGGTGTTTGTCATCCACCAAAGGTCGTAGATGGAGGTCGTATTCTGGGGGTAGAGGACAGCAAGCGTCCGGGGAAGGACAGGACAATCCAGGAGAAATCATAATAGATCCAGTTCCTGTGTGCGAGCGACAGCCTGAGTGCGGTGGCTGACCCCTAGCTTGCCGTAGATGTTGGTGATGTGACGCTTGACGGTGGCCACGCTGATGACGAGCTGATCGGCAATCTCCTGGTTCGTCAGTCCAGCGACGATGAGACGCAGCACCTCGAGTTCGCGCCCGGTAAGCGGTTCGGGGAAGGGTTGGGCCGCCGCATGCGCCAGGCCCAGGTGGACCACGCCCAAACCCGGCGAGTACCGCATGGCCGGCCCTCCGCACTCCTCGGCGGACTGCAATACCTGCCGACGGATCTCAGCCGCACGGCGGAGTTGCCCCTGGATCTCGTACAACCAGGCCAGGTTATTGGTGGCAACCATGGCGGCCAGGGTGTTTCCGGCCGCCTGGCACAAGCGCACGGCTTCGGCCAGGGCGTGTGCAGCCTTTGCCATCTCGCCGCTCCTGCGGAATGCGATACCCAGGTTCAAGTGGAGAAGACCCCGAACAAACGGATTTTCCTCATCCATCTGTTCCAGGTTCTGCTGACTGCGCTCGATCGTCCGGCCAAGGTCATCCCGAATGCGGGCGAGAAAGAGTCGCGTGAGGGCCACCTCGCCCCGCAGCGCGGCAATTTCGCGCTCCTCGTCGGCCATCGGAGATGACGCCGCGCGCCGGGCCAGGGCTTTTTCAGCGTCTTGCAGGCACGGTTCAACCGCGTCTGCCCGGCCTGTCATCAACAATGCCCAGGCATAGTTCACGCAAAGCCGCGGTCGAGAGCGTACCACCTCCTCGGGCAGCGCGCTTAGCCATCTCAGGAGTGTAGTCAATTCACCGCGCCGTACCATGTGACGGGCGTTATCCTCGGCCAGGCACGTGGCTCGCTCGATGTCGTTCGCCGCTAAAGCGTGGTGAAAGGCTTCGGCCACCAGACCCTCGCGCTCGTACCACTCGCTGGCCCGCCGGTGCAACGCGGGCACCACGTCAGGCCGCGTCTGCTGCAAGCGATCGCGCAGCAGGTCGGCGAAGAGATGGTGGTATCGGTACCAACGGCGGTGGTGATCCAATGGGACCAGGAACAGGTTGGCGCGATCGAGCCGCTCCAGCATCTCCTGGCCGTTTGTCTGGCCCGTGAGCGCCTCGCACAACGGCCTACACAGGCGGTCAAGGATAGAAGTTTGTAGCAAGAACTCTTGAATTTGGGATGGCTGCCGGTTAAACACCTCCTCAATCAGATAGTCCATCACATACCGATGACTGCCGGCAAAGGTCTCGATAAAGCTGACGATGTCCTCACCGTGCCGAAGGCCCTGCAAGGAGAGAGCAGCCAGTTGCAACCCTGCCACCCACCCCTCGGTGCGGGCCTCCAGCTTGGCGATCTGCTGCGACGCCAGGTTGAGGCCCATGACCTCGTTGAGAAAGACAACTGCCTCCTCCGCTGTAAAACGCAGGGCATCGGCCCGGATCTCGATCAATTCACCTTGAGCTCGCAGGCGGGATAGAGGCAAGGACGGGTCGGCCCGGCTCATAATGACCAGATGCATCTGAGGCGGCAAGTTGCCTAACAGAAAGGCGAGCATGTCGTGGACGGAAGGATTGATAATGACGTGGTAATCATCCAGAGCCAGGATAAAATCAGGCCCGCCGGTCGCGATCTCGTTGATGAGAGCCGCCACGAGCACTGTGGGCGGCGGTAACTGGGGAGCGCAGAGCGCTGTCTGGATGACGCGCCCCCAGTTCCCGTCGATCTCTTGCAGTGCGGCCACCAGGTATGCCAAGAAGCGAGTGGAATCATTGTCTCCATCGTCGAGAGAGAGCCAGGTAAACGGCCATTTCCCCTGGTGCAGCCACTCGCTGACCAACGTCGTCTTGCCAAAGCCGGCCGGAGCCGAGACGAGCGTCAGGCGATGACCTGGACGCAGTCCCTCATCCAGTCGCTCAATCAGGTGGAGACGGGGAACCAGGTTTGGGCGCAGCGGCGGGATGTAGAGCTTTGTGGTCAGAAATGGTGCGACCATCTCGCTTCCAGGATCATTTTCTGTGCTGATTCGTCGGCCAGGACAAAAAGACCCAGATACCATAATCTTACCACGGCCTATGCGTGTACGCAATTGCAGCCCCCGGGAGCATCACATGTGGGGACAAGCCCCATCTCCGGTTTGCCCCAGGATCAAGACCAGGGTACAATGATGCTGTAAACCGGAGGGGCTACCGAGTGGTAGAATAGTCGTGGAAAGCAAGAGCCCACGACCTCCACAGGACCCGCCGACCGTCTACAGGCAGTGAATCTTTATTCACGACCACCAGTTCATCTATCAGCAGAACCACAGAAAGGAGAAATGAGATGCTAAAGATCAGGGCAATTGCAATTTCATTCGTGAGTGCGATCCTGCTGGTCCTTCTCAGCGTGACGGTCAGCGGGGGAGCGCACTGGCCCTCCCATGAATTGGGGGAGGCGAGGGTGCTGCCGGTTGGACCTCTGGAGGTCACCTACGAGAACTGTAGCTCGACGCAGCAGACAGCGATCCAGACTGCGCTAACAGGCATCAACGGCCAGGTCACCGGCGCGTGCAAAGACAAGATCGGCTCTGATTTGCAAAAGTGCCTGGAGGGAAAAACAGGGAACATCCAGGTCAAGTGCGGCGGGGGCTCGTGCGACGAGGATAGCACCGTACAGGGAGCAGCTCCGCTGGGTGGCAGCTACGTGCGCATCTGCGAGCAGACCTTTGACAACGCCGAGCGCCTGGAAGCGGTCCTCTTCCACGAGCTGGTGCACAGTTGTGGCAAGGATAGCCAGGACAAGGTCGCGGAGGCGTGCCAGAATGCCTGCTATGAGGGCAAGGGGGCGACGCCGCCGGACGAAGGCGAGGAGGGTGGTTCCTGCAATGGCAAGGCCTTGACAGCGGCGGTGACGTACGTGCCCCGTGTGTCGCCGCAAAACTCTAGCCTGACCGGCACGATTGCCTCTGACAAAGGAACGTACGCCTACGGCCAGTCAATGACGATCACCTTTCAGTTGCAGAACCCCTCCGCATCCGAGACCATCACCGTGAACAAGACCTGGTACAACCCCAACTTTAACACCCTCGGCATCGTCGACTCCCAGTGGCAGTTGTGGCCGTCGCGCATCCTATGGGAGATGCGACCTCCAGACTGTGCCAACTTTGCGACGTTGCCACCGGGGGGGGTCTTCTCAGACACGTTCGCGATCACGCCCGAGTACTATGGGATTCTGCCGACCGGCCAATATACGATGGCGGTCGTCTATTACAACTGGCACTCGGGATGCTTCGCGCCTCTTTTCCCCTACCCATTTGTCCGCGACCTGGGTGCCTGGGTAGGGAGTCTGCTCACCAACCAGATCAGCGTCGACATTCGACGCATGGTTTACCTGCCCTTGATCCTGAGGAATTAGGCCCTCGTGGCGTTCAAGGGGTAGGAGGCAGACGCTCCAGGTTGGCGCGCAGCCAGGGCTCGGGCTCGGAGAGGGAGCCGAAGCAGACCTCGGCAGCGGCGCGGCATCCGGCGCGACAGGCGGCGAGGCCGGGGCAGGGGCGGCAGACGTCGGGCGCGGCGGCGGTGAATTCCGCCAGCCCCGGGCCGGCCAGGACCTTGGCCAGTGTCTGGGTCCGCAGGTCGCCCAGCACCGTGGCGCTGTGGTTGCAGGGGCGTATCCGTCCATCGGGGCCGACGGTGTAGTAGGCGTTGTCGCGCCCGGCGGCGCAAAAGCCGAACCCGATGTGCCGGTAGGGGCTGGTGTCGATCAGGCAGGGCATGATGGGGATGGAGGCGGTGGCAAAGAGATCGTAGGTGGCGGCCAGTTCGTCCACCACCGCCAGTGCGTCCCGCACCTGGTCCACGGAGGGCATCAGGTGCAGGTGACGTGCGCCCTCGCCACCGGGGTTGAAGCGGTTGAACATCACGGCGGTCGCGCCCAGCGCGACGATCATCTCCAGCGTCTGGCGCACCTGGCCGACGTTTTCGCAGGTGGCGACAAAGACGCCGCACCAGGGCGCGTCGGCCTGGTAGAGGCGCATCATCGCCGCCAGCGCCCGCTCCCAACTGCCCGGCGTGCGGGTGAGCCGGTCGTGCGTCTCGGCGTCGGCCCCCAGGAGCGTCAGCTCGAACATGGTCACGCCGTGGTCGAGGCAGAAGGCGAGCGTGCTGGCATCCAGCAAGCCGCCGTTGGTGATGAGGATGCTCTCCAGCCCGCGCCGGTGGCAGAATGCCAGGATGTCGCGAAAGTCGTCGCGCAGCAGCGGCTCGCCACCGGAGAAGGTGACCAGTTGGCGGTCCGCCTCGTCCTGCACCTTGGCGATCAACTCGCACCACCCGCGGGTATCCAGTTCGCCGGTCACCAGCTCCGGCCTGAGCTTCCACACGTTGTAGCAGTAGCGGCAGTCCTGGGTGCAGCGGGAAGTCAGTTCCAGGATATAATACGGACCGGCGCGGGCGGGTCGCCCACCGGAAAGCCTGGCCCCTTCGGCGGCGAGTTCCTGCTGCCAGCGCAGCAGCGTGGCCTGGAACCAGTTGCGGGGGCGCATCGTCTACGGCTTCAACTCGCGGGCGACGTCGTCGGGGAAGCGTCCGTCGGCGAGCAGTTTTTCCAGCAGCAGGTGGCGGGCCTCCGGCGCGGAAGTTGGCGTGGGCGTGGGGAGAGGCGAGATGGGAGAGGTAAACGTGGTGGGTGTCGGCGTCTCGGTCGGTGGCGGCGCTGTGTAGCACGTGACGAAGGGCGTCGGAGTGTCAGTGGGCGCGGGAGGTACGTAGCACATCGGGGGTGGGGGCGCGCAGGCTGAAGGAACGAGAAATCCCAGCAGCGAGATCGCTGCGATTTTGAGTTGGCGCTTCAACGAGGATGCGAACTTGTCCGGTGTCGGCACGTTGGTCTCCTTTTAGATCTTCAATTCCTGAGTAACGTCGCCGGGAAAGCGACCTTCGGCGAGCAGCTTATCCAGCAGCAGGCGGCGGGCTTCTGATGTCGGGGGCGGGGTAGGTGTAGGAAGAGGCGAGATGGGGGAAGTGAACGGGGTTGACATATCGGCCTCCGCCGGGTGTAGATTTGATCTACACTCAAGACGTCCCAAGTGTACGCCAGGTTCCGCAAAATGCAAGCGGCGCGCCTCGAACTACTCGGGCCCGACGGTCACGTCCCGGGCGACCGCGTCGGACATGCGCTCACCGACGGCGGCCACCTGGAGTGAGAAGTGGCCGGATCGCTCAGCCCGGATGGAGAAGCGAGCCGTGGCGACGTCGTTGGGGGGAATCGTGAGGACCTGAGGGGACGAGACGAGGCTGTACCACCCGGCAGGGGTGGGCTCAATGCGGACGGCCTGTGCCTGCGGCAGGTAGTTGTAGAGAGTGACGGTGACGGTGGCCTCCTCGCCCCGGGTGATGGCCGGCGGCAGATCGAGGTCGACGAAGAAATCCTGAAAGACGACGACGTCGTAGGTGGCGACGCCCAACTCGCCCTCCTGCGTGGAGGCCAGCGCGGTCAGCCGCCAGGTGGTGACGTTGTCGGCCAGCGGGAGGTCGAGCGCCAGGCTACCGTCCTCGTCAGTGAGCGTCTCGGCGCTCCAGTAGAGCGTCTCGGGAAAGACCTGGCGCAGCGGGAACGGTTCACCCGGGGCAGGAGCTGGGGGCAAGGTCGGCGTCGCCGGCGGTGCCACCGGTGCCGTCGTCGGCGTTGGCGCCGGCGCGGCGGTTGCCTCCGCCTCCCTCTCCACGGCTTCGGTGGGCTCCGGTGCTTCCTCGGCGGGCGCTTCCGTCGGCACGCGGGCGCAGCCGGTGGCCCAGCCGACCGGGCCGGCGTAGAGGGCCGGGTTGCCCAGCGTGCGAGTCAGGTTGGAGGAGAAGGCAGGGACGAAGGGCAGGTAGACGACGAGCGGGACGAGCAGCAACCCCAGCAGCGTGGTCGCCCAGCCAGCGCGCGACCATCCCTCCACCACCAATCCCTGGCCCAGCGTCGCCAGCGCGGCCACGGCCAGCAGGAAGGTGGCCGCGATCGCGGCCAGCAGCAGCCCGGCCGGGTCGCCGCCGCGCGCGGCGAGCAGCACCAGCAGCCCGCCCAGCGCCAGGTAGGCCGCCAGCAGCCCGGTCGCCAGTTGCACCCGCGCGTCGGACCGGCGCCAGCCGTGGACGGCCAGCCCGGCGAGGAGGGCCACCACGACCAGGAGGATCGTCACGGGCGCGCCGACGCCGAGCGCGGCCCACAGCAGCCACATCGCCCCGCCGCCGGCGATCACCACGAGCGGGGACCCGAGGAGCAGCACCAGCCCACCGATCCCCACGCGGCGCAGTGCGCGCCCCAGGACGCCGGCTGGGCGCAAGCCCTGCGCCACGACGCCACTCAACAGCAACGGGAGCAGGGCGAGCACGATGCCAAGCTGGTTGGAGAGGGCTGCCTGCGCGGTGACCGCTTCCTCTTTCCCGGTGGTAGATTGTGCCGAGAGCGTGAAGCCGGTCCCGGGTGTGCCGGCCCACGCGGCCCGGGCGGCCACGTCCTGGGCTGCCCTCACCCCCGCCTCGGCGTCGAGCAGCGTGGGCACGTCGAGTCCCTGCACCCGCCCCCGTCGCTCCAGCAACTCCCGCTCCAGCAGGAAGTAGGCCCGGGCAAAGCTGGGGGGCAGTGTCTCGAGCGCGTACACCGATTCGTCCACCACGCCGATGCCCAGGGCGGTTGGTTGGCCAGTTGGCGGGTTGGCCGGGGTGACGATGGAGGTCTGGAGGCGGAGGTGGGCCGTGTCACCGGGGCGATACTGGTCCCGGTCGGCGGCCACCGCGACGGCGACCTGGCGCGGCGCGTCGACGACGACCCGGCGGGTGTCGCCCGTGGTGCGGCCATCGGCGAAGACGCGGTAAGCGCGGAGTTCGAGCGTGCCGGCCATCGTCCCATCGAGGTCGAGGGCGAAGGTGGCCCGCCCATCCTCGACCGGGGCGGAGAGGGTGGCGACCATCTGCCCCGCCCGGACGGCGTCGAGGTAGATGGTCTGGGGGGCACCGTCTCCCGCACTGGACACCAATGCCTCGGCCCGCAGCGTGTCGCCAACCTCGTAGGCAGCGCGCTCGGCGCGCAAGAGAAGCGTCTGCGGAGCACGGTCGCTCTCGAAGGTGAACGTCGCGCGGCCCTCGGCTCCCCGCGCGTCACGGGCGCGGACGTCCAGCCGCGTGGCAGCGCCGGCCGGGATGGTCCGGACCTCGGCCAGGCCGTAGGGACCGGTGGCGAGCGCGTGCTCCTCGCCCTCCACCTCGACGGTCAGCGCCGTCTCGGCCGGCTGCCCGTCGGGATAGGCGGTCAGGACAAAGATCACGTTTTCGACACCGGGCTTGAGCAGGCCGCTTTCGGGGATCGCGCGGACGAGGATCGGCTGCGCGGCGACGGGCAGGACGCGGCGGATCCCCTCCCGCTGCCCAGCCGTGTCCACTACCCCGGCCTCCAGGTCGAACGACGCCGGTTCCTCCAGTGCCGGGCGGCCAAAGGAGGCTGGCAGGTCAAACGTGAATTCAAAGGTCCCATCGGGATCGGTCTCGCCCAGAATCTGGACCGCCGCCACCCGTTCCGGTTCCCCGGCGTAGCCGCGCAGCGTCACCTGGCCGTCCGCGACCGGCTTGCCGAAAAAGTACTCGGCCTGCACGAACCCCGTCACGCGTTCCCCGGGGGCGTAGAAGGTGCGGTCAGTCTCGATCGCGACGCGGAAGGCGGGCAGATCGTACGCGCCGACGTCCACCGTGCGTTCGGAGATGGTGTCACCCAGCACGCCGTCCTGAGCCTGCCGAAGGACGGCCTGCAGCGTGTAGGGGCCGTGAACGGCCCCGGGGGGGAGAAAGAAATCGAACCCCGCGACGCCAAAGTCGGAGGCCGTCACCGTGCCACGCTCCAGTCGTCCACCGGCGGGGTCAAAGATGGCGAACGCGATCTCCTGGCCCACCGCCGGCCGGAGGTCGACGGCGTCGAGGGCCAGCGCGCGCACGTGGACCGTCTGGCCGGGCCGGTAGACGGGCTTGTCCGAGCTGAGGAACAGCTTATCGTCGCGGGCGACGGTGATGGGGCGCACGATCTGGTCCTCGCCGCCGGCCGAGGCGGTCTCGACGACCAGGCTGGCCTGGCCCTCCAGGTCCTCGGGGACGGTGAAAGCGACATCGGCGGTGCCACGGGCGTCGGTGCGCCCGGTGTAGACGATGCTGGCCAGCCCCGGCGTGCGCCCGATCCGCACGACGACCTCGGCTCCCGCGACGGGTTCGACCTTGTCTGCGGTCGCGCCAGGGGAGCGGACGAGGACCCGCAGCGCGGCCCGGCTGCCAGGGGCCATGCGGTCCTGGCCCAGGACGAGCGTCTCCTGTGGCCCGGCCGGCGGTGGAAGTCGCAGCGCCTGGGTGGCGTTGAGGGCGAACACGAGGACGAGCGCGGCCAGCAGCGCCTGCGCGACCAACCCCCGTCGCCGCCATAGCCCCCACCACAGGCGGGGCCCGGTGCGGGCACGCAACTGGTCGCGGATGCGCCGGTCGGCGGCAGCGGGCAACCGCACCGGCGCGAGCGCCGCGTCGAACGTGCCGTCCAGTTCCTGCCGCAGTACCCGCAGCCGTTCCAGTTCGGCGCTGCAGCGGGGACACTCCGCCAGGTGGGCCTCCACCCGCGCCCGTTCCCGCTCGTTCAGCTCCCCGTCCAGGTACGCCAGCAGTTCTGTCTCGAGGTGCGAACCCATCACGCTATACCCCCGCCTTCGCTTGCGCCAACTCGTCTGCTGCCGATTGCAACTGCTCCCTCAATTTGCGATGGGCGTGATAGAGCCGCGACTTGACGGTGCCCTCGCTGATGCCCAGCGTCCGTGCGATCTCGCTGTAGGAAAAGCCCTGCTGATAGCGCAGGAGGACGACGACGCGCTGCGGTTCGGGGAGCCGGTCGACGGCCTGCCAGAGCGCGACCGCTCGTTCCCGTCGCAGGGCAACGCCCTCGGGATCGTGGTTGGGGTGCGACGCGGGGATGCGCTCCAACCGCTCCTCAATCTCGTCCCAGTCGGCCGAAGGAAGATTCTTGCGCCGCATCCGGGAGCGGCAGCGGTTGACGGTGACGCGGTAGAGCCAGGTCTCGAAGCGGGCCGGTCCCTCGACGCGATAGTTCGGCAGCGCGCGCAGCACGTCGAGAAAGGTCTCCTGCACCGCCTCCTCCGCGTCGCCGCTGTTGCGGGTGACGAAGAAAGCGGTGCGGTAGACGGTGTCCTTGTAGCGGTCGTAGAGCGCCTCGAAAGCCCTGGGTTGGCCACGCTGGAAGCGGCGGATCAGGTCCTCGGTCGGTACGCCCGTCCCCCCCGCATCGCCGCTTTTGTGAATGGCAAAGAGCACGATGCGAGAGATGCTGGCTCCATACAGGCTGTAGAGGGCCGCAGAAACACCGGGCTGACCGCGCTGGGCGCGGCGAATCTGGTTGTCGGTGAATACGGCCACCCTCGCTCTCCGGCCAAGATCGTCCCCCTATGTATACCATGCAGTCAGATGGCTAGAGGTTCAATCTGTGTGACGTGCGTCCTGGTAGCCCGCCTGCTTCGGCGATGGTCTGCAGAAGAATGCCGGCGGCATCGTCTCCCATATCAACCGGGGTGTGTTGGTTCGTAGTGGCGACTTCAGTCGCTCTGGCAACGACTGAAGTCGCCACTACGAACCCGTCATAGTTGTTGGACAAGGGACTAGTTTTTCAGAAAGCCCTTCAACTTGCGGGAGCGCGTCGGATGGCGCAGCCGGCTGAGCGCCTGGGCCTCGATCTGGCGCACCCGTTCCCGGGTCACCCCCAGTTTCTTGCCCACCTCCTCCAGCGTATACGTCTCGCCATCGACCAGCCCGTAGCGCAGTTGCAGAATGCGCACCTCGCGTGGCGGGAGATCCTGCAGAATGTACTGGAGTGACTCGCGCAACATCGAGGAGGTCACCTCCTCATCCGGCGCGGTGCTGTCTTCGTCTTCGATGAAATCGCCCAGCTCGCTGTCCCCTTCGTCGTCGATGGACATGTCCAGCGAGAGGGGTTGGCGTGCGACCTTCATCATCTCCTCGGCCTTTTGCGTAGGGATCTCCATTGCAGTGGCCAGCTCCTCGGACGTGGGCTCCCGTCCCAGCTCCTGCGTCAGCCGATGGGTGGTCCGCAACAGCTTGTTGATCTGGTCCCCCATGTGGACCGGCACGCGGATCGTGCGGCTCTGGTCGGCGATCGCGCGCGTGACCGCCTGCCGGATCCACCAGGTCGCATAGGTCGAGAACTTGTGCCCCAGCCGGTAGTTGAACTTGTCGGCGGTACGTATGAGCCCGATGTTGCCCTCCTGGATCAGGTCGAGGAAGGGTACGCCACGGCCGATGTACCTCTTGGCCACGCTGATGACCAGGCGGGAGTTGGCGCGAATGAGATGCTCACGAGCCGCCAGGCCATCCTGCACCACCTGCCTCAATTCGGCCCGTTCCTCACCGTCGAGCCCATCCCGGTCCAGCTTCTCCTGGGCGATTTTGCCAGCCTCCATGCGCTTGGCAAGCATCACCTCCTCTTCGGCCGTGAGCAGCGGCACCCGGCCGACTTCCTTGATGTAAAGGCCGATCGTATCGTCGATTCTGACCGTGTCGAAGTACGTCTCCAGGTCGGCTGCCGCATCCGCCTGGACAGATTCCTTTGACATCTCGTCTCCTTCCTTTTCCCTCTCTTCCGGCGAGCCTACCTCAACGCCGGCTTCCATCAGCGTGGCCAGGAGTTCCTCCAGTTCCTCCAGGTTCTCTTCGGCCTGGGGAAAAGCGGTCAGGATATCCTCATACGCGACAAAGCCCTGCTCGGCTGCCTTGGCCAGCAGGTAGTCATCAACGCTTAGCTCTTCTTCCTCTTCCAACAGGTCGTCTTCCACCACTTCGTTCTCTTGATATACCTTCATCTCTCACTCAGCCATCACAAGGTGTCTTCTCACTACATATAGTAGGAAAGCCCCGATCTACGGAGCCCCCATACCGTTCCCCGTTAACATTCCTTTGTGTCACTCCAAGAGTAGGCGTTTATCCATTGCCTACGGACAGTTGCTGCTGATCGTATCATACCACATAATCGTTTAATTGACGTTAGAAAAATATCAGAGACCCATTTGCCCCCTGGTTATCCCGAAACATTGGGCGGACACGGTTCGTCCGTGAGGTCGTTTCGACCAATGCCGTTTACTACCGTATACGCTCTCCTTGCCTCTCGGGAGCAATCGCGCGGCATTAGTATAGTCCCACCTTGTACATAAGTCAAAACCTTGCGCGCCACCCGCCACAAACCGGGCAACACAAACCGCTCCAGTTGTTGCGGCCGGGACTGTGGCGCAAGATGGCATCTGGCGCTGCGGCGCACATTTGCTCGTGGCGACGGACCGCGCAGGGCGTGGAGGGCTGACCGAAACCGGGCACGTTGAGCGTTGACGGCAGAACGACCACGGCCTCCCCGGGGGAGGGGAGGCCGTGGCCTGCCAAAGGAGGAAAACACGAACAGCTTCTGAGTTGGGCGTCGGGCCTCAGGAACCCGTCTACACATCATCTCATTCTGGATCATACCGTAACGCTCGCTCACCATTTATTCTAGTGCGCGCAGGTAAAAATCAGGTGAGAACCAGATCACAATCCACCTAATCTGGCAATTCCTCCCACCGCTGTGCCAGTCTCCCCGTCACCTGGGGCTAGCGCGGGACTAGAGCCCCGCGCTAAGAGGACAAAGCCCCTCCGGGGCTGGAGGCACCCGCAGGGCTTTGTTCTTTCAGCTCATGGTCCGCCTTGAGCGGGTTTTCGGACAGTTTCCGAGTGTTGGGGCTGGGGAGCCAGGTTGAAGAACTCGCGCAGCAGATCGGGGTGGCGCTTGACGCGCATGTCCAGTTCGGTGAGCGCCCAGAACTCGGGGGCCAGGCCGTGCTCTTCGCAGTAGGCAGCGACCTCTTCCCGCACCCTGGCGGACACGGCGCAACTGAGGACGAAGACGACGCTGGTGGGCCGCAGGCAGGGCTTCTCCTCGGCCAACTGGAGGTACTTGTCCACCTCGTCCTTCAGCGTCTTGGCTCCGATAGAGCCGTAGCGCTTGCACTGGAAGTACCACAGTTCCTCCCCGTGCGGGGTGGGATTGTAAGCGATCACGTCGCGCCCCTGCTCGCTGCCAGCCAGACCCAGGTGCTCGGCACGCGCGTACCCCTCGCGCTCGACCAGCCACAGGCACAGCCGTTCAAAGTCTGCGGGGGAGAGACGGTCGAACGAGAGCACGTGCGCCGTTCCAGGAAGGGCCGGGGACGCTGGCGCGCCCGGCCCGGCGGTGATCGCCGCATGTTCGCCCATGGCTACACCACCGGCGCCGGCCGCAACCGCACCCTCGCCCACCGCGACCGCACCGCTGCCGGAGACGAAGACGTTGATCGTCTGTGCCTCGCGGCGCATGGCCTCGGTGCGGGCCACGGGAATGTGGACGGTGTGTTTGCACGAGCGTAGTTCGCCTGCACGATCCTGATACTCAACACTTACCCGCAGCGGGACGCTGTCGCCGTGCTCAAGGGGGCGGACGTCGAGCCATTCGGTACGCTCGCGCCCGGCGCGCAGCGTGGCGATCTGGCGGGTGGCCGTCACCTCGCCCTCGAACTGGTCCCCGCTGGCGCGGATGACCAGGTTGCACGCCGGGCCATACCCCTCGTTGCGCACGATGAAGCGGAGGCTCGACCAGGCATTCAACATCAGCCCCTGGTCGAGCTGGACGTCCAGCGTGATGATCGGCTGCCGGAGGCAGCGGGCCACCTCCTGTTGGCAGGCGGCCACTCGCTCCGCCTCCCCTTCGCTTTCGAAGGCCTGAACGGCGGCAGTCCAGGCTTCGGCGCGCACCTCGTCGCTGCACAGTGTGCCTTCCAGCGACCGGGCGTGGGCCTCCAATGCCTCCCCCTGTTTCATCGGACGGCCCAGCGCGGCCCACAGCCCGGCCGCCTGCTGCCAGGCCCCGGCCGCCTCGTACTGAACGGCCGCGCGCTCCTGTTCGCCCACTGCCTGCCACAGTTCAGCGGCCTTGAATGGCTCGCCGTGTGCCTCCAGCAGTTCGGCACCATAGGCCAACCGACCCAGGCCGGCGTAGGCGGACGCGGCCTCGATCCAGTGACCGGCGGCCTCGTGTTCGGCGGCGCTGAGTGGGCGGGCGATGGCGGTCAGCGTGCCACCCCGGTCGGCGACGAGGACGCACGGCGCGGAGGGCTCACCGCAGGCCGCCAGGGCCGGAGAGACCTCGATACGTCGCTCGACCGCGTGCCGCCACAGTTCCTGGCCGCTGGCCGCGTCGAGCGCGTAGAGGCGGTGGTCGTGGCAGGTGACGTAGACCACCCCGCCAGCCACGGCCGGTGCGGCCGTGATCCGGCGCGGGGTGGAAAAGGCCCAGACTTCGCGTCCATCGACCAGATGGAGGGCGTGCAGGCCGTCGCGGGCGCCGACGAACAGCAACTCGCCGTCGGTGGCAGGCGGGCTGAGGGATTTGCCCGCCGGTCCCACGTCCACGCGCCACGCCAGCGTGCCGTCCGCCATTCGCAACGCCAGGGCCGCGCCGGTGCTGAGCACGGCGAAGAGATGTTCCCCGACCACGACGGGCGTCTTGTCCAACCAGGAATCAGGGTCGTCCCCGGCCGTGAAGTGCCGGCGCGTCCCGCCGTCCAGGCCCACCGCCAGGAGGTGTGGGCCACGGCAGGGGACGATGGCCACGTCGTCCACCAGCGCAGGGGCAGATAAGGAGGCGCTCGCCTCCAGTTCGATCCTGCTGCGTTCCTCGCCGGTCGCGAGATCGAGGACGGCGAGCGTCCGGGCGTCAGCGGTGACGACGGCAGCGTCCAGGTTCGTAGTAGCGACTTCAGTCGCTCTTTCAGAACGACTAAAGTCGTCACTACGAACCAACGCCGGGGCGGAGACGCGCTGCACGCCCGGCACCCAGCGCCAGCGTTCCCTCCCCGCCGCGTCCAGCGCCACGAGCATCCCTTCGCCATGGAGCAGGTCGGTGCTGGTGGTGGCGACGAGCGCCCAGACTTCCGAGGTTTCTGAAACCTCGGAAGTCTGCAGAGCTGCCAGACCGCTCACCAGCGCGCGTTCGAAGGAACACTGCCAGCGCGGGTTCCCGTCCACGAGGCTGAGGGCGTGGAGCGTGGCGTGCTGGGAGGACGGGCCAGGGTCCTGCGTGGGCACCAGCAGCAGGTCGCCGGCGACCAGCGGAGGGCCGGCAGAGGGCTGGCCCAATTCGGCGGACCAGAGCGTGTTTGGAGCGTTAGATTGGGTAGAGTTCAACGCATCCTCCGGCGGGTGTCGATCTGATGCCCCTCGTAGAAGATGGGCACCTTGACCTCACGATCGAACTCCAAATCAGCCATCTGCAGTTCCAACGCAAGCGCCCGCTGGTACACGATCTCTCGAAACCCCGGCTCCAGCGTCCGGTGTACCTCCAGCGCGCAGCCAATGATCGCGCCGGTGGCGTCGTCAAGGTCGTATCCAGGTGTGGAATATCCCACGCGCCGCGCGCGCAGCGCGACGCCGGTATCGGTGATCTCCTCGTATTCGTATACCAGGGGTTCCTCAGCATCCATGTTCACTCCTTTCTTCGTGCCCTTCGTGTTTCTATCACTTTCAGCAACCAGAACTAGGAGATGGGGGAGACGCACCGAAACCCAAAGTGCCCATTCGAGAGGTCCAGGAGGTACCCGTCGCGCGCCGCGCAGCGGGCATTGCCTCGACGGTTGTACCACGAGCCGCCACGCAACACGCAGGCTCCTGCCTCCTCGGTGGCCGTCCATTCCCACACGTTCCCCGCCATGTCCACACAGCCATAGGGGCTATCCCCGTCCGGCGAGTACCGACCCACCGGGGTCGTGCCGCCGATGTTGGCCTCCTCTGTATTGCAGCGGCCCTTCGCCCAGTCCCCCCATGGATACTCCCGTTCATCGGTGCCCCGCGCCGCCTTCTCCCACTCTTCCTCGGTCGGCAGTCGCTTGTCCGCCCACCCGGCGTAGACCACAGCGTCGTGCTGAGAGACGTAAACCACCGGATGGTCGGCGATTTCCTTCGGTGGGGTCTTGTGCTTCCAGTGCTGCGGCGGTTCGTGACCGGTGGCGGCCACGAAACGGGCGTACTCGGCGTTGGTGACCGGGGTCTTGTCTATCCAGAACTCGGGCAACTCGATCTTTTCCTTCTCATCGCCGTACAAGAACGCGCCCGTTGGGATGTACACCATCACTTTGCCGTCTTGGGGATGTATCCGGACATGCAGGCGGGCCAGGACCCGGCTTGCCCCCGGCCGCTTGGTTTGAGCCAGATCCTCTGCCAACGCCAGTGTCTGATGCCGGTCCTGGTCCTCCATCGCCAGAAGCAAGCCATCGTATGAATCCAACTGCGACTGGGCCGTCTTCAGCGCGGCCTCGGCCTCCTTCAGCTTGGCCTCCAGATCTACCACGTGGGCGCGCAGTGCTTCGTTCTCGCTCCCAAGCTCCTCCAGTGCGGCCTGTGAGACCCTCAGTCGCGCCAGCACACCCTCGGTCGCTTCGAGCAACCGGGCACGAGCGTCAGCGTGATCGGGGTCCCGTTTGAGAAGGGCCAGCAGGTCATCACACGCTTCGCCGTGCCTCCCGTCCGCCAGCTTGGCCAGCGCCGCCTCGTACAACTGGGCCTTCTCCAGCCCGGCACGGGCTCTTTCGAGCTCCTTTCCGAAGTCCCCAAAATCCGGGGCCTGGGCCTCAATCTTCTCCAGCGTTTCCACCGCCTCGGCGTACGCCTCCTTCTCCAACAGCTCCAGCGCGGCCGCGTATTGCTCCTCCAGATCGCGCTCTCGCTGGCGCTTTTGCTCCTCCTCGGCCAGGCGGCTCGCCGCCAGCGTCAACAGCGTGCCCACGTCGCGGTAGTCGGGATCGAGGTTGCGCATCTCGACGCACAGGTTCACCACCACGCCCCAGTGCCCTGCCTTCATCGCCTCCTGCGCCTGGGTGTACAGCCCGGCCAACGTGGCCTTCACCTGGGCGGCCTCCTGAACTGTCTCCCAGGCCCGGCGGAGCTCGCGGGCGAACGCGCCAGCGGTCTGGTAACGTTCAGTGGGGATTTTCTCCAGTGCTCTGAGCACCACTGATGCAACACCTGGGGCCAGGGCCTGGTTGAGCACGCGCGGATCGGGCGGGACATCGTGCACGTGGGCGTGGAGCACACTCAGGGGCGTCTCGGCCTCGAAGGGCACGCGCCCCGCCAGCATCTCGTAGGCCACCACGCCCAGCGCGTATACATCGGCGCGACCGTCCACCTCGGCGTTGGGCCCGGCCTGCTCGGGCGCCATGTAGGTGGGCGTGCCCAGCAAGGTGTCCTCTGTCGTCATCCCGCTCTCGGCCAGCGACTTGACCAGTCCAAAGTCCACCAGCACCGCGCACCCCTCGTCGTCGAAGAGGACGTTGGCGGGCTTGACGTCGCGGTGCACCAGCCCGCGCTTGTGGGCGTGGTCCAGCGCGGCGGCGACCTGCTCTACGACGGCGATGGCGGCATCCAACGGCAGCGGCTCGCCGTGCAGCCGGCCGGCGAGCGTGCCACCGGGCAGGTACTCCATGGCGATGTAGGGGACGCTATCAGCCTCGCCCACGGTGTAGATGCGCACGATGCCGCGCTGCCTGAGCCTGACGGCCTCGCGGGCCTCGTTCAGGAAGCGCTGTGCCGCGCCCTGCTGGCCGGCATAGGTAGGGTACAGCACCTTGACCGCCACGACCTGGTCTAGGTTGGGGTCGCGCGCCTTGTAGACCGTGGCGAACCCGCCGCGGCCGATCTCTTCGAGGATCTCGTATTTGCCAATGCGCTTCGGTTTTGCCATCTTTCCGTCGTGCCTCCCGGTGGCGCAAATCCTCTGTGGTGACCCCGTGGTGAAACCAGTGTAGCACAAATTGACTGTCCGCGCAATGCCGCGCATTACGCCCCCAGGCATCGGGCACGACCGGCTTCCCGCCTGCCTGGGGCCTATCCGAAAGATCCCTGACTACTTACCGTCGCGTGTTCAAAGAAAGACTGCCAGCGCGTGTTCTCGTTCACGAGGCAGAGGGCGTGAAGCGTGGCGAACTGAGGTGGCGGGGCGGACTCCTGCGTGGGCACCAGCAGCAGATCGCCAGCGACCAGCGGTGGAGGGCTGACCCAAATACGTGGACCACAGTGTGTCTGCGTGCCACGGTAGGCGTATTCCACAGTGACC
>DATKTN010000189.1:0-7805 GCA_035531135.1 Anaerolineae bacterium
GCACCTCCTCCGAATCGACAATCGCCGACTCGTCCAACCGGAAGTAGAGCGCGTCGTTTTCTTCGTCCACTTTCAGCTTCATTCTCAATCAGAATAACAGCGGATCGGCATGATTATCGGATCGGCGGGTATCCTGATCCGATAATTCCGCGCATCCTGTTCTAATTGTCAACCGCCCGCAGCGCCCGCCACACCCGCTCGGGCATGAACGGCACCTCCCGCTCCGTTCTAGCTCACAAGGCGCGCGCCACACGCTCCAGCGCGCGCCTGGCTACGTCTAACGCTTCTTGTGCGTCGCGCTACCCAGGCATCCCTTCTGCCAGCATACCAGGCAGCGCATCCGGGTAGCGAGTCGGAATGTAGAACCAATTCTCGCAAACGCCAGCCAATGCTCACTCGCCCCGCTCATAAATCACCTTGCCCTTGACTACGATCTCTTCACGCAGAAACGCGCGTTCACGGCTCAATTGCGCGAACTCTTCCGGCGTATACACCAGCACGTCCACACCCACGCGCGGTCGCAGCAGCGCAAGTACCTGGCGCGTGCGATCTAGGAAGGAGGCATCCGTTTCTTTGACAACGACCATGTCCAGGTCAGACCATTCGCCGATTCGACCAGCGCAATACGAGCCGAACAAAATGATCTTGTCAGGCTGTTCGTGCTTGATCAAAAGCGGCAGCCAGCGATTCAACTCGCGCTCCAGGAGCTCGCGACGTGCCTGGACGTGAACACTTGCTGATGAACTCTGTGGAGACACAGGACATCCCCTCAATGGCACTCACCGCCGAGAACCGACCGCAAACAGCCGCGCCTCCCGACCTTCGGACGCCACCGGTCCGCGGCCTTTCGCCAGACACCTATACGGTCTCAAACTGAAGGACTCTCAGTTGCTCCGCAGCAGTGCGCGTACTCAGGTTGAGAATCTCGATGCCGACGACGTGACCATCCGCGTTAAAGTCGAGAATCACACCGGGCTGCACCTCCTCCGACTCGACAATCGACGATTCGTCCAGCCGGAAATAGAGTGCATCGTTCTCTTCGTCCACTTTCAGCTTCATTCTCAATCAAAACAGCAGCGGATTGGCAGAATTGTCGGATCGGCAGGTATCCTGATCCGATAATTCTGCGAATCCTGCTCTACCCGCCCGCCGCCCGCAGCGCCCGCCACACCCGCTCCGGCGTGAACGGCACCTCGCGCATCCAGACCCCCGTCGCGTCGTGGATGGCGTCGGCCATCGCCGGGGCGATGCCGTCCATCGGGAGCTCGGAGATGGACTTGGCGCCAAACGGCCCGGTCGGCTCCTCTGTCTGGACAAAGATGACCTCCAGCTCGGGCATCTCGTTCGCCTTGTAGACGTGGTAGGGCCCAAAGCGCGGGTTGACCAGGCGGCCCTGCTCGTCGTAGACCATCTCCTCACAGTGGGCAAAGCCGAGCACCTGCTGCAACGCGCCCTCCACCTGCCCGGAGGCGGTGATCGGGTTGATCACCCGCCCCGCGTCGGCCACCATGAGCATCCGCTCCACCGTGACCTGCCCCGTCTCGGTGTCCACCGTCAACTCGACGAACTGGGCCCCGAAGGGAGGCGGGCACTCGTAGCTCAGGTGGGACGCGCTGGCGATGATCTGGTGCTGATCCTGCTGGTGCAGGCTGCTGAGCGCGACCTGCTCCAGCGTCAGCGCGGTGCCGTCGGGGGCAAACACCTGGCGGTCGCGCAGCTCCCACCCTCCCCCATCCCCTCCCTGCGAGGGAGGGGGGGGCAGCCCCAGCATGTGCGCGGCGTGCTCCTTGATCTGGTCGGCCACTTTGAGCGCCGCCTTGCGCACCGCCCCGCCGCTGATGTAGGTGGTGCTGGAGGCGTAGGCCCCCTTGTCGAAGGGGGTGAAATCGGTGTCCGAGGAGTAGACGACAAAGTCCTCCACCGGGACGCCCAGCACCTCGGCGGCCATCTGCGCCAGGATGGTGTCGGACCCGGTGCCCAGGTCGGTCGCGCCGACCAGGAGATTGAAGGAGCCGTCGTCGTTCATCTTGATCGTCGCGGACGCCATATCCAGCCCGGCGATGCCGCTGCCGTGGAGCATCACGGCCATGCCGATGCCGCGCCGGATGGGGTCTGAGGAATGGTCTGAGAAACCGGGTTTTTCGGAAAAAACCCGGTTTCTTCCGCGCTTGCTGTACCAGTCCATCGCCTCCAGGCCCACCTGGACGCATTGCTCCAGGCCGCTGGAGCGGATGATCTGTGCGAACCCCTCGCGCCCCTCGCCCAGCGCCTTGGCGAGCAACAGTTCCTCACCCTGCTTGATCCAGTTCTTGCGCTTGAACTCGACCACGTCCCAGCCCATCTGGTCGGCGATCTCGGACATCAGCGTCTCGATGCCAAAGTGGCACTGCATCGAGCCGTATCCCCGGAAGGCACCCGGCGTGGGCTTGGTGGTGTAGACCACGTCGCAGACGAACTTGCAGTAGGGCGCGTTGTAGAGCGTCAGCCCTTTCTGCCCTCCGACCATCTGCACCGTCAGGCCGTGCGTGCCGTAGGCGCACGTGTCGCCGATGAGGTAGAGATCGGTGGCGACCACCTCCATGTCCTCGGTGACGCCGATCCTGTAGCGCATGATCTGGGGGTGGCGGCTGCGGGAACTGGTGAACTCTTGCCGGCGCGTGTACTCCATGCGCACCGGCTTACCCGTAGCAAGCGTCAGGTGGGCGCACAGGTCCTCGAGGATCATCTCCTGCTTGTTGCCGAAACCCCCGCCGATGCGCGGCTTGATCACGCGGATCTGCCTGGCCGGCAGGCCGACGAGCGGGGAGAGCATGCGGCGGATGTGGAAGGGCACCTGGGTGCTGGAGCGGACGACGAGCCGCCCGTCCTCGTCCCAGTAGGTGATGCAGACGTGGGGCTCGATGTGCGCCTGCTGCTGCTGCGACGTGCGGTACGTGCCCTCGAAGACGTGGGCCGCCCGGCCCCACTGGGCCTCGCCGTCACCGACCTCGGCCTCGATGTGGTGGACGATGTTGTGCTCT
Organism: Anaerolineae bacterium; assembly: GCA_035531135.1. Taxonomy (GTDB): domain Bacteria; phylum Chloroflexota; class Anaerolineae; order B4-G1; family B4-G1; genus DATKTN01. Next base: position 3,021 of record DATKTN010000189.1, read on the forward strand.
GCGTCATAGATGCCCTCGGTGTCGGGCTCGTCGTGGACGACGGGCGCGCCCTCCTGCATGGCCTCGACCGGGTCCAGGACCGGGGGCAACACCTCGTACTCGACCTCGATGAGGCGCAGCGCCCGCTGGGCCAACTCGGGCGTCTCGGCGGCGACGACGGCGACGCGGTCGCCGACGTGGCGCACCTTGTCGTCGAGGACGACCTGGTCAAAGGGCGGCGGCTGGGGGTAACTCTGCCCGCCGGAGGCGTACTTGACGCGGGGGACGTCCTCGTGGGTGAGGACGGCGTGGACGCCGGGCAGCGCGCGGGCGCGCCCCGCGTCGATGCACTTGATGCGGGCGTGGGCGTGGGGGCTAGTGAGCAGCGCGCCGTACAGCATCCCCTCCAGCTTGACGTCGTCGGTGAAGACAGGGCGGCCGGTGGCCAGCTTGACGCCGTCCACCTTGGGCTCGGGCTTGCCGACGACGTGCAGCGGCTCCATCTCGGGCGGGGAGATGACGAGCGGCGGCAGGGGGACGTTCTCCTCGACGACGTGGTGGTAGCGATCGACGACGCCGGCGGGCGACTGGTCCGGGGCCAGCGTCGCCTCGATGGGCAGGAAGGGCTCCACCCACTCACCGCGCAGGAGGGCCGCGGCCCGCTGGACCGCCTGCACGATCTTGACGTAGCCGGTGCAGCGGCACAGCACGCCCGCCATCGCCTCGCGAATCTCCTCCTCGGTGGGGTCTGGATTGCGGTCGAGGAGCGCCTTTGCGACCAGGATCTGCGCCGGGGTACAGTAGCCGCACTGGATGGCGCCGGTGTCGATAAAGGCCCGCTGGATGGGGTGCAGCCCCCCCCCTCTTCCCCTCCCCTGTAGGGGGGGGTAGGCCAGCCCCTCGACGGTCGTCACCTGGTGACCTTTAGCCTCGACGGCCCGCATCTGGCAACTGTGCACGGGCTGCCCATCCAGGAGGACGGTGCAGGAGCCGCAGTCGCCCGTCCCGCAGCCGTACTTGACGCTGGTGTACGACGCGCGGCGCAGCGCGTCCAGCAGCGTCTCCGCGCGATGCACGGCCAACGTCCTCTCCTCGCCGTTCACCGTCAACGTGATGGCAAGCGTCTCGTCGTTACTCATCTCCCACCTCCTGACGCAGGCACGCTTCCAGCGCGCGGCGGGTAGTCACGCTCGCCATTGCCCGGCGGTACCCCTCGCTTCCAAGAAAATCTCCCCTGGGATCGACCTCCTCCGCGACTCCATCCGCCACTGCCTGGATGCGCTCTGCATCGAGCGGGCCACCGACCAGGCGGGCGGGCGCTTTTGCCAGGCGGGCTGGCTCCGGCCAGGCACCGGTGAGCGCGACGCGGGCCCGGCGCACGACGCCGCCTTGCCCTGAGGCGGACCGAGGGTCCGAAGTCGAAGGGTTATCTATATCGACGACGGCGACCGCCGAGACGATCGGCTCGTCGGCCGGGGTGCGGGCGACGCGGGCCTCGCCCCACCGCACGCTCCCCAGCTCAACGTGCAAGGCGGACACGAGCCCCTCGGCCTGGCGCTGCAGCAGCGACTCCAGGGGAACCTCCGCCGGCCCATCGTCCCCCTCGATGGTGACGGTGGCCCCCAGCGCCAGGAGTGCGGCCGCCCACTGGGGCGCGAGGCGCGGCGACGTGAGTGTCCTGCGGACCGGCGTCTCGTTCCGGGTCTGCCAGGAAAGCACGCCGGTGAGCGCCTGGCGCAACAACGGCGGCGTATCCGGGCGGTCGAGAACGGATTGGAGCGGCGCATCGGCGTCGACGCTCCACACACCTCCGGTGCTTACCGGGTTTACAGACAGGGATTGATCATCCTTCATTTCAGACTACTCCTCTACGGTTTGCTGCTGGCATCTCAGCACATCCTGGATTCTTGGCCAGCGTTCAATATGGAGGAATGCGTGGAACGCCCACTATGATACCACAATTCCAAACTTTTGTGTAACGCACTGAAGGGCACCCGAAAAGCCACGCCTGTTTGACAAACTCCTATCTCCATGATAACATATCGCGCATGATGCCCCCCCTGATCTACCCGCTGGTTCATACGATGGAGTGGAGTTGGCAGGAGTGGCTTCATACCAACAATGTCCACACGGGGGTTCGAACTCGCGTCGGTGCTGGCACTGTAGTAACCAGGCCTCCCCCTCCTGCCCAAGTGTCCGCTTCTGCTGACACCACCTGATTCTCTCTGGATATCCACCTGAATCGAGGACGCAATGCTCGAACGACTCAGACTCTCCAAATTCGGTGCTATCCTTAGCCTGTTGATGCCCTTGCTGGCTACGCTATTGGCGCTGCTGGTCGGCGCCGTCATGTTGCTGGCGCTGGACGCCGACCCGCTGGAGGCCTACAGCGCGCTGGTAAACGGTGCGTTTGGCAGCCCCAACGCGCTGGCAGACACGGCGGTCAAAGCGACCCCGCTCTTGTTTATGGGCCTGGGGATCTGCATCGCCTTTCGCGGCGGCGTGGTCAACATCGGCGGCGAGGGACAATTGGTCGCCGGAGCGGTTGGCGCGACCGCCGTCGCACTGTATCTGCCGCACTTGCCCGGCTGGGCGGTCATCTGCCTGTGCCTGGCGGCCGGGTTCCTGGCCGGGGCGATATGGGGCGGAATCCCAGGTGCGCTGAAGGCATATCTCAACGTCAACGAGATCCTGAGCACGGTCATGCTGAACATGATCGCCGTGCAAGGCATGAATTTCCTTCTGCGCGGCCCCATGATGGACCCGGTCCAGATTGAGAAAGGGTCGTTCATCCCCCAGACGGCGCGATTCCCCAAGGCGACGGACCTGCCACGCCTGGTGCCCACCCGCCTGCACGCTGGAGCGGGTTTGGCCGTGATCCTGGCCATCCTGGTGTATGTCTTCCTGTGGCGCACGACGATTGGCTACCGCATCCGGGCAGTGGGTCTGAACCCCAACGCCTCACGGGTGGCGGGCATCGAGGTTAAACGATATATCATGCTTTCGCTGCTGCTGAGCGGGGCGCTGGCCGGGCTGGGCGGCGCAACGCAGGTGCTGGGCCTGCACCACCGCATGTTCACCGACGGGTCAGCGCAGGGGTTCACCGGCGGGGCGGGATTCAACGGCATCGTGGCCGCACTGTTTGGCAAGCTGCACCCGCTGGGCACTATCCCCGCGTCGATCCTCTTCGGAGCCTTGCTGGTAGGTGCCAACCACATGCAGCGAGCGGTACAGGTCCCCTCCGATTTTATCACCGCGCTCAACGGGCTCGTCGTGGTGTTTGTGGTTGGCAGCGAAATCTGGAGCCGCCGTCAGGCACGGCGTCGCGAGCTGCTGCCCTCCTCCGACGCTGCCAGGGTCGACTTTGAGGTGGAGGCCGGGACATGATTGCCCAACTATTTTCTGCCGCCACACTGATCGGGATCGTCGCGTCGGGCATACGGCTGGCGACGCCCTACCTGTACGCGACGATCGGGGAGACATTTGGGCAGCGGAGTGGCCTGCTCAACCTGGGCGTCGACGGCATCATGCTGATGGGCGCCTATGCCGCTTTCTTCACCACCTTCACAACGGGCAGCCTGGGATTGGGACTTTTGGCGGCGATCGTCGTGGGTGGGATCATGGGCGCGGCGATGGCCTTCTTCAGCATCACGCTGAAGGCCGAGCAGGGCATCAGCGGCATCGGTGTCTACCTGTTTGGCCTGGGCATGAGCAACCTGCTGTTTCGAAAGATGCTGGGAACCGTCGAGACCGTCAGTGGTTTTCCACCCATCCACATCCCCATCCTCAGCGATGTGCCAGTGATCGGCCCCATTTTCTTCAGTCACAACGCGCTGGTCTACGCCGCTTTCGCGCTCGTGCCGATCTCGTGGTTTGTGCTGAACAAGACCACGCTGGGGCTCAAGATTCGGGCTGTGGGCGAGAACCCGGAAGCCGCCGACGCGTTGGGCGTGAGCGTGGAGCGCGTGCGCTACCTGGCGGAAACCGTGGGGGGTGTGCTGGCAGGTATCGCTGGGGCGTCGCTCTCGATCGCGCTGCTGAACGTGTTCCAGCAGAACCTGACCAACGGCATGGGTTTCATCGCCGTCGCGCTGGTGTATTTCGGGGGATGGCGGATGGGGGGCGCACTGGCCGGCTCGATATTGTTTAGCATCGTCAACGCGCTACAGTTGTGGATGCAGGTCCTGGGCATCCCCGTACCGCCGGACTTTGCGCTGATGATGCCGTACGTGCTCACAATCGTGGTGCTGGCGTTTGCGGCCGGGCGAGTCCGGGCACCCGGTGCGCTATCCAAGCCGTTCGAGCGGGGCGAATAGCAAGTTGGTGGGCTGGTAGGTTGGTAGATTGGCAGATTGGTTGGAGGAGGTGATGTGTATTCAATGACCAATGACCAATGACCAATGACCAATGACCAATGACCAATGACCAATGACCAATAACCGATGTGTATGGGACAGATGATCCAGAAGGATAAAAAGGGAGAAGAGACATGAGATTCACACGTTTGATGTTGGCCGCAAGCATAGTCACCATGCTGGCGCTGGTCGCGGGATGCGCCCAGCCGACAGCGGTCCCGACCGAAGCGCCAGCGGCCACGGCCACGACAGCGCCGGAAGCAGCGCCCGCGATCAAGTTCCGCGTGGCGGTGGTGATGCCCAGCGCGATCAACGACCTGGCGTTCAGCCAGAGCATGTACGACGCACTCGTCGCCATCCAGGAGGAGATGGGCGCCGACAACTTTGAGTTCGCCTACTCCGACGGCATGTTCGTCGTCGACGACGCCGCCGCCGCCATCCGCGACTATGC
>DATKTN010000190.1:0-27950 GCA_035531135.1 Anaerolineae bacterium
GCCATGGAAGGTGATGTACCGGACGGCCCCGTACGTCCTTTCGCCCCAGGAGCTGTACGAGTGCGCGGGAGACGTGCCGAACGTCGTGTTCCCCTGTGCCGCGCTGTGTGATGCGCCGACGGGCCGCATCGCCATCTACTACGGTGCTGCGGATACCGTCACGTGCCTGGCGTACACGCACGTGGACGAGTTGATCGCGTTCATCAAGTCAAATTCCGAGGTGTGAGCCGGTGACATCCGATCAAGAATGCACACAGACATCCCGTTCTGACCCCAACCCGGCGTACAAAGACGCTACGTTGCCCGTCGAGGCGCGTGTGGATGACCTGGTCTCCAGGATGACGTTGGAGGAAAAGATCTCCCAGATGGTGTACGACGCGCCCGCGGTCGAGCGTCTGGGTATTCCAGCGTACAACTGGTGGAACGAGTGCCTGCACGGCGTCGGACGGGCAGGCGTGGCCACCGTCTTTCCCCAGGCGATCGGCCTGGCCGCCACCTGGAACGCCGATTTGATGCACCAGGTCGCGACGGCCATCTCCGACGAGGCCCGCGCCAAGCACCAGGAGGCGCTCCGCCAGGGCGTCCGGGACATCTACACCGGGCTGACCTTCTGGTCGCCGAACGTGAACATCTTTCGGGATCCACGGTGGGGGCGGGGGCAGGAGACCTACGGCGAGGCCCCCTATCTCACCGCCCGCATGGGCGTGGTGTTTGTGAAGGGGCTCCAGGGGGACGATCCGCGCTACCTCAAGCTCGTCGCGACGCCCAAGCACTATGCCGTGCACAGCGGCCCGGAGCCCGACCGGCATCACTTTGACGCGCGGGCCGACGAGCGGGACCTGCGGGAGACCTACCTGCCCGCCTTCGAGGCCTGCGTGCGGGAGGGCCACGCCGTCTCCGTGATGGGCGCCTACAACCGCACCAACGGCGAGCCCTGCTGCGCCAGCCCGACGTTGCTGGACCAGATCCTGCGGCAGGAGTGGGGGTTCGGCGGACCCACGGGGTTCGAGGGCTACGTCGTCTCCGACTGCGGGGCCATCCGCGACATCCACGCGCATCACAAGGTGGTGGGGACGGCGGCAGAAGCTGCCGCCCTGGCCGTGAACGCCGGCTGCGACCTCAACTGCGGCGCGACGTACCCGGCCCTGCTCGAAGCGGTGGAAAAAGATCTGATCTCCGAGGATACGATTGACCAGGCCGTCAAGCGGCTCTTCACGGCCCGGTTCCGGCTGGGGATGTTCGATCCGCCCGAGCGGGTGCCCTACGCCCAGATCCCGTACCGGGTGAACGATTCTCCGGAGCACCGGGCGCTGGCGCTGCGGGCCGCCCGGGAGTCGATCGTGCTGCTCAAGAACGAGGGGGATTTGCTGCCGCTGCGCAAGGATCTTGAATCGGTCGCCGTCATCGGTCCCAACGCCGATGACCTCCAGGTGCTGCTCGGCAACTACAACGGCACCCCCTCCGGGGCCGTCACACCGCTGGAAGGCATCCGCAAAAAGCTCTCCCCCTCCACCAGGCTGTACTACGCGCAGGGCTGCGAGATCGCCGAGGGCGTGCCCCCGCTTGTCGTGGTCCCGCCCATCTGCCTGCGCCCGGCAGACGCCAACGCGGGCGGATGTCGCGCATCCGCGCAGACCGGCCTGAGCGCAGCCTACTATGATAACCTGGGGTTTGAGGGAGAGCCCGTGTTTACCCGGGTCGACCCGCGCGTGGACTTTGCGTGGGAAGGCGCTTCGCCCTTGAAACGAGCCAGGCGCATGGCAGGACAGTTTGCGGTGCGCTGGACGGGGTCGCTCGTACCACCTGTGACCGGCACGTACAAGCTCGGCGCCAGCGGTCTCAGCGGCTACACCCTCACGCTGGACGGCGAGCCCGTGGTGCAGTATCGAGGGGTCCATCACCCGATCATCCAGACCCAAGAGGTTGAACTGGAGGCCGGCCGCTTCTACGACCTCCAGTTGGATTACGTGAACCGGGGTTCTGACCCGCAGGTGCAACTCCTGTGGTCCGTCCCTGGCACCGATCACCTCACCAGGGCGATCGAGGCGGCGCAAAAAGCGGAGGTGGTGGTCCTGGTTATGGGCCTCTCTCCGGCGCTGGAGGGCGAGGAGATGCCGGTCACGGTTGCGGGCTTCGCCGGCGGCGACCGGACCGATATCAGGTTGCCTCGTCCGCAGGAGGAACTGCTGCGGCGCATCCACGCGCTGGGCAAGCCGATCGTGCTGGTGCTGTTGAGCGGCAGCGCCCTGGCCGTGAACTGGGCGGCGGAGCACGTCCCCGCTATCGTGGAGGCCTGGTACCCCGGGCAGGCCGGTGGGGACAGCATCGCCGATGTGCTGTTCGGCGACGCCAATCCCGGCGGGCGGCTGCCCGTCACGTTCTACAGGTCGGTAGACGATCTGCCACCCTTTGAGGACTACCGCATGGAGGGCCGGACCTATCGCTACTTCCGGGGGGAGCCGCTGTTCCCGTTCGGATACGGACTGAGCTACACCACCTTCGCGTACAGTGACCTGCGATTGAGCGCGGAGACGATCGCGCCGGACGAGACGCTCACCCTCAGCGCCGACGTGCAGAACACGGGCGACCGGGCCGGTGACGAGGTGGTGCAGTTGTACGTGAGCGACGTCGCTGCTTCGGTCCCGGTGCCAATCCGGGGATTGCAGGGGTTCGAACGGGTCCACCTGGCACCTGGTGAAGTCAAAACGGTCACGTTTACCCTGTCGCCCCGCCAACTGTCGATCATCGACGATGCGGGGCGGCGGGTGGTTGAGCCTGGCGAGTTCCAGGTTGCCATCGGTGGGCGCCAGCCAACACCGGAGGACGTTACTGGCGAGGGAACCGCCGTGTTGCTCGGGTCCTTTACAGTGACCGGTGAGGTCACAGAGGTGCTATAGCCCAGCCTACGGCATACGACGCTCAAGCCCTCGTCTCGGGGGCGTCCCATGCAGATAGTGCCCGCTTTCGACATGACAGGACTCCTCCTGGCGCTTGACTTTGGGGGGACCAAGCACACCGCCGCCGTGGTGGTGCGTGGCGAGCGGCACTGGCGAGCGCACCGGCGTGTTCTCTCGTCTCCTCACGCCGACGCGGAAGCCGACGTGGAGACGATGCGCGCGCTCGCCTGGGACCTGCTGTCTGGCGAACGGCCGGCCGCCGTCGGTGTGAGCTTTGGCGGACCGGTGGATGCTGTGACCGGCACGGTGCGTCTCTCGCCTCACGTGCCTGGCTGGGAAGACCTCCCGCTGCGCGAGATGCTGGAGGCAGAGTTCGGCGCGCCCGCCAGCGTGGACAACGACGCGAACGTCGCCGCGCTGGGCGAACATCGCTTCGGGGCCGGTCGCGGGTACGACAGCCTGCTCTACGTCACGGTCAGCACCGGCGTTGGCGGCGGCTGGATTCTCCACGGGCGGCCCTGGCGCGGCGCCAACGGGATGTCCGGCGAGATCGGGCACACCGTCGTGGACCCTGGTGGCCCGGTCTGTGTGTGCGGCAAGCGCGGCTGCGTGGAGCGATTGGCCTCCGGGCCGTACATCGCGCAACGGGCCCGCCAGTGGCTGAAGGCACAGCCCGGCCGGGGCCAGGTCCTGCGCGACCTGGCCGGGCACGACCCGCAGGTGGTCACGGCCCAACTGGTGAGCCAGGCGGCGGCGCGGGGAGACGAGCTGGCCTGGGAGGCGCTGCAGGTGGCCGCGCGGGCGCTGGGCGTGGGGATCGGCAACGCGGCCAACCTGGTGAACCCGCAGCGGTTCGTGCTCGGCGGTGGCGTGACAAAGGCGGGCGAGCGCTTCTGGGAGGTGATACGCCGCGTCGCCCGCGAGACGGCCCTGCCGGAGGTCCATGTCGACGTGGTGCCCGCTGCGCTCGGCGACGACGCACCGCTGTGGGGCGCGGCCGTGCTGGCGGAGGAATGCTTGCTGGGAGGCAATCGTGCCACGGACAACGTTTGACCCTCGGATGCACGGATTTGCGTTTGCGAACACCTTCAAGTTCGACGAAGCGGAACAACAGCATCTGCGCAAGATCTTTGCTCGCTACCTCCTCTGGGGTGGCGTCCTGGGGGCAGTTGTGTTCGGGCTGCTGGGGGCTCTCCTCGTCCCGTTTTTCATCCCTGGGGCGGTTGTGCTTGGGCTGATTGGAGCGATCCTCGTCCCGCTCTGCGTCCTGGCGCTGCGCAAACAGTTGGAAAGCCACCTCGCCCCGCACTATGGCCTGTGTGGGGGGATGTGTTTTGCCGCGCTCGACTTATACAGCGCCAACCGCCCCGTCCCCCGGAATCAGGGGGCCAACGATCAACCCGCTCCTGGAACGCGCCTGCACGGTTACATCTGGAAGCGCCAGATGGCCAGCATATTCAGCGATGGGGCCCGGTTCATGGCTTGGCTGATCTGCCTGAACTATGTCCCCCCAGCCTGGCTGTTCGAGGGAGGACCCGCCTGGCTCCTGGCCCGGTCGAAGAAGGAGTGGCAAAAGTTGAAAACCTCCGTGGACGCCGGCCAACCGGTTCCCATCGGGCTGGTGCGCGATGCCAGGAACGTCTATGACAACCACCAGGTTCTGGCGATCGGCTACGACGAGGGGGATGGGGCCCAGCGCACGATCTACCTGTATGACCCGAACTGCCCGGACAGGGAATCCACCATCCGCATCCATTTTGGCGAGGAGTTGCTCGATGGCCGGGAAAGCTGCGGTGCCGCAGCGCCGCTGCGGGGCTTTTTCTGCGAGGTCTACACGCCTGCCGATCCAGGGGACGCGGTTGAGCAGCCGGGCGGATGAGAAACCACACGCGTTGGACTTAGGGATCGCGCAACCAGACCTGTGCCGGCGTGTTATACCATACGAGACTGGTTCTACTTGACCCAACTCTCGATAGATTCGCGTAAGGAGGCAAGAGATGGACTTGGCCAAGATGTTCAATCGTGTGACGCGTGCAGCCATGCTCGACGTCAACCTCTACGAAGAAGTGGAGGCGGACACCAGTTTGAACCAGGAGGCCCTGATCGTCGTGATCCTGGTCTCAGTCCTCAGCGGCATCGGGGGCTTCCTGCAGGGCGTGTTTAACGGGGACATCGGAGCAGCACTGCTCGCGCTGGTCGTCGGCGTGGTCCTGGGTGTGGTCAGCTACTACATCTGGGCCTACGTCACCTACTTCGTCGGCACCAATCTCTTCGGCGGGACGGCGGACGCGGGCGAACTGTTGCGCGTGCTGGGGTACGCCAGCGGGCCGCGCGTGCTGGGGGTTCTCGGTTTCATCCCGTGTGTCGGGGGCCTGGCTGGTATCGTCGGCGCCATCTGGGCGCTGGTTGCCGGCGTGATCGCCGTGCGCGAGGCGCTGGACTTTGACACGACGAAGGCCGTTCTCACCGTCATCATCGGGTGGGTGATTGTCTTTGCCATCAGCCTGGTCGTCGGCCTCGTGTTTGGAGTTGGCGCAGTCGGCCTGGGTGCGTTGGGCTCGCTGTTCAGCGGGCGCTAGCGACCTGCCGACATCCAATATCGCCTAATCACGACTGAGGGAGATCCACACAGCCGGTGGCGCTGCCTGCCAGCGCGCCAGCAGGCCCTGTCCGTGTGGGCAGTGCCTGCTGGCACACCGTGCGGGTCAAGCGGGCGCAGGCCGGGCTGGAGTGATGCGGCACTTTAGTGCGGCCTACTGCCGCCCGCCCGCTTTGCTATCCCTTCCCTCCACTCCTCTCGCCTCCGCCACGCGCACCGCCGTCCCCGGCTCCAGAGGCACGCCGGCCTGGATACCCACGAGCACGTCACGGCTGAAGCGGGAGGCCATTGCCGCAGCCTCCATCGGGTATAACTCCAGCGCCAGCAGGAACTGACCTGGGTTGACGATGGCCACGTCCCGGTAGTGGCGCATGTCCAACAGGTCCCGATCGCTGCTCACCAGGTAGTGGGCTTTCCCTTCCACCGCGCAGGCCAGGAATTTGTCGTCTTTGGGGTCCCGGCAAGCACCAGAGAGGTTCAAGCTCCCCGGCACGTGCACCGAGAAGCGCTCCATCCCCCGTGCCAGCTCCTCCAGCGGAGCCACCGCCAACTGCCGGATGGCTGGCCGGGACAGCACGCCGGCCAGTTCGGCCCGCGTGGCCGGGGATGAAAGCAGCGTGAACGTGCCGGCCCGCCAATGCGCCACGACCCGCCGCATCAGGTCCCCCTGCGTCAGCACGTAACTGACCAGCGAACTGGTGTCGACGACGACGCGTAGCACGGCTTACCCTGCAGCGCCAGTGACTTGTTCGCGGGCGCGCTCGATGATGTCCAGCACCTCCTCGTCGCTCAAGCCCACGTTGCGTTCGGCGTTGCGGGCTGCGGCAGCCTCCAGCCATTCAAAGAACGCTTCCCGCTCCTCCCGGAAACGCTGAAACTGCCGGTACTCGTCCAGGTTGATGATAGCCGCCTGGGGCCGCCCAAAGGTCTCGACCACATAGATCTCCCGCTGCTCTCTCACGGCTTGCAGGACATCGGTCAATCGCTGTCGCAGATCGGTCGCGCCGATGCTTTTTTCCATCGGGTATTCCCTTCCTCGGAATAGTCATTAAACCTTATAATGATTATAAACCTTACAAACCCCTCTGTCAAATCATGCGCCCTCCGGAGTGCACTTCAGTGGGAGCAAGTCCAGGTGCCAGGCACTTTGGCCAATTGGAGACCTAAAATGGCTGTTTTTCAAAGCCATCTCTTGCCTCAAAATGGCTCCAAGTGCCTGGCACCTAATGGATGGAGATTCTCATCGGGCCTACTCCATGCTACAATAGAGGCTGGAGATGTGCCATATCCCAGGTTGGTGAGGTGCTTTATGAGACTTGTGCAGAGTGTGACCGTTGAGTGAATTCACCGTGGAGAATCTAAACCAAGAACTGGCTGCGCTACATACCCAGATGCGGGCCTGCCGCCACTGCCTGGAGGCGGGGTACCCCATTACCCCGGGCGCTGTGTTCTCCGGCCTGGCCACCGCTACCGTGATGATCGTGGGGCAGGCCCCTGGTATCACAGAGACGCAGGCCGGGCGTCCCTTCAACGGTTCCTCCGGGCGCCGGCTCTTTCGCTGGCTGGCCCAGGCCGGCTGGGAGGAGACCGAGTTCCGCACCACGCAGTACATGACCGCCGTCACCAAGTGCTACCCCGGCAAGGGTTCCGGTGGCAAGGGGGATCGGGTGCCCACGCGGGCCGAACAAAAGCTGTGCGCTTCCTACCTGGAGCGCGAATTGGCGCTGGTACACCCGAACCTCATCATCCCCGTGGGGGGACTGGCCGTGCGCCGCTTCCTGGGGCGGGTGCGGCTGGCCGAAGTCGTGGGCGGGGTCGTGCAAGACGAGGGTGGGCGCTGGATCGTTCCCCTTCCCCATCCCAGCGGTGCCAGCCTGTGGCTCAACCGGCCGGAGAACCAGGCGCGGGTGACTCAGGCGCTGGCACATATCCGCCGTTTGTGCTGTGCCGCCGTTGGATTATAATTGGGGATGGAATCAGCTTGAAAAACACAGGAGGTGCTGAACATGAAGAAACGACCCGGCGGTGAACTGGCCACGCGACCATTGCATTTTATCTGGATTGCCGACTGCTCTGGCTCCATGGGGGTAGATGGCAAAATCCAGGCCCTCAACTATGCCATCCGCAATGCGATCCCCGATATGCGCAAGGTCGCCGACGAGAACCCGAACGCAAAAGTCCTGGTACGCGCGATCAAGTTCTCCAGCGGCGCGCAATGGCACGTGTCGCAGCCTACGCCTGCCGCAGATTTCGAGTGGGCGGACCTGAGTGCCGACGGAGTCACCGACATGGGCAAAGCCCTTTCCATGGTTGCGGATCAACTCAAGATACCGCCCATGACCAATCGCGCTCTGCCGCCCGTCCTGGTGCTGATCTCCGACGGCCAGCCCACCGATGATTTTGAGGGCGGCCTCGAGGCGCTCATGGACCAGGCGTGGGGGAAGAAGGCCGTCCGCATCGCGATCGCCATCGGCGAGGACGCCGATCATGATGTGCTGCAAAAGTTCATCGGCCATCCCGAGCTGAAGCCTCTCCAGGCCAACAACTCCGAATCCCTGGTCAACTACATCAAGTGGGTCTCCACCGCCGTGCTCAAGTCGGCCTCTTCGCCGGCCAGCCAGGCCGCGGACGCCGCCTCCCCGGTGGTGAACGTGCCCGTCCCCGCTGTCCCTGATGCCGGTCCGTCCTCGGCGGACGACGTGTGGTAGCGGCGGACCAGTGATGGATGACGGGCACAAACCCCAATGGCGCGCCATCGGCCACTCGGTCCGAGGGGCCTCGCACGTGCGCGCTAGTCTGCCGAACCAGGATGCCATCTGCTGGCTGCCGGAATCCGGGACCGGCCTGCCGCTGGTCCTGGCCGTGTCCGATGGCCACGGAAGTGCCAGGTGCTTTCGCAGCGACGTGGGCGCTCGCCTGGCCGTCGAAACGGCCACAAAGGTGACCCAGGAATTCCTGGAGAACCTGCCCGAATCCCTGAATCTCTCTGCGATCAAGCGCTGGGCCGAGGAGAATCTGCCGCGCGCCATCGTCCACCGCTGGAGAGATCGTGTGGCCGATGACATTTTTGCGCATCCCTTGCCGAAGGCAGACCTGGATCGACTCGAGGCGAACGAGGACGTGACTAAACGGCGTCAGGTCCTCTTGGATCCCCTCCTCGCCTACGGCGCGACGCTCCTGACCGTCCTGGTGACGGAATCCTTTATCCTGTACCTGCAACTGGGGGACGGCGACATCCTGACGGTCTCGGAGGCAGAAGAGGTGAGCAGACCACCATTGCCCGCCGACGCGCGGCTCTTTGCCAACGAGACCACGTCACTGTGCTCCCGGGACGCATGGCGCGAGTTTCGGAGCCATTTTCAGGTGCTTTCCGGTTCACCGCCTGCCCTGATCCTGGTCTCTACCGACGGCTACGCCAACTCATTCCGTGACGAAGCAGGCTTTCTCCAGGTCGGCGCCGACTTGCTGGCGCTGATCCGCGCGGACGGCCTGGATGCGGTGCACGAAAGCCTGGAGTCGTGGCTCTCCGAAGCGTCGCGGAACGGGAGCGGCGACGACATCACGATGGGAATTCTCTGCCGTACAAATGCCCTCCAAATGCCCGCCGGGCGCGTGCCGGCGGGGCAGCTCTCGAGCGTCGCGGAAGAAGAGGGCGTCGTCATGGCCCGTTGCAGCCAGACCCAGCAGGGGTTCGGGATTCGCTTTGAGGAAAAGGGACGGGGCCGCTGGGTCGCCGACTGGGCCTTTGCCACCAAAGAGACACCGGCCAGGAGCGCATCGTACGACCGGGGTGAAATCACCGGCGTCTTTGAGTTTGACGCGGCCTACCCGGGCTGCCCTCACTGCCGCGCCCCGAGCATATTCCAGTGCGTCTGCGGCCAGGTCGCCTGCTGGGACGGAGAAAGCCACGCCGTCACCTGTCCCTGGTGTGGCACCACCGTTGAACTTCGCGACCCAATCGGGAGCCTGAGCGCCAGATCAGACCGTTGAATGGGCTGCCACACAAGGAGATTGAGTGGCGGGGTGACCGGGCGACAACCCTGAGCGCGAGATCAGAACGGTGAACGAACTGCCACGGCAAAAGCTCAACGAAATCATCGACCAGTATGGCGCTTCGCTGGTCGACGACCCGCGTCGCGTTGAGGCCCTGCTGCGGGACTTTTGCGGCGAGTACAGGCGAGAGATCTTTGTCCTGGTGAGCGCACTCCGGGAGCAGGTCGCGGACGACCTGCTGGCCTCGCAGGATAGCGTACCGCACAAAGTGCTATTGGCACAACTGACCAGGCGGCTGCGCGATAACCTGGCCCTGGCCGAGGACGCCGCCCGATGGGCGGTGGAATCGTGGGCGCTGGCGCTGGGGGTGATCGAGCGCCCCCTCCCCGGTCCTCCACCACGGGGGGAGGGAGAACCCGTGCGTGTGGCTACACCCCCGCCACCTCCTATCGCCCAGTCTCCCGCGCCGAGGGTCGCCACAGATGAACGGTTGCTGCGCGTATTGGAGGGACACGCAGGTTGGGTGCACTCCGTCGCCTTCCATCCCGATGGGTGCACGTTGGCCTCGGGAAGCCAGGACAAGACGGTACGGCTGTGGGATGTGACGGGCCATCGAGACACGCGGTGGCCGCTGCAGAGCACGTCCTCCGTGCACACCGTCGCCTATAGCGCCGATGGGCAGGCCCTGGCCTGGGGGGGCGAGGACGGCACGGTGCAGGTGCGGGATACGGCGCGAAACCGCAAGTTGCACCAGTTGGAAAGGCACGCGGGTGGGGTGAACAGCGTGGCCTTTAGCCCGGATGGACGCATCCTGGCCTCGGCGAGTGCGGATACTGTCGTGTTGTGGGACGTGGCGAGCGGGCGGGAGGTGCGACAGTTGAAAGGGCACACGCACGTGGTACAGAGCGTGGCCTTCAGCCCCGATGGGCGACTCCTGGCCTCGGCGAGCGGGGACAGGACGGTGCGGCTGTGGGACGTGGCGAGCGGCCGGGCGGTGCAGGTGCGCCGGCTGGAGGGGCACACGGAGTCGGTGTGGAGCGTGGCCTTCAGCCCGGATGGGCGCACGCTGGCCTCGGGAAGCTACGACAGGACGGTACAGTTGTGGGACGTGGCCAGCGGCCGAGCGATGCGCCGGCTGGAGGGGTACACGGAATCGGTGTGGAGCGTGGCCTTCAGCCCCGATGGGCGACTCCTGGCCTCGGCGAGCGCGGACACGATTGTGCTGTGGGACGTGGTGAGCGGCCGGGAAGTGGGACAGTTGAGGGGGCACACCCACCTGGTCCAGAGCGTGGCCTTCAGCCCGGATGGACGCGTCCTGGCCTCGGGGAGTTGGGACGAGACCGTGCGGCTGTGGCGGGTGGCGTGAGGGTTATGACGACGAACCGGGGGGATGAACCGAATCTCATTCGATGAATCCTCTCAATTCGGTGTCATGTGGGAGGTAGAGACATGAACCAGATTTTCAAACCCGGACAGACTGTCCAGACCGAGACGACGGGCCTGCCGTGTGCGGTCGAGAAATTCCTCGGCGGCGGGGGGCAGGGGGAGGTCTATCGGGCCGAACTGGGCGGCAAGCCCGTGGCGCTGAAATGGTACTTTCCCGCCTCGGCCACGCCCGAGCAGCGGGCAGCGCTGGAAACGCTCGTCAAGAAAGGCCCTCCCAATGTAAAGTTCCTGTGGCCGATGGAACTGGCGTCGGCACAGGGCGTGCCGGGGTTCGGCTACGTGATGCCGCTGCGCGACCCGCACTACAAGGGTATCGTCGATCTGATGAAGCGGCGCATCGAACCCGGTTTCCGCGCGTTGACGACGGCCGGCCTGGAGCTTTCACACAGTTACCTCCAACTGCACGCCGAAGGGTTGTGCTACCGCGATATCTCCTTCGGCAACGTCTTCTTCGATCCCGATACCGGCGACGTCCTCATCTGCGACAACGACAACGTGGCCGTGGACGACGAGGCCGAGGGCGGTGTCCTGGGCACCCCCCGCTTCATGGCCCCGGAGGTGGTGTGTGGCGATGCCCTGCCCAGCACGCAGACCGACCTGTTCTCGCTGGCGGTGCTCCTGTTCTACATGTTCATGGTGCACCATCCCCTGGAAGGCAGGCGGGAACTGGAGATCCACTGCCTGGACCTGCCCTCCATGACCAAACTCTATGGGACAGACCCCCTGTTCATCTTTGATCCCGACGACGACTCTAACCGGCCCGTGCCGGGATATCACGACAACGTGCTCGCCTTCTGGCCCATCTACCCGCGATTTCTGCGCGAACTGTTCACGCACGCGTTTACCGAGGGCATCCGCGACCCGCAGAATGGCCGCGTCCGCGAGAGCGAGTGGCGCGCCGCGATGGTCCGCCTGCGCGACTCTATTGTCTACTGTGCCCACTGTGGCGCGGAGAGCTTTTACGACGCCGATGCGCTGCGGGATTCGGGCGGGAAGCCCGGCTCCTGCTGGTCGTGCCGGGTCGAGGTCCAGCTTCCACCGCGTATCCGCATCGGAAATGGTATCGTCATGTTGAATCACGACACCCAGCTTTTCCCGCACCACGTCGACGACCAGCGGTTGTACGACTTTTCGCAACCCGTCGCCGCCGTGACCCAGCACCCGCAGGACCCGAGCATCTGGGGGCTGAAGAACCTCTCCGGTGAAAAGTGGGTCACCACCACCGCCGACGGTGCGATCCAGGACGTTGGGCCGGGACGCAGCGTGCGCCTGGCGGTGGGTGTAAAGGTGAACTTTGGCAAGACGGAGGGCGAGATCCGCCTGTAAAGAGAAACTTTTGCCCGGCTGATGCGTATTCATAAAAGATAGTGGGTTCACGACCTGGCCCTCTTGACAGCAAGCACCGCTTGCACGATAATAGAACGCAGCAACACGTAAGGAGGAACCGAAAATGGCAACTTTGTTGGAAAAAGTCTCCACGCTGATCTCGGCCAATCTGCACTCGCTGGTGGATCAGGCCCTGAAGGCCAACAGCCTGGCCGTGATAGACCAGTATATCCGCCAGGTAGAGGACCACCTGGAAGACCTGGAGGACGCCGCGGCCACGGTGGGCGGAGAGGTCAAATCCATCAAGCGCAAACTGCACGACCACGAGCAGAAAGCGCAGGAACTGGACCGGGCCATCGACGCCTTCCTCATGGAGGGCAACGAAGCGACGGCCACGGCCACCCAGAGCAAGCTCAACAGCACCCAGCGGCTGATCGAGACCTATGGGGAGCAACTCGCCCGTCTGGAAGTCGAGTACCAAAAGCTGCTGGACGCCAAGGTCAAGCTGGAGGCCCGCCTCGCGACGATGAAGCAGCAGCGGGAGGAACTCCGGGCGCTGCTGGAGTTGGCCAAGAGCAAAGAGATCGCCGTCAGGGCGATGCGCGGCCTGGACGATCTGATGGGCTCCGGGGACACCGACATCAGCCGTATCGCCCAGGGTATCTACGCCCGGTTGGACAAGGCTACCACCGCCACCGAAATGCGGGCTGCCAGCCTCGACGAGCAGATCGACCAGGTGCTGGATAAGAGCACCATCGATGGTCAACTGGCCGAGCGCAGGAAGAGGCTGGGCCTGAGCGAGTAGCCGCGTGGAGAGATCGTCGAAACCTTAGCCTGGATCAGGTGAGAAATGGAATGAACCGCACCCGTTGGATCTTTGTAGCGATTCTGCTTGTCGCGCTTCTGATTGTCGGCGTCTCCCTCCTCTGGCGGGCCCTGAGCGATAGCGGCCCCACCGATGAAGGGCTCACCGTCGAGCGGCCCGACACCGTCACCGTGCGCGTGCTCACAGCCCTGCCGGTGGAGCCGTGGGTGCGGAGCGCGGCCGAAACCTTCAACGGTACCGACCCCGTCGTGGACGGCGTGCCGGTGCAGGTGGAGATCGTGGCGATGGACGGCCTGACCGCCCTGGGCCGCTGGGACCGCAACGACTTTGGCGCTCTGCCGGCTGACGTGCGTGCGGAGGACCTCAGCGAGGCGGAGTGGGCTGCCTTGGAGGACTTTCCCACGGCCTGGATCCCTGACAGCCGTTATCTGGTGGAGCTGGCCAATGCCTCCTACAAGGAGCGGTTAGGCCGGGACGTCTTCCTGACCGACGGTGAGTACCGGGCCCGTCCCATCGCCATCAGCCTCTTTACCTGGGGCATCTATGAGAGCCGGGCCGACGTACTGGAGGACCGTTTCGGCACGATCACCTGGAGCACCATCCACGACGCCGCCGTCGCTAAAGGGGGATGGCCCGATCTGGGTGGCGACCCCTCCTGGGGCTACTTTAAGCTGGTGGTGCCCAATCCCCGCAAGAATGCGGGCGGCCTGACCGCAATGATCTCCGCTGCCGGCGAATACTACGACCGCACCGGCGTCGGCGTGGAGGACATCACCGATCCCGAGTTCCAGGCCTGGCTGGGCGAGTTGATGGGCTCCGTGACCGATTTTAGCAGCGCCAGCGCGTACACCGCCGAGGACTTTGCCCTCTTCGGGTACAGCGTGGGCGACGGCGGTCAATTGCTGGAGAGCGACCTGCTGCAGAATATGCAGGGCATCCTCACGCGGTGGGAAGATCCGCTGGCGCTCTACTATCCCCGCTACGTCACCTGGTTCGAATTCCCCTTCACCGTCTGGATCGGGCCGGAGACCAGCGCGCTGGAGAAGAACGCAGCGCTGGCTTTCCAGCGCTTCCTGCTGGACGATCCGCAGCAGGAGGCCGCGCTGGCCTATGGCCTGCGCCCGGCCAACCCCAACGTGGCCGTCGATGCCAACCCGGAGAGCCTCTTCGTCAAGTGGCAGGATCGGGGCGTCGAGCCCGTCGTGCCTCGCGCCGATGCCATGCGCAACCCGGACCGGGACGTGCTCCTGGCATTGCTGCGCTGGTTCGATTTGAACGTCGCGGAGTAGGGTGACAGGTATGGGTACCTCTCCTCAAAGTCCGCTTCCAACAGGGTGGTCCTCCGATCAGCAGCGTGCCTGCCTGCTGGCGATTGTCATCCTCCTCGCCGTCGTGTGCTTGTGCGGCGCGCTGACCATCGTCGCAGGGGGTGGCCTGTGGGACGGCCTTTTTGGCCAATCCAGCCAGGAAGAGACTGCCCAGCCTGCCCCGTGGCCTGCCGACAGCGCTGAACTGACGGTCGCTGTTTCGCCAGGGATGGCGCCCGTCCTGGAGGAACTGGCCGGGCAGTTCAACCGCCAGCAGCAGCGCACCCCCGATGACAAGGTCATGGCGGTGCGGACGTTGGCGCTAGCTCCCGAGAAGATGGTGGAGCAGAGCCTCGACGCACCACCCTTTCAGGCCCTGGCACCGGATAGCAGCCTGTGGATGAACCAATTGGAGCAGCGCTGGGCCGAACTCCAGGACGCAGGCGCCGACGAGAGTGCCGTGATCCCGATCGCGAACCGGCGGGCCAGCAGCCCGGTGCGATATGCCACCAGCCCGGTCGTGATCGCTGCCTGGGAGAGCGTCGCCCGTGAGCTGGGCTGGCCCGAGCGCCCGGTGGGCTGGCAGGAGATCCAGCGCAAGGCCACAGAAGATTCGAATTTCAAGTGGAACCATCCCAGCACCAGCCACGCCAGCGGCTTGCTGGCCACACTGGCCGAGTTCTACGCCGGCGCAGGCCTGACCCGAGGGCTGACACCCGAGGCAGCCACCGACCCGCAGACGCTGGAATACGTGCGGGCCGTGGAGGCCACCGTCCGCTTCTACGGTGAGGGCGAGGCGGTGATCGTCGAGCGGCTGGCCGCCGAAGGGCGGAGCTTCCTGGATGCCTTCGTGGCCCAGGAGCAGGTCGCCATCGCCTGGAACCGGTCGCATCCGGGCGAGCGGCTCGTGGCCATCTACCCGGCCGAGGGCACACTCTGGGCCGACCACCCGCTGGCCCTGCTGGAGCTGGGCGGACCCGGCGAGGTGCCCGTCACCGATAATCAGCGCCGCACCTTCCAGGCATTTGCCCAGTTCCTGACCACCACCGACGTCCAGCGCCAACTGCTGGCCGCCGGATACCGCCCGGCTGACCTGAGCATCCCCCTGGACGAGCCAGGCAGCCCCTTCGTGGGCACCGACGCCGTGGACCCGCGGCAACCCCAGACGACGCTCCAGGTTCCGTCGGCCGCGGTGGTGCAGGTCGTGCAGAACGTCTGGTGGTACACCAAACGGCCCACCAACGTCTATCTGGTAGTAGACACGAGCGGCAGCATGCGTGGGGTCAAGCTGGAACGCACCCGGGAGGCGCTGCAGGCCTTTGTGAGCCAGATCCGGGGTGACCGGGACCAGGTGGGGCTCATCGAGTTCGGCAGCGGCGTCAAGCGGTTTGAACCGTTGCGTCCCCTGGATGACCGCAGCCGCCAGGAGTTGGCCGGGCAGATCGACGGGATGGAGGCTGACGGCCAGACGGCGCTGATCGACGCCGTCTGGGAGGCCTACGGCAACCTGCAGGGGACGGGCAATACGGAAGCGATCAACGCGATCGTGGTCATGACCGACGGTCGGGAAAACAACAGCGCCTACAGCCCCTCCGATCTGCAGCTCCGCTTTGAACAGGAACAGGCCGTGACCGTGGTCGTGTTCACGATCGCCTTCGGCAGCGACGCCGACATGGGCCTCTTGCAGGAGATCGCCCGCATCGGCAACGGCCAGTTCCGCCGGGCCGACGAGACGGACATCGAGGAGCTGTATAGAATTATCTCGACATATTTCTGAAACGTGAAACGTGATGCGTGATGCGTGAAACGTGATGCGTGAATCTCCGGCTTTTGCGTTGTGCAATCTGGAATACGCTTTATGGCAACCACTCGATCTAAGCTGCGCAAAAAAGTCCAAAGCGCCATCCTCCAGTACGCCTTCTTCCGCTGGGAGAGCGCGGTGGTTCTGGCTGGCACGATCCTCCTGACAACGCTGCTGCCCCGTCCCTTCGCCTGGTGGCCGGTGTGGGGCTGGCCGCTCCTGGGTTTGCTGGGGCTGGCTGGAGTGGTCTACTCCAGCCTGACCGATGCGCAGACCAACGCCAGGGTCCTGCAGGAGCTGTTGCAGCAACAGTTTGACCCTCGCAAGGTCAACGACGAGTCGCTGCGCCGGGAGGTGGAGACCGCGCTAGAGTACCAGCGACGTATCGAGGCCCAGGCGCGCAGCCAGCGACCCGGCGCGCTGCGGGATCGGCTGGAGCACACCGCCGGCCAACTCAGCGACTGGATTGGCAACATTCACCGGTTGGCCCTGAAACTGGACGGCTACCGCCGGGACGAGTTGCTGGCCCAGGAGCGAGAGACGGTGCCGCAGGAAATCGAGGAACTGGCCGCCCGGCGCAGGCTGGAGAGCGATCCCACCGTCCAGCGAGAGTTGAACGCGGTCCTGGAAAGCAAGGGCGAACAGTGGCAGGCACTGCGGGCCCTGGACGCCCGCATGAAGCAGGCCGAACTGCAACTGGAACAGAGCATGGCCGCCCTGGCGACGGTCCATAGCCAGGTGCAGTTGATTGACGCCCGGGACGTGGCCAGCGGCAGGTCCGATCGTCTGGAGGCCGATATCCGGGAACAGATCGAGCGACTGAATGATCTGATCGTGAGCATTGACGAGATTTCTGACCAAATGTCGGGGGAGATTTCTGGCGCATGAGCAAACGTCTGCTGCTGAATCGTCTTCTGGTTCTGGTACTCGCCGTCAGCCTGCTCCTGGCCGGTTGCGGCGGCGGCAGAACCCCCACCAAGGGGGACGTGACTGTCTTTGTGGCCGTACCCCTGAGCGGCTTTATGGCGAACGGCGGCCAGACTGTGCTGGGCGGCGTGCGCCTGGCGGCGGAGGAGATCAACCGCAGCGGAGGCCTGCTGGGACACCGGGTCGTCGTTCGTCCCCTGGACGACGAAGCGGACAGCGACGTGGCGGTGGACCAGGTGGACCAGGTCCGGCAGGCTTTGAGCCGGGGGGAACAGGTGGTGGCCGTGATCGGCCACCTGAACAGCGGCCAGACGCTCGCCACTATGGAGCTCTATAAGGACATGGACCTGGTGGTGATCACCCCCACCTCGTCGGAGCAGAGCCTGACCGAGCGGGGATACGATAACCTCTTCCGGGTCAACGCCAACGACGCCGTGCAGGCCGCGGTGGACGCCCGCTTCCTGACAGAGGAGTTGGGCGCCCGGCGGGTGGCGGTCATATTTAACGACACCGAGTATGGACGGGGACTGGCGGCTTTGTTGATCCAGGAGCTGGAGCAGCGCGGGGCCGAGGCGGTGCTCCAGTTGGAGGTCGAGGAAGGCCAGGGCCGTTACGAGAGCGAAGTGGCCCAGACGCAAGCGTCCCGTCCCGATGCCGTTTTCTACGCTGGCTACGAGATCGAGGCCCCTTACCTGCGGGCCACCCTGGTGGAGGCCGGTGTGACCGTGCCGATGCTGGCCAGCGACGGGGCCTTCCTGGGTGCCACGATCGACGAGGCAGGCGGCACTGCCGAGGGCATGTACGTCAGCGCTTTTGCCCCCAGCCCCCGCAACGTGGCGGACGGGCGCTGGTTCGAGGCATATCAGGCGGTCGAGTACCGCAATCCCGACACCTACTCCGTCAACGGCTACGTGGCCATGCAGGTGCTGGCCGCAGGTGTGGGCGCGGCCGATTCTCTGGGTGCGGCTGCCGTCGCCGATGCACTACGGGGGAACAACCTCGCGACCCTGCTGGGCGATCTCCGCTACCAGCCCAACGGCGATTTGGTCGATCCGCAGATATGGATCTATCAGGTCTCGGGCGGAGATTTCCAGCAAGTTCAGTGGTAAACGCCGTCCCCCCGCACGATCGGACGTCATCCACTCCGCCCGAACTCGCGGGCCAGTTGCTCCACGCTCAGGTGGATCATCGTGGGTCGCCCGTGCGGGCAGGTGCGCGGGCTGGCACATCGCTCCAATGCCCGCACTAACTCCTCCATCTCCGCCTGCGCCATCACCTGGCCGGCCTTGACCGCCGCCTGCTTGCAGATCTGGCGCGCCACGGCCTCCTCGACCGTGCCTGCCAGCGGTGCATCGCCCATTTCCAGCGCCGCTGCCACGTCCTCCAACACCTGGCGCGGGTCCGCCTGTGCTGCGATCGCCGGGAGCGCTCGCACGAGCATCGTCGTCCCGCCAAAGGGCGCCACCTGGAACCCCAGGCCGCTCAAGGCCTCCAGGTTCTCCTCGATCAGGCCGGCCGCCTCGGGTGCCAATTCTACCGGCTGCGGTTCGAGCAGCACCTGTGACGCCACCGCCGCCCGCTGCCGCTCCGCCAGCAGTTGCTCGAACAACACCCGCTCGTGGGCGGCGTGCTGGTCGAGCAGGTACATCCCCCCTGGCCCTTCGGCCACGATGTAGGTCGTGCCCAGTTGCCCCACCACCCGCAGCGGCGGCAGTCTGCCCGGAGGCGGCGTCGTCTCACGCCCGGATAGTTCCTCGCCCGGGGGTCTCACCTCGAGGTGCAACTGCTCGCCGTGCGGTTGCAGCCTCAACTGGGACAGCCGGTCGTGGCGCTCCTCTGTCCACCGGGGAGGGGAGGCGGGCCAGGTGGTCGCTGGGCGGGCGGCGACGGGCACCGGCGACCGCTCGAGCAGCGTGTGGCGCACCGCCTTCTGCACCGCCCGGAAGACCACGTCTCCATCGCGGAACCGTACCTCCGCTTTGGCGGGGTGCACGTTCACGTCTACGTCCTCCGGCGGAAGTTGCACCATCACCACCGCCAGCGGGTAGCGCTTGGTGGGGAGGAGCGTGTGATAGGCCTGGATGATGGCATAGGTCAGGCGCACGTCCTGCACCCAACGCCCGTTGACGAAGAGCGTGATGTAGCCCCGATTAGCCCGGTGCAACGAGGGCGGGCTGGCAAAGCCCGCGACCCGGATGCCCGACGCTGGACGCGGGTCGGCGGGGATGATCTCGAGGAAAGCCGCGCCCATCTCCAGCCCGTAGACGGCGACCAGCACGTCGCGCAGGCGGCCGTTGCCGACTGACTGGAAGACGGTCCGCCCGTCGTGAGTGAGCGTAAAGCGCAACGCCGGGTAGGCCATCGCGTACCGGGTGAGCCACGCGTCGATGTGCCCCCGCTCAGTCCGGTCAGAGCGCAGAAACTTGCGGCGGGCCGGGACGTTGAAGAACAGGTCCTCCACCGTCACCGCCGTCCCCGGCGGCCGCCCGCTCTCCTGGCGGGTCACCACCCGGGCTCCCTCCAGTCGCAGCAGCGACGCGACCGGCGCATCGGCCGCTCGCGTCACAAAGGTCAGCCTGCTGACGGCGGCGATGGAGGCCAGCGCCTCGCCCCGAAAGCCCAGCGTGGTGATGTGTGTCAGATCATCCGCCGTGGTCAGCTTGCTAGTCGAGTGGCGGTGAAAGGCGAGCTCCGCCTCGGTGGCGGGCACGCCGCATCCGTCGTCGGTCACGCGGATGAACCGCTTGCCACCAGCGCGCGTCTCTACCCGGATGTCCCGTGCGCCAGCGTCTATGCTGTTTTCGACCAGTTCCTTGACGACGGAAGAAGGGCGCTCCACCACCTCGCCGGCGGCGATCTGTGAGGCGACCTCTTCCGACAGCACGCGAATGGGCATGGACGACCTCCGGCGATCATTTTATCACACAACCCCCTTCAAGCAAGGAGACAGGGGGCAGGCGACCAGGATTTGACATTTCGCTGTGCCTGGGGTAGCATGGTACCGGTCGTGCTAGACGGGGAACTGGCGGTGCCCTGTACCCGCAATCCGCCATAGCGGGGTCGAACTCCCCCCCGAGGGTTGAGTTGCTTGATACTGCCGAGGTCAAATGGTGTTGAAGACTGGGTCCTGCGCGGCAGGAGCCTTCGAACCCCGTCAGGTCCGGGAGGAAGCAGCGGTAAGGAGTCCCTCCTGGGCGCCGCAGGGGTGCCTGGTTGGAGCCAGTTGATCCCGGTAAGCCGGGTGGCGTGATTCGACGGGGGGTGCACGACCGCTCGCCAGGGGAGGCGGCGGTGATCCCGCCGCCTCCCTTGCACCGATAACGTATGGAGACTACTGCGACTCTCCCACTCAGTTCCCTACACGTGCCACGGGGCCTCAGGGCGCTCGTGGCGCTGGCGTGCATCGTCGGCGCGCTGGCGGCCGGCTACCAGGCGGCGCTGACGCCGGTCACGCTGGTCGTGGACGGCCAGGTGCAGCGGCTGCGCACCCACCAGGACACCGTCGCTGCGTTGTTGATGGACAACGGCCTCACGCTCCACCCCGAGGACATTGTCAATCCTGCGCTGGATACGACACTTGAGCCGGGATTAACCGTGGAGGTGCAGTGTGCCCACCCCGTGTTCGTCAGCGCTGATGGGCACTCTCTTCTGCTCCGCACTCACGCCACGTCGGTCGAGGCGGTGTTGCAGGAGGCGCGGGTGTCGCTGGGGCCGCACGACGAGGTAGACGTCGAAGGAGAACTCGTGCTCCCCAACCGTTCGGCCGGGCACTCAGCCGATGCACTCGACCTGGATCTCGCCAGGTCCAGTCGAGACACCTCACGCCGAAACGCTGCTGCAACTGCCGAGCCCGTCCGCATCACTGTCCACCGCGCCATCCCCTTCACGCTCCACGAGGACGGCCGGGCGACGACGCTGTACACGACCGCCTCCACCGTCGGGGACGCGTTGCGCCGGGCCGGGCTGACGTTTTACCTGGCCGACGGCGTCCGGCCGGGGCTGGGCGAGCGGTTGTCGGCCGGGATACACCTCTACGTGGACCGTTCCAAACCCGTGACAGTGCAGGCGGATGGGCGGACACTCCGCACCCGCACACATCGGGAGCGCGTCGACGAGGTGCTGGCCGACCTGGGCATCGTCCTCACCGGCGAGGATTATACGGTTCCCCCACTCGACGCCCCTCTGGGGGAAGAAGCCACGATCCGGGTGGTGCGTGTCAGCGAACGCTTCTTGATCGAACAGGAACCGATCCCGTTCGAGTCGACGTGGCAGCCCGACCCGGACCTGGAGATTGACCAGCCTCAGCGCGTGCTGCAGGAAGGGGTGCCTGGCGTCTTTGAACGGCGTATCCGCGTGCGCTACGAGGACGGTCAAGAGATCTCGCGGCAGGTCGACAGCGAGCACGTGGCCGTCCCGCCCACGACCAAGCTCGTCGGGTATGGAACCAAGATCGTCGTCCGTACGCTCGACACCCCGTCCGGCCCTATCGAGTATTGGCGCGTGATCCGCATGTTGGCGACCTCCTACTCCGCCGGTACGGCCGGTACGCCGAAGACGAGTCCATGGTATGGACGCACAGCCACGGGGATGCAGATGAGGCATGGCATCGTCGCGGTGGACCCACGGGTGATCAACCTACGCAGCCAGGTCTATGTGCCCGGCTACGGCGTCGGCATCGCCGGTGACACCGGCGGTGGCATCAAGGGGCGGCGCATCGACCTGGGGTACGACGACGATAACCTGGTGCTCTGGTATCGCTGGGTGGACGTCTACCTGCTGACCCCCGTGCCCAGCCGTATCGACTACATCCTCGACTAGGGCCAGCCGATGGACGTGCGCGCACTGCTAAAGCAGTGGAACCTCCAGCCAAGCAAAGGGCTGGGCCAGAACTTTATCGCAGATCAGGCCGTGCTCGCCAAGATTGTCGCCGCCGCCGAACTGACCCCCGACGATATCGTCCTGGAGGTGGGCGCGGGACTGGGGACACTCACCAGGCGGCTGGCCCACAAAGCCGGGCACGTGGTCGCCGTCGAGCTGGATCAGAGGCTGATGCCTGTGCTGCAGAGCGTGTTGTCTGACCTGGACAATGTGACGTTGATCCAGGGAGACATCCTGGCCCTCGACCCCGCTGTCCTGATCGACGCCGCCAGCATCCAGCATCCAGCATCCAGCATCCAGTACAAGGTCGTCGCCAACCTGCCCTACTATATCACCTCGGCGGTGCTGCGCCATCTGCTGGAGGCCAGCCTCAAGCCGCAGCGCCTGGTGCTCACCGTGCAGCGGGAGGTGGCGGAGCGCATCGTCGCGCAGCCGGGGCAGATGAGCCTGCTGGCGGTGAGCGTCCAGTTTTACGGGCGGCCACGACAGTTGTTTCGGATCAAGCCGGGCAGTTTCTTCCCGCCGCCGAGCGTCGAATCGGCGGTCGTGCGAGTCGACCTCCACGCCACACTCCCCGTGCGCGTGGAGGATACAGGTGTTTTTTTCCGCGTCGTGCGGGCTGGCTTTGCCCAACGCCGCAAGCAACTCCGCAACGGATTGGCTGCCGGCCTCGGACGGTCACCCGGGGAGGTAGTGGCCAAATTGACGAAGGCTGGCGTGGACCCCCGCCGGCGCGCTCAGACGCTCAGTCTGGAAGAGTGGGGCCGCGTGACCCGCGCCCTGGGTGACCTCAGTGACAGGTAAGGGAGGAGATCACGATGTCATGTCGAGACCAGGCACTGCGTACCGAGCGCACGGCAGGCCAGAAGAGGCGTGCCACGGGTGGTCGGGTGAGTATGCACATCGCCAGGAGGGGCCGCCCGGACAGGGGGAGCGTGGTTCGCATCCTCGCGCTGGGGCTTGCGCTGCTGGCAGCGGGCTGTGCGCGCTTCACGTACGACGAGATACAGACCGCGGTGCCCAGTGTTGCTTCGTCACCAGCGTCGACCACCGTCGCCGCCAGTGCCACCCCTCGGGATGTGTCGCTGGACGAGACCCCGGTTCCGGTGCCAACCATCTCGGGGCCCGCGGTGTTGCGCACGGACCCCTCCGTCGTGAACCTCGCCGTCGGTGAGACGGGCCTGGTCCAGGTGTGGCTCGACAACGTGGAGGGGCTGCACAGCATCGAGTTGCACATCGGATTTGAGCCCAGGACCGTGTGCATCGAGGACGCCGATCCGGACGCAACGGGGGTTCAGATCGGCGCCGGCGTGCTCCCGAGGCCGGCCCAGGTGCTGCAGAACGAGGCCGATAACGACGCCGGCCGCATCGTCTACCAGGTGGCACAGGCACCGGCAAGTCCGGCGAGTGGGAGCGGCATGGTCGCCTCGTTCACGGCGCGGGGACTGGCCGAGGGAGGGAGCCCCCTGAGATTCAGCGCCGTCGAACTCTGCGGTCTGGACGGACAACCGCTGCCCACACCAGAGCAGGTAGACGGGCTGGTCGTCGTCGGCGCTGGCGGCGCGGTACCTGAGCCGACGGCCACGCCGCGTCCCGCTGTCCCGGCCAGCCCGGTACCGACGAAAGACGTCTATCACACCGTGCAGCCTGGGGAAAACCTGTTCCGCATCGCCTTGCGCTATGGCACGACCGTGGAGGCGATCGTCGCAGCCAACCACCTGCCCGACCAGAGTTCTGTGCAGGCCGGCCAGGAGCTGCTCATCCCGGTCGGCCCGTCAGCCGGCAAGACCACATACGTCGTTCAGCCGGGCGACACACTCTACTCGATCGCCCGTCGCTTCGACACGACGGTCGAGACGCTGGCGGCGCTCAATGGCATCGGCCCGTCCCACGCGATCGCAGTCGGCCAGGTTCTGATCGTCGCCCCATAGGGGGCGTGAACACATGGGCTACCCACGCCGCTCGGGCCACACCGGGACGAACATTCCCCATTGCTCCGGCCGGGCGCGGATAAACTCCTCCAGCCAGGCGGTCACGCGCCGCATGTTGACCCGCAGGTCCTCATCCGCGTCTCCGGTGCGGACCATCTTCACTGGAGGAGAGATACGGATCACGTTGCCTCCCCGCGCGTCGCGGTAAGCGCTCGCGACAAAGATGACCGCGCCGGCCCTGAGCGCCAGCCGCACGTGGCCGGTCGGCAGCGGGGCCGGGCGGCCAAAGAACTCGGCCCAGTGCCCCTCATCGCCGACGGGCCGGTCCACGCCAGTCAGCACGATCCCTCCGGCGCGCAAGCGCCTGATCGCCTCCCGCAACGCCGGGACATTGATGGACGTCAGGTGCACGCCCTTGCGGAGGCGCATGTGGTCCATCAGGTCAAAGCCGCCGGCCGGTGGGATCGCGATCCCCAGCACCTGCGTGTCCGATCTCTGGGTCGCCAGCGCCAACAGCCCCACGTCAAAGTTGCCGGTGTGAACCCCGACGACGATCATCCCCTGGCCGCGTCGTCGCACCTGGTCGATGCTGTCCCAGACGTCAGGTGGGACGGTGACAGTTGCGCTCAGCGCCTCTTGCCCGCGGTCTACCAGGTGCCACAGTTCATAGTTGTTGCGGGCCGTGTTGTGAAATACCTGGCGCACCATCCGGTGGATCGCCCTCTCGTCCACCTGCGGCCCCACCACCTGTCGCAGGTTGTCGTACACGATCCAGTAGACGTCCGGTTTGAGCCAGTTGATCAGGCAGGCGATGACGCCGCCCACGGCGTACCCGGCGCAGGGGGGCGCGTGTTTGGCGAGGAACATCCCCAGCCCGGTGACCAGGCGGCTGCTCAGCAGGCGCTGGAGCGCCGTCGTTTGGCCTTGCCTGTCGGCACGGAGGTCCTCGGTCACCGATCCACCGTCGCCTTCAACTCGCTTCCTGCGCTGGCCGCGCGGCCGGACCACCCTCCAGGAGGCCCTGTTGGCGGAACCATTCCAGCGCGTCGCGACAGGTCTGGTCAAAGGGGATGGGCTCGGGGAGGCCGAGTTCCTCCCGCGCGCGGGTCGTGTCGAGCGGCCGCCAGTGGCGGATGGCACGCAGGTGGTGGGTGCTGGGGACGCCCAGCAGGCTGCCCACCTCCGCGACGGCCCGGGTCAACCACACCGGCATCGTGAATCCGGGCGGCTTGCGCCCGGCGGCTTTGGCGATGGCTGTCTGCATCTGACGAAAGGTCATGTTGTGGCCACCCAGGATGTAACGCTGGCCTGGCCGGCCCCGCTCGGCGGCGGCGACGTGTCCCGCCGCCACGTCCCGCCCGTCCACGACGTTGATCGTGCCCTCGACGGTCACCGGAAGCTGGCCGCGGGCCACCATCAGCAGGATCGCGCCCGTCGTCGGCTTGACGTCGCCGGGCCCAAAGACGGTGGTGGGCAGGACGGTGACGACCGGCAGACCCTGGGCCGTCGCCCGCGTCGCCTCCATCTCCATCGCCCACTTGACCTCGAAATAGGGCAGGGGGACGGAGCCCGGGGTGTACAGGTCGCGCTCGCCGGCAAGCTGCCCCGGATCCGATGGTGGCCCGACGGTCGTGAGCGCGCTGGTGTAGACGAGCCGTTTGACGCCAGCGGCGGACGCGGCCGCCAGCACGTTGCGCATGCCAATCACGCCGTGGCGCACCGTCTCCCAGACGTCACGGGCGCGGTGGGGGTAATAGGCGGCCGCGTGGAAGACGAGGGGACAGCCGCGCATCGCCGCCACGAGCGAGGCCGGGTCGGATAGATCGCCG
The DNA here is from genome assembly GCA_035531135.1 of Anaerolineae bacterium. Classification (GTDB taxonomy): domain Bacteria; phylum Chloroflexota; class Anaerolineae; order B4-G1; family B4-G1; genus DATKTN01. The sequence goes on from DATKTN010000190.1 coordinate 25,761, forward strand.
GACACCCACTCGACCTCCAGGTCGCCGACAGCGCCCGTCGCGTGGGGGCGGCGGCGCAGCCCGCGCACCTGCCAACCGCGGGCGACGGCCGCGCGGGCGATCTGCCCACCGATAAAGCCGGTGGCACCGAGGACACAACAGCGGATTGCGGGCATTGGATGATTCCTCCCGAAAGCGAATGGACGAATGGACGAATGGACGAATTCCCTCAATCACTCTCCCCGGCAAAGATTTCCTCGGCGTGTTCCAACAACACCTTGATCTGCTCTGGGTCCGTGTTCTTCGTCTCCAGGTACTTGGCCAGCAGCTCGTGGTCGGTCATCTCCTCCGGGGCCAGGCTCCCCAGTCGCACGCGCGCCTCTCGCTCGACCTCACGGTTGATGCCGCCGACAAAGTAGGCGTCGGACAACAGCGCGCGCACGTCCCGGTCGCGCACCAGCGGCTCCTGGTCGGCGCGGAGGTGGAGGATCAGCCGCACGACGGCGTCGCGCAGGTCGTGGGCGGCGACCACCTGCTGCAGCGCCATCAGCGGGTTGAGCGCGTCCCGCACGTCGGCGCGGACGGTGACGAAGCGGCGGGCGTCCACCTCGACGAACTCCCACGTCGTCTCCCCGCGTGCCAGTTCCACCCAGCAGAACCCCTTGGGCTGCTCCTCCTCGCCAAAGTCGATCCGCTCCAGGCTGCCGGCGTAGACGACGGGCGGGTGCCCATCGTCGTTGAGGCTCTGGTGCTTGTGGACGTGGCCCAGCGCCACATAGTCCCAGGCCGGGTCGGCCAGCGCCGATTTGAGGACGACCGCGTCCCGGCCGATCATGACGCTCCGCTCGGAGCCAAACGTCGCGCCGGAGACGCTCAGGTGAGCGGCCAGTACCGCCGGGACTTGCGGGTCCAGTTGCCTGGCCAGGGCCTCGATGTTGCCGGTGACAATGTGCCGGAGGGCCTCGTCCAACTGCTCGATGGACAGGCCCCGGTACTCGTCGTTGACCAGCAGCCGCTGGCGGACCGGGTAGGGGACGGTGGCAATCTGCACCGGGCCGTGGCGGGTCTCGACGTGGTGTAGCCTCTCATCCCGTCCCACGAGGACGTTGGATACCTCCAGCGTGCGAAAGATGTCCACGCTGGAGGCCCGCTGAACCATGGTCGGCAGGTCGTGATTGCCTACCAACAGGAGGACCGGCACCCCGGCGTCGGCCAACCGCTTGACGCGGCGGGCAAAGGCCCGCTGATAGGTGGGCGTGGGATTGCGGGTTTTGAAGGCGTCCCCGGCAAAGATCACCAGGTCCACCTCGCGCTCCAGCCCATAGTCAATCACTTTGTCGAAACGGTCCAGGAAATCGAGCACCCGCCCGTTGACGCCGGTGGCGGGGTCGAGCCGGCCATAGTTCTCCATCCCGATGTGGAGATCGGCCAAGTGCAGGAGGCGAATTCTCGTCATCAGCACAAGATTATAGCCCAACGTCCCCGCTTGCACAAACACGATGAAGGCACTTGGTCGTCTGGCCAGCGTTTGGGGGAGTGGACTTGCACTGGCGGGCATGGCAGGGTAGAATCAAGCACCAGTTCATGTCAGGAGGTTAAGATGCGTGAAGAGTCCCGGATCCCCAATCCCTATCAAGATGGCTTCCCGGCCCTGTTGGGCCTGGTTGCCCTAACTCTCATCCTGGCCGTCAGCGGCGGCATCATGGTCGCGCTCGGCAAGTGGGAGGCCGGTCTCATGGTGCCCGTCTCCATCCCGTTCGTCCTGTTTGGCCTGCTCCTGCTGATTGTCTGGCTCCTGGGCGAGCTCCAGCGACGCCGGATTGTGGCGTTTCTCGCCAGCGATCGCCCGCTGGTGCGGTGGACGTATACCTCTGCTGAATGGCGCGAGATCATGATGTGAAATGGGAGGACGAGAAGGGCGATTGGAGGATAACGTGGGGCTGTTTGACCGGCCTCTTTGGGCTGGTCGGTCTGCTGGTCGGCCTGGCGCTCGCGGCGAGAGAGACATCGTTCAGCCCGCCGATCCTGGACGCGATCATCGAGATCGTCCCCGGCGGGCTCATCGGGGTGGCGTTGGGGGCCCTCGTCGGCGCAGCCATCGGCCTGGCGGTGGCCGGGGGCAATTATCTCGCCCTTCGAAGGATGCATGGCCGATCCGCCCCGGGCCAGGTGGCTCTGGGTGCGACCGAGTTCTATGCCAACGGCGAGTAC
>DATKTN010000191.1:0-37100 GCA_035531135.1 Anaerolineae bacterium
TACGCATTACGCAATACGCAACACGCATCACGTGTTTCGTGTTTCGTGTTTCGTGTTACGTATTACCCTCACGTCTCCCACGACCAGACCCTTCGGGAACAGGAAGACCGGGTTCAAGTCGATCTCGCCGACGTCGGGATAGCGGAAGGGAAGCTGCGAGAATTTCACCAGGACGCTGGCCAGCGTGTCCAGGTCACGGGGTGGTTGCCCCCTGGCCCCCTCGAGCAGCGGGAGCGACTTGACCTCCCGGATCATCGCCTCGGCTTCGGTGCGATCGACGGGGGCCACCCGCAGCGAGACGTCGCGCCAGATCTCGGTGTAGATGCCGCCCAGCCCGAAGGCGACGACGGGCCCGAACTGGGGATCGCGCGACAGCCCGAGCAGCACCTCCAGGCCCCCCTCGATCAGCGGGTAAATGACGGCGCCCCGAAAGTCCCTGCCCGCCGCAGCCCGCTCGATCGCCTCGAACGCGGCCAGCGCGGCTGCGTCGTCGCGGACGTCCAGGACCACGCCGCCGCAGTCCGACTTGTGCACGATGTCCGGCGAGACGACCTTTATCACGACCGGGTAGCCGATCTCGCGGCAGCCCTGTACCGCCGCCGCCTGCGTCGCCGCGAAGCGAAACCGTGGGACCGGGATGCCCTCGTCCCGGAGCCAGGCCATGGCCTCGGGCTCGAGGATGGGGCCGGCTTCGACAGGCTCAGCCTGACTGGTGCCGAGCTCAGCCTGACTGGTGCCGATCTCAGCCTGGCTACGGCTGGGCAAGCGCCCCTCTGCGCAGGGGATCTCCGGCAGCGGGCGGATGCTGGCCCGCTGGGCTTGATGGTCCGCCATCCGCGCCAGCGCCGTCACGGCCCGCTCGCCGGTGCTAAAGTTGGGGACGCCGCGCCCCTGCAGGATTGCGACGCCCTCGGCGACGATCCGCTCGGGGAGAAAGCTGGCGACGACCGGCTTGCCGCCCCGCCCTGCGGCCTGCTCCGCCGCGTCGCATACCCCTCGCGCCAGCGGCACCGAGTCCAGGTAGGGCGTGGCGACGTTCAGCGCCAGCGCCGCGTCGACCTCCTGCAGCACGGCCAGCAGCGTCTCCCGGTACCCCTCCTCGGTCCCCTCGACGGTCAGGTCGATCGGGTTCCTGAACGCGCAATGCGGGGGCAGGAACTCGGCCAGCCGCGCCTTCACCGCCGGGCTGGGCTCGACCACCTCAAGCCCCACCTCCTCGGCCCGGTCGGCGGCCAGCACGCCAGGGCCGCCCGAGTTGGTCACGATCGCGACCCGGCGCCCCCTGGGGCACGGCACGGACGTAAAGCCCTTGCACAGATCGAACATCTCCTCGATGGTGTGGACCCGGATGGCCCCACACTGCCGCAGCGCCGCGTCGTAGACGTCGTCCGCACCGGCCATCGAGCCGGTGTGCGAGAGCGTCGCCCGCCGCCCCGACCCGGTGCGGCCGGCCTTGATGGCGACGACGGGCTTGTGGGCCGCGCATTCCTGCACCGCCTGCAGAAAAGCCCGCCCGTCGGCCACGCTCTCGATGTACAGCGCCACGACCTGGGTCTCGGGGTCGGTAGCCAGGTAGCGCAAAAAGTCGATCTCGTCCAGGTCCGCCCGGTTGCCATAGCTCACGAACTTGGATATGCCCAGCCCGTACTGCCCGGCCCAGGCCAGGACGACGCCCCCCACAGCCCCGCTCTGGGCGACGACGGCCGCCCCACCGGCGGGCGGCCGGGTCTCCAGCGTCGGGAACAGATGATGGCGGGTGTTGACGATGCCGGCGCAGTTGGGGCCGACGAACCGGATGGAGTGTCGCCGGGCGACGCGCACGATCTCCTCCTCGCCCGCGACGTTCCCGACCTCGGAGAACCCCGCCGTGATGACCACGGCCGCCCCGACGCCCGCCCGCCCGCAGTCCTCCAGCACGGCCGGCACCGTTCCCGGAGGGGAGACGATCACCGCCAGGTCCACCGGCCACTCGATCGCGGCCACCGCATCGTATCCTGGCGCAGAGAATGCCCCCTGCGCCCTCGGGTTGACCGCAAAGACCTCCTGGTATCCCCCGTCCAGCATCTGCCGGATCAGCTCGTAGCCCAGCTTGCCCTCGGAGGTGGAGCCGACGACGGCGACGGCTCGGGGATAAAAAAGACTGTTGATGCTCATAGTGGGTTTCAGGTCTCAGGTTTCAGGTTTCAGGTTTCCTGGCATTCGTTTCACGTTTGGCCTTCGTCCGTTGGTCATTGGTCATTGGACATTGGTCATTGGTCATTGATCATTGCTTCCAGCCCGGCCTGGAACGCGCGGGCGTTGCGATCGGCGCCTTTGGCCCATCGGGTTTGCACGAGTGCCGCCACCTCCGAGGGGTCCAGCACCTGCCCCAGCCCGGTGCGGCCAACGGCGGCGCCGAGGACAAAGACGTTGGCCGGGACGGGCGCGCCCTCGTACAGCGGCAGGCTCTCGGGAGGCAGGTAGTGGACCACAGCCTCGGCCCTCTGCACCTGCTCGAGCACCTGCTCAAGTGAGGGATAGGACGCCTGGCCGAGCATACAGGCCGTCGGCGGCCAGACGTGGCCAAAGAGGAGAAAGTCGCCGCCGGGCTTGACAAAGCGCACCGCCTTGAGCGCCTCGCTGACCTCCATCGCGATCACCAGGTCGGCCCCCTTGTCGGGGATGTTCGGCCCGGTCGTCTCCCGCCCCAGCCGGACCCGTGCCTTGACGGACCCGCCCCGCTGGGCCATGCCCTTCGTCGGGTAGAAATTGGCCGGAATCCCCTGGCGCAGCGCCGCCTCGGTGATCACGTCGCCGATGGTGAGGACGCCCTGACCGCCGACGCCGACGAGGAAAACGTCGTAAAACGTGAAACGTGAAGCGTGAGGCGTGTTTCGTGTTCCGTGTTGCGTGTTCCGTGTTTCGTGGTGCGTGGTGCGTGGTGCGTGGTTCATGGGACGGCCTCTTTCTCGATGGCTGCGCGGTTGCAGACCTGGGCGCAGAGGGTGCAGCCGTAGCACAAGGCGGGGTCGATGAGGACCGTATCCTCGCCGAGAGTGATCGCCGGGCAACCGGTGCGCGTGATACACAGCTTGCACAGATTGCAGTTCTCGGGGATCACGCGGACCTGGCCTGCCTTGAGCCCGCGACGCTGCGCCTGGATGGCGCATTCCCGGCGCGAGAGGACGACCTTGACGCCGGGCAGCGCCAGTGCCTGCTGGATCGTCGCCGCGGACGCGTCCAGGTCGAAGGGATCGATGACGAAAAAGTGCTCCACCCCCAGCGCCGGGACGAGCCGCGCGATGTCCACGCTGCGGCCGCCGGGTGGCTGGAACGGCTCGGCCGTGCCGGGGTTGATCTGCATCCCCGTCATGGCGGTCCAGCCATTGTCCATGATGATCAGCGTCAGCGGAACCTGGTGCTGGACGGCGTTGACCAGGCCCGGGATGCCGGCGTGGAAAAAGGTCGAGTCGCCGATGGTGGCGATGACGGGCGTCTCGACGCCAGCGTGGACGTACCCCTGGGCCAGGCTGACGCTGGCGCCCATCGCAACCTCGTTCCAAACGGTGTGGAACGGTGGGTTCATCCCCAGGATCGTGCAGCCGATGTCGCCCGTCACCATCACCTCGTCCTTCTTGAGCCTCAGCTTCCGGATGGCCTGGTTGATCGCCATGTAGGTCCCCCGATGGGGGCAGCCGGCGCAGACGGTGATCGGCCGCCGGGCGGCCAGTTGCTCCGCCGCGTCGTTCCCCTGGAAGAGATCCTCGGGGATGGGCAGGCCCAGCGCCTCACCGACGCCGTGCACGACCTGGGCCACGCCATACTCGCCAACCCTGTGCAGGCCGACCGCGGACGGTCGAGGGCCGTCCAGCTTGCCGACGATCCGCCCCTCAAAGCCGAGCCGGTGCGCCTCGACGATGACGCCCCGCTCAATGTGGGGCTCCAGCTCCTCCAGGACCAGGATCGTGTCGCAGTGGCGCAGGAGCTCCCGCACCTCCGCGGCGGGGAACGGGTTCGTCGCGACGATGCGCAGGACGGAGACCGAATCCGGATCGAGCCCGAACCGGGTCGCGATCTCGAACCCCTCGTCCAGGTAGGAAGCGACCACGCCGGAGGCGATGACGCCCAGGCGTGTGGCGGGTTGCGGGTTGCGTGTGGCGTGTTGCGTGTTCCGTGTGGCGTGTTGCGTGTTGCGTGGCTGCTCCCCCGGCGTGTCGGGGTGGGCGAGTTGGAGTTGGTTGAGCCCCATCTCCCGGATCACGTCGCCGGCGCGCTCCAGGCGGGCGATGAGGTCGCGGTGCTGTGCCATGGAGATGGCGGCCCCGGCTTTGGTGTACCTGGTGATGTCCCGGTCGAGGATCGGCTCGCGCTCCGGGGGAGGGACCGGCTCCTCGACGGCGACCGGCGCGTGGGAATTCGAGATCGCGGTCACGAGCCGCACAAAGACCGGGGTCCCCGTCCGCTCGGATAACTCGAACGCGACCTGGACGAGCCGGTACGTCTCCGCGACGGAAGCGGGCTCCAGCATGGGCAGGTCGGACATCAGCGCAAAGCCGCGCGAGTCCTGCTCCGCCATGCCGGCGCTGACGCCCGGATCGTCAGCCACGTAGATCACCAGCCCGCCGTTGCAGCCCGAGTAGGCGATGGAGATCACGGAGTCGTAGGCGACGTTCAGGCCCGACATCTTCATCGTGCACAGCGCCCGCTGGCCGGCCCACGCAGCGCCGGCCGCGATCTCAAACGCCACCTTTTCGTTGGTGGACCATTCGACGTGCCGGCCGTCGTCCAGGTCCATCCGCAGGAGGCTGCCGATCGCCCCCGACGACGGCGTGCCCGGATAGCCGGTGACGACCTTCACCCCAGCCCGCAGGGCACCCCACACCAGGGCTTCGTTTCCCGTAAGCAATTTGGTTGGCACAGTAGGCTCCTGTTCGTTTGGTGTTTCAGGTTTCAGGTTTCAGGGTTTCAGGTCAGGAGGGGCAACCTGAGACATGAAGCCTGAAACCTGGAACCATCCTGATCCGTCTTAATCCTGCCGATCCGTGTCAACCGCCAACCTGAGACTTGGCCCGCCCCTCACGGCGCTAGCGGTGCTGCCTGCGACTCCAATGTGGGCAGGAACTCTCCCTGCCCCGGCCCAGCGACGATCTGCCCCTCCCACAGGACACGTCGCCCGCGCTGGAAGGACATCTCTGGCCAGCCCAGGACGGTGCGGCCCTCGTAGAGCGTGTAGCGGGCGTTGGTGTGCTGGTTTTCGGCGCGGATGGTGAACGGGCGGGCCGGGTCGAAGACGACCAGGTCGGCGTCGGAGCCGACGGCGACCGTGCCCTTCTTGGGGTACAGCCCAAAGATGCGGGCCGGGTTCTCGCACAGCACCTGCACCAGCCGCACCAGGCTGATGTGTCCCCGGTTGACGCCGCCGTCGTAGGTGAGCGGCAGGAGCGTCTCGACCTGGGGGGAACCGAAGGGCTGTTCGAGGAAATCGCCGGCGACGTCCTTGTGCTTGGGCGCGTGGTCAGAGGCGACCGTCTGGAGCGTGCCGTCGCGCAGCGCCTCCCACAGCGCGGCCCGGTCGCTGGCGGTGCGGATCGGCGGCCCGATCTTGGCCAGTGCCCCCCGCTCCTCAATGACGTCCTGCGTCAGCGTCAGATACTGGGGGCAGGTCTCGGCAAACACCCGCCGTCCCTCCGCCTGGGCGCGACGGATGGGCCGCAGCGCGCGGGCGGCGGTGACGTGCGGGACGTACAAGGGGCAATCGACGACCTCCGCCAGCGAGATGGCCCGGAAGACGGCCTCCTCCTCCAGTGCCGCGGGGCGGGAGGCATTAAAGTACCTGGCCGACGCGGCGGGGCCCTTGAGGTACTTGTCCTCCAGGTAATCGATGCCGCCGCCGTTCTCGGCGTGGACCATGGCCATCCCGCCTCGCTCCGCCAGCATGTCCATGGCCTTGATCAGTTGATAGTCGTCCGTGTACCACCCCTGTTTGAGGTAGGTGAGGAAGAACTTACATGTACGCACGCCCATCTCCATCACGCGCGGGATCTCGGGGACCTGCCGGGGAGCCTCGAACATCCCGCCGTGCAGGCAAAAGTCGAGGAGCGAGTGCGCCAGGCCATCCGCGAGCATCTCCTCGACCTTCTGGACCAGGCTGTCGCCGGGCCGGGCGTACACAAAGTGCAACAGCGTCGTCGTGCCCCCGTAGGCGGCGACGCGCGAGCAGTCCTCGACAGTGTCCAGGTAGACGGGGTGGACGTGGACGTCGATCACGCCGGGGAACACGTACCTGCCGGTGATGTCCACCACCTCGCGGGCACGCTCGCGGGGTAGCCCGGCCTCCACGGCCGTGACCACCTCCCCCCGCACCCCCACGTCCGCCCGGCGCATCCCCTCTCCGGTGACGACCGTACCTCCGATCAGTAGCAGGTCAAATTTCTCGTCCATAGCTCTCCCCATGTTGTTGTTTCAGGTTTCAGGTTTCAGGGTTTCAGGTTAGGACCACCAACCTGAGACTTAACCTGAAACTTGAAACTCCCCCTTTACGCAAGCCTCTCCATAAGTCCTCCCAGCTCTGCGTCCCGTGCAGGCTCTCCAGATCCTCGTCCGTCCTCAGGTGCTCGGCGTCCGTCCAGCCACTGTCGATCGCCCGGTTGAGATTCCTGATCGCGGCCTCGCTTTCGCCGGCCAGCGCCCAGGCACAGGCGGCGTTGTAGTAGCACCCCGCCTTATCTCCGGCGTCGGAGAACCAATGGGATTCGAGCGCGGCCTTCTCGCTGACGTCCGCCATCTGGAACGCCCTCTCGTACCACTCGGCGGATTGCCTGAACTTTTTGCGGCCGAGATCGTAGCCACCGTGGACGAGGCAGTTGTCAAACGCGTTGAACCAGGCGTGATACACCGGGTAATCGAGCCCCTTCTCGAATCCGACCTTCTCGGCGGTGGCGGCAGACGCCAGGTTCGTCCCCCAGCAATGCCAGCCGATGTGGGGAATGCCGTTCGATATGCAATGCTCAACGGTGGCGGCCGCGGTGAGCGTCGCAAATCCCCGCCGCCGGTATCGCTCGTCGGTGTGGATGCCAATCTCGCACTGGTCCCCGCTGGCGTAATCCGCCATGCACCAACTGGCGACGTCGTCCCCGTGCACCAGGCAAAAGCCGAACCCTCTTCTCTGGAAATCGTCCAGCGAACTCCAGGAATCCTGGGCCCAGTGGGCGAGCCGATCGACGTTCGTCAGGCCGGTCCTGGCCAGGAGTTCCCCGTCGACGGGTCGCAGGGCGAAACCAGGGGGAACCAACCTTGTCCAGTCGACCTGGAGCTGGCGGAAGGCGTAGAACTTGCGCCAGTTTTTCATCGGGTTCGTGTCCTTCAGCACGACCCCGAACTGATCCTCCCAGATCTCGGGGAAATAGTGCAGCGTAAAGTCGAGCACGCCGGGAAGGGCCTGCGCCTCCGGATAGAGCCGCTCGAGGATCAACCGGTTCAACGACGCGTTGAACCCGGCGTTACGCGCGTACCCCTCCAGGTAGAACCCCGAGTCCCTGGACTTGTCCCAGACGAACGCGGCCTTTGGATCGGCGACGTCATCGACGTACACGCTTCCAGGCGTGTTTCCCTCGAGCACCGAAAAGATGGCGAGGTTGTATCGCAGCCCTTTAAATATGGGACGCGCTATCTCGTATTCACCGGGTTTCAGCTCATAGACCATGTCCTGCTGCCTGCCTCCCGCCTCCTGCCTCCTGCCCCCTGCTGGACGGTAGCAAATTGGCGGTCTTCTATCACGCTGGTCAGGCCGTCCCTGACCGTGCCGGTCAGGCCATCTCTGACCGTGGCGACGAACCGCTCGAACACCGGCGTCGTGATCTGCCGTTCGTGCCATTTGAACCCTTTGAACATCCCCAGGCGCAAGCCCCTGGTGAGCTCGAGTTGTACGCCCCGGCCGGTGCTCCCCCGGTTGCAGATGTTGCTGGTGTAGCACCCCGCGCGGTCGCTGGCCCCGGGCCTGGCGTCGAATCCAGCCCGCCGGAGCGCCTCGATCAGCCGCGCCTGCAGGTCACGGTCGAGCCCACCGACGTAGACGGCCTGGTGCTCACCCGCGCATCCGTGGACGGCGAGGATGACGTGAGCATCCTCGACGAGCTGGACGCAGGCGGGGTCGTCAAAGCAATGGCTCGTGACGTGCAGCTCGTCGTTGCCGCTGGGGCGCAGGCCCTCGAAGCAATACAGGGCGAACTCGCGACCTGCCAGCGCCGCGGCAATCTCGGACGTGCCGGGCTCGATGCCGCCCCCGTGCGGCGCGATGATCGCGACGCCGGACCCGCGCCGCTCGGCCAGCCGCCGGTAGTCGTGGCCCTCGCGCGCGTCCCGGGCCAGCTCGGAAAAGCTGTTATATCGGTCTCGCTGGGTCATTGTCCACGTCGGTGTTTCAGGTTTCATGTTTCAGAGTTTCAGGTTAGGGCGGTCAACCTGAGACCTGAAACCTGAGACTTATCCGTCCCTTCTCCCTTACCCAGCGGCAACATCTTGTAGACGAATCCTTCCGCCGCGTGGCTGTCATCCTCGGTGTAGTACATCGCCAGCTCGCGGGCCGTGTACGTCAGGTTGGCCTGGACGGGGCCATACTCGGCATAGATCCGGCGATAGACGTCGACGGGTTGCCCACCCACGGCGAGCGTGGCGTGGAACCGATACGCCGGGCCATCGAACGGGGCCTGGGTGTTCTCAAACCGCTCGGCCAGTTCCAGGTTGATTCTCCGGTGCAAACTTCGCAGCGCGTGATCCTCCCGTACCGCCAGCCACAGGACGCCTTGTTCGCCATCGTCAAGCGACACGACCTGCAGCTCCAGGTGGGTCAACGTGATCTCAAACGGCTCGACGCTCTGTGCCAGTTGGTCAAAATACGCCTCCACCGCGGCCAGGCCAGAGATCTGAAACGGCTGTTTCAGCGAGATGTGTGGGGGCAGCACCGCGGCCTTGAAGCCCGTGCGGTATCTTTCGTTTATATCAACGGCCAACCTGCGCATAAAGTTGTGGACGGTGGTATCCACGAGCAGGGCAAACGCTGCTTTCATGACCAGTCTCCTCCCTCATGGGGCGGGATCTCGTCGACCGCGGCCGGGCTGGTCCGGCGGCGGGCCAGCGTCCCGGGCCCCCAGATGGCGATGACGACGAGCGCTGCGATGGCGACCCACAGGACCTTGTAGAGTTCGGCCCGCTCGGGGAGCGTGCAGAGCTCCCCGGTCAAGTTCCCCATAAAGTGGAACAGGACGGCGGACAGCGTGCTGCGGCGGTTGTTGTTATAGATCCAGGTGTACAGGATGGACTTGGGGACCAGGTCGGCGAAGAACAGCCAGAAGCGGAGCGATCCCAGGCCCAGGCCATGCTGGTAAGTGTCCCGGATGAAGAAGAGCGGCAGGTGCCACAGCGCCCAGGCCGCACCGAGGACGAGGCTGGAGGCGAGCGCGCCCCACCTGGCCTGCAGCCGGTCGAGCGCGTATCCGCGCCAGCCGAGTTCCTCGGGGAGCGGGCCAAAGATCAGCATGAAGAAGGCAAAGGGCAGGATCGCCAGCGGCCGGGACAGGAAGCGCGCGGCGGTCTCGAACCGTGGCACAGCGCCACCGGTGAGGATGTCAAGCAGGACAGCGAGACCGATCAGCGTGGGGAAGGTGAGCAGGATACCGGCGTACCACCCCGCGCCGATGCGCCTCAAGTCGACCGCCCGGCACCAAAAGTCACGCCGGCCGGCCCGGCGCTGCGTGAGGTAGGTGAGCACGATGGCAGCGAGCGGCGGGCCGACGCCGCCGAGATAGAGCAGCAGCATGACCGGGAACGTGGTGACATCGCGGCCCCAAAGCGCAGCCGGTACCCAAAAGAGCCAGGAGACTCCGTAGGCCAGCGCGAAATAGACCCACGGGCTGGCGCGTTTGGAGGGAGGCAGGTTTATGTTTGCGTCCATCACGTTTATCAGAGATCAGCGGCCGATATCCGGCGTGTTTCAGTTAAGTTGGGACGGTCAACCGGGCACTCAACCTGCTGACAACGGCAACCGCACGCGCACCGTCCTCGTTATCCGGGGCAAGGGTGCGAAAGACAGAGTCGTGCCCATCTCCGACCGGCTGGCCAACAGTATCAACGAATGGGGCGAGCGTCTGGGCCACTGGGGCCACGGGGCGATCACCACCAGCCGGCGGTATCTGAACAGACCCTAAGGGTTTCGGAAAACCCTTAGGGTCTCAGGCCCGCAAGCTCCGCCCTGCACCGCCAGTTGACCAGGAACAGAACGCCGATCAGGAACAGTGGTCCGGAGATCACCAGGTAAGCGGGCCAGCGGGACCTTTCCCACGTCGTGGCGATGTATGCTGTTCCCAGCGCGATGAACAGGATTCCTCCCGCCCACTCCCAACGCCAGGAGATGGCGAGCACGACGAGAATGATACCCGTCGGGATCAGATGGATCAGAAAGGCCAGGCTCGTGTTCCAGAAGCCATACCCTTCCCCGAACACGTCGAGCGCAAACAGGCTCACGAAGACGGCAAACACGAGACACAGAATTCTGGGCGTCCAGAACAGCAATCGCTTCACACGTCCTTTCATCTGGCCTTTCTCCTATGCACTTTGGTCCCCACCGCCGTGTCCATCGCCTCGGGCTCGCGCAAAGCACCACAGCTTTTGTCATTGTAGCACAGGCAAGCGGGTGGGGCAAACGACGGCGGGAGATTGACCTCCCGCTCACCCCCGCAAGACCCGGCCCCACCGCTCCCGACCGACGATCCGCCCGTCCTGTGCCACGACCTGCCCCGAGATCAGCACCGCCCGGATGCCTGCCGGGGGTGCGTCGGGGCGGTCGAGGGTGGTGTTGTCGGCGATCGTCGCCGGATCGAAGAGGACCAGGTCGGCCCACGCGCCCTCGGCGACGCAGCCGACGTCCGCCAGCCCGATCCGCTCCGCCGGGAACGACGTCATCCGGCGGACCGCCTCCTCCAGCGGAAAGAGCCCCAGGTCGCGGCTGTAGCGGCCCAGCACGCGGGGGAAGGTGCCGAAGGAGGCCGGGTTGTGCCGGCCACGGCGGGTGAGGATCGTGTCGGTCATAACTGCGCACAGCGGGTGGGCCAGCGCCGCCCGCAACGGCTCCTCCCGCCCGCCGTCGCCGGAGTACGTGCCCAGGAGGACGCGCGCCTTGCCGTTGCTCGCCCGGGCGACGTGGGCGTAGGCCTCGAACGCCGACAGCCCCAGGCGGCGGGCGATCGCGCCAAAGTCCAGCCCCTCCAGTTCGGCCAGATCGGGCGCGCGGCCCCACAGCAGCGTGATGTCCCGGTAGTCGAGCCCCAGTGTCATGCGCAGGAGATCCATCTCCCGCTTGAGTCGCCGCAGCGCGCGCGGGTCGTCGATGTTCTCATCGAAGCCGTCGAGGAACCATTCGGGAAAGACGACGTTGATCGTAGAGTTGCCGACGGTGTAGGGGAAGGCATCGAAGGCCACGTCCAGCCCGCCGGCGGCCGCCCGCTCGACGTCGTGCAGGACGGTGCGGTGGGTGCGCCAGGTACGGCGACCGACAAAGATCAGGTGCGAGAGCTGCAGCCGCACGCCCGCCTGCCGGGCCAGCGCGAGCAGCTCGCGGGTCGAGCGGACGTTGTGGGGGGTCCCCAGGATCATCGGCGTGTAGAAAGGAGAGACCCAGGTGTAGGCCCGGCCGTGGACGGTGAAGACGCCGCCGTCTTCAGCAACGACCTGGAGCAGGGGCAGCAGTTCCTCGTTGCGCGCGAACACCCCCGGAGCGTAGGCCAGCCCGGCCGACAGGCCGAACGTCCCCTCGCGCAGCGCCTGGCGGGTGAGGCGGCACAGGGCGTCTATCTCGCCCGGGGCCGGAGGAGCCGCCCCGTCGGCGCGACCGCCCATCACCGCGTAGCGCAGCGCGCCGTGGCCCACCAGGAAGGCAGCGTTGAGCAGCAGGCCATCCCGTTCGAGGGCGTCGAGGAACTCGGCAAAGGAGCGCCAGCGGTAGGGAAAGGCCCGCTCGCGCATCATCTCGGAGTAGCCGTCCAGCAAGGGGACGGCATCCTCCGTGGCCGGGGCGGGGGAGAAGCCGCAGTTGCCGGTCACCAGCGTGGTGACGCCCTGGAGGAGGAGCGGGGCCAGGATCTCGTCGTGGTCGGGGAGGGGGAGGATCCAGTCGGCGTGGGAGTGGACGTCGATAAAGCCCGGGGCGACGACCAGGCCAGCCGCGTCGAGCGCCTGATGGCCGGACAGGCGCTCGCCTGTGGCGATGGCGGCGATCTTGCCGCGCTGGATGCCCAGGTCAGCCCGGAAGCGGGGCCGGCCGGTGCCGTCGATCACGGTGGCGTTGGCGATGGCAAGTTCAAAGTCCATTTCAGGTCTCCTTGCTTCTACAGAGACCCTAAGGGTCTGATCCGATCTCCACCATCCCCCACACGAGCAGCAATGCCCCGACGAGCGCGCAGAGGGCGCCCACGCCTGCGTGCAGCGCGATGTTCTGCCACTGCCAGAGCCACCCGCCGACGAGGGCGGCTATGACCCGGCTGAGGCTAAAGGCCGTGACGGTGAGGGAGAACAGCGACGCGCGGGACTCGGGGGCGAGCTCCGTCGCCAGCGGCAGGAGCGAGACGATCCCAAACTCAAAGTTGAGCAGCATGAGCATCACGCCGGCCAGCGCGGCCACCAGCCCAAGGCGCGACAGCCACGGCAGGGCGACCAGACTGGCGGCCAGGCCGAGGAGGCCGACGAGCACGCTGCGCTTCTTGCCCAGGCGGTCGGTGATGACGGCCGTGCCAAACTCGGCGGCGGCCTCGGCGACCCCGACGACGGTCGACGCCAGGCCCAGCGTGCTGAGGCTGAGCCCAAACGCCGTCTCGAGCCACGCGCCGTACACGATGAACGGGATCTCGATCGCAGACGTGAGCAAAAAGCTCGTCGCCAGGAGGACCAGGACGGAGCGGCGGCGCAGCAGGTCGCGCCAGGTGGCGACCACGGAGGCGAGCAGGGATCTGGTACGCTCGCGTCCTGCCGCCCGGTGGGCTGGCGGCAGGATGGCACGTGTGAGCCCCAGGCCCGCGAGCCCCAGCACGATCAGGGCGGCCCACGGCGCGCGCCAGCCAAAGCGCTCGATCAACACGCCGGAGGCCGGGACGCCGAGCAGCCACGCGCTCGACCACGAGAGTTCGACGATGCCGACGGCCCGCCCGCGCTCGTCGTAGGGTACCTCGTCGCCCAGGTAGGCGTGGACGGCCGGGTCGTAGAGCGCTTTGGCAAAGCCGTAGAGCGTGAAGGCGACCGCTGCGGCACCGAGCGTGCCCAGCCCGGCCAGCAACAGGCCGGCCAGCGCGAACAGCAGCAGCGCCACCTCCATCACGCGGCGGCGGCCGTACCGGTCCGCCAAGAGGCCAAGCAAGGGGGCGGCCATCCCCCCGACCATGCGCAGCGTGACGAGCTGGCTGGCGGCGGCGAGCGAGATCCCCAGGCCGCGGGCGATGCTGGGCAGGAACGGATAGACGAGCCGGACCGCCGTGTTGACCGTCGTACGGACCACAAAGATGATCGGCAACTGGGCCTTGAACGGACGGGTGGCGATCGCTTTCGACGCACCTGCGACAGGGTTTTCAGGGCCGGAAACGGCCGCGTGATCCAGGGGATGATTATGTGCCATGGTCGAGCGCCAGCAGCAGGCCCAGCACCTCCTCGTAGAAACGGGCCGTCGTCGCCAGGTCGCGGGTGTAGCGAAACGCGATCTGTCGGCCAATCGGTGGGTGGGTCATGGTGCTTTGGTCAGCCGCCGGCCTGCAATTGCGCGTGCTTCCTGGCGTGAAGCGCCAGGACCTCCTCCTGCACCCGGTCCAGATGCTCGCCCCGGAGCGGGAACCAGATGAGGATGATCGCACCCAGGAGCATCGCCACGCCGGGGATGAGCCCGACGAGCGACCGGATGCCGAAGAGCGCGGCTGCGGGCTGATCCAGGTAGATCTGTCCCTGGTTGGCCTCGCGCGTGACAAAGTCGGTGATCTCCAGGATGAAGGGCGAGAGCGCCAACGCGACCGACTGGGCCGGCTTGGTCAAGAGCGCATTGACCCCGAAGAACACGCCCTCGCGCCGCACGCCGGAGCGCAGCTCGTCCTCGTCGGCGACCTGCGCAAAGAGCACGTTGGTCAGCGTCTGCGGTCCCGACAGGCCGAATCCGGCCAGCGCCAGGCAGACGAGGACCAGGGGCGTCGGCACGACGGCGAGGAGCACGAGCGCGATCCCGGCGATCGTGAGGAGGAGCTGTTGCGCCCCGACGACGCCCAGGCGGCGGCGGATCAGGGTAGTCACGGGCACGCCGACGATCAGCGGGACGAACACGCACGCCAGCGGGATCATCGCGTTCATCTGGAGCACATAGTCGGCCAGGTAAAAGAGCGCGCCCAGGATCAGCGCCTGCATCAGGATGGACATAAAGTTCGCGGCCACCAGGATCAGGAACGACCTGCTCGTGAACGTGTACTTGAGCGCCTCTCCCAGCTTGAGCGGCTTGTCGACCAGGTGGAACTCGGGCCGTTCTTTGACCTTGAGCGTCGTGATGACGATCAGAACCGCGCAGATCACGCCGACGACGATCATGGAGACCTGTAGCGGCAGGAAGGAGGGGGACGTGCCCGCCTTGGGCCGGAACACGTCGGGGATGATGAACCCCAGGAGCGTGCCGAGCAATCCAAACAGCGAGGACGAGATCTGCAGCCCGTTCCGCTCGGCGTCCGACTCGGTCACCTCGGGCAGCAGGGCCGAGTAGACCAGGCCGATGATGGTGTACGCGGTGTCGTACAGGAGCATCGTCACCAGCATCCACCAGAAGAGCGATTGTTGCCCCGTCCGGGCCGGTGCGAACCAGACGAGGATGAACGTCAGCGCCAGGAAGGGGGCCGTGTACCGCATGTAGGGGATGCGCCGGCCCAGCCTGGAGCGCGTGCTGTCGGTGACGTAGCCGAACAGCGGGTCGTTGACGGCGTTCCACACGGCATAGATCACCGACGCGATCCCGATCCAGCGCGCCTGCAGGCCCAGGTAGTCCTGGTAAAAGATGGGCAGGAGCGCGGCGTAGATGCCAGAGATCAGCGAGGTGCCGAGCGAGGCGATGCCCCAGATGACCTTGTACCCCGCGCTCAGCCGGACGGGTGCGAGTCCGGCAGTGGTGTGTGTGGTTTGTGCCATGGTTATCTTTCTCCTTTGTCGGCCAGCGCCGCCAGTCGCCGAGCCACCTGGCGCGCCGGGCTGTCGACCGGCCCCCCGTCCGCCCGCGCGTCGATCACCGCCGCCAACCGCTCCAGCTCCGCCAACGCGGCGTCGCGGTTCATGGGCGCGGGCGCGGGGCCGAACACGCGCTCGAAATTGGCGTGGTAGATCTTGGTCAGTACGCCGGGCGGCAGCGCGATGCCGTGGAACGCCTCGGCGTCCATCCCCAGCCAATGTCCCACCCCCTCCGGCGCGGCGAACGGCCCGTCGGTCTCCAGGAAGCGCCGCACGACCCAGGCCCGGCCCAGCGACTCGGCCCGGTCCAGCCCCTGCGAGGGATCGTGCTGGACGGCGCTGGCGCCGATGTCGGTGCCGTACACCAGCCGGTCCGCGTACCTGACGAAGAAATCGCGGGCGGCGTCGAGGTCCCGGGCAAAGTTGAGGTACATCTCCACCCCCGGCGTCAGGTCGATGGAGACGCGCGGGTGGGCGTCGAGGAACGCGCCCGCCCGCGCCAGGTCGGCCGAGAGAAAGTAAAAGTGGGCAAAGGCGATCCGCAGGCCCGGATGTCGATCGAGCACGCGGTCGACCTCGGCGTAGAGGTCCTCTTTGAGGGGATAGGTGCCGTCGCCGTAGAACCAACCCTGGGCGCGCGCCCAGTCGGGACAGCGTTCGGCGTCCCAGAACTCTTCAGGGTCCGCGACGTGGAAGACGATCGGGAAGCCCTGCTCCTCGAGCGCGGCCCACATCCCGGCGTACTCGGGGCCGTCGAACGGGATGCCGAGCAGCTTGCGCACCATCGGCTTGCCCTCGACCAGCTTGAGCCCGTCAAAGCCGATCGCCCTGAGCGCCGCGATCTGGTCCGCGAGCGCCTGCGGTGCGCGGGCCGGGTCGGCCCAGACCGGGCCGGTCCAGACCGGGGTGTAGTCGAGCGCGCCGCAGACGTAGACCCGCTGCGGATGGTGGGCCTTGAAATGGATCAACGCAGGGTTCTGGTTGATCGTCTGGAGGTCGGGGATGCCGACGAGGTTGGCCCGGGCCAGCCCAATGTGCTCCATCACCGCGACAAAGTCGCCCATCAGCCCGGGGTGGGGAAAGTGGATGTGACCGTCCACGACGGGTATGGCGGCAAAGTCGGAGAAATCCATAATGTCCCCCTTTCGCAACGGTTGCAACGCTGAATAGTACTACAGATTGGGGATAAGGCCAAATTACCTGGCCGCCACGTTGGCCGCCACCAGGATCGGATCCCACACCGGGGCGAAGGGCGGCGCGTAGCTCAAGTCCAGCCGCTGCAGGTCGGCGACGGTCAGCCGATGGTGAAGCGCCGTCGCAAGCACGTCGATGCGCTTGGCCACGCCGCGCCGCCCGGCAATCTGCCCCCCCAGCAGCCGGCCGGTCTCGTCGTCCACGACCAGCTTGACGTGGATGGGCGCTACGCCTGGGAAATAGTGCGTCGCGTCCAGCGCCTCGATCATCGGCGCTCGGACCGCATACCCCAGGGCCTGCGCATGGCTCGCGGTGAGGCCGGTGCGCGCCACCGCCAGATCGAACGCCCGGACGACCATCGTGCCCACGACGCCGCCAAACGTCGCCTCGCCCCCGGCGGCGTTCGTCCCCGCCGCGCGCCCCTGCTTGTTGGCGGTGCTGCCCAGCGGGATGTAAGCCGGTTCGGCGGCCACCAGGTGGAACGCCTCGGCGCAATCACCTGCCGCGTACACGCCGGGCAGGTTGGTGCGCATGTGGCTGTCGGTCGCGATAGCGCCCGTCGCACCCAGCGCCACTCCCGCCGACCGGGCGAGCGCGACCTCGGGCCGCACGCCGATCCCCACCAGCGCCACGTCGCACGGATAGCGGTCGCCCTCATCCGCCCCCTCAACGACGACGGCCTGCACCCGGCCGTTGCCCTCGAAGGCGACGGGCCTGCCCGTCACCACCTCGACATCGTGGCGCGCCAGCTCTTCCTCGACCACCGCCCGCACGTCGTCGTCGAGCGCGGTGCGCATCACCTGGCCGGAGCGGATCACCATCTTGACGTCGAGCCCCAGCCGCCGGAAGGTCTCCGCCATCTCGACGCCGACGTAGCCACCGCCGAGGATGAGGGCGCGCCGGGGACGGCGCTCGGCGACGAAGCGCTGGACGGCTCGCCCCTCGTCCAGCGCGCGCAGCACGAAAACCCCATCGAGGTCGAAGCCGGGCAGGGGAGGCCGAACCGGGCGCGCGCCGGTGGCGACGACGAGCCGGTCGTACCCTACCGTGAACTCGCGCTCCCCGTCCAGGTCGCGCACGGTCACCGTCCGCGCGCCCGGGTCAATCGCCGTCACCTCGTGGCGGACGTGCACCTCGACGCCCTGTTTCGCCATCTGCTCCGGCGTGCGCGCGAGGAGGTCGCGATAGTCGGCGACGTCGCCGGCGATAAAGTAGGGCATCCCGCAGGCTCCGTACGAGATGTACGGCCCCTTCTCATAGACGATGGCCTCCATCTCGCGGTCGACGCGTTTTGCTTTGGCGGCAGCGCTCATCCCCGCCGCGACTCCCCCGATGACGATTAGACGTTTGGGCATGTTGGCTCCTTTCCAGAACAGATTACCACGGATAGAGCAATAGACGATAGGCAGTCCATTTCTCCCTTTTATCGTGTATTTCCCTATCCGTGGTAGTCTGCGGTACTCTCTGCCTCCTTTTCCTTCCACGGAATGCCGTTGTGGCTGAGCAGATTGATCAGCCTGGACCGCATCAGGGCCCCTGGACCGGCCCTGGAAGCAGGGCCGCGCTCGGCCGCTGCCCAGACTCGCTTGGCCACGTCGTGGGCCGCGTGGGGGCGTCCCAGGCGGTGAGCATTTCGGGCCCGCTCGGCCAGCAGCGCGCCGTCCCGATCGAGCCAGTGGCACATGACCTCCAACGCAGCGATTCCGCTCTCGGCCCACTCACCCGCGCCGCCCTCGACCACGTACTCAGCGTTGCCGGTCTCCTGGCCGGGGAGGACGTCGATCAGCAGCAATGGCAGGCCGCACGCCAGCGCCTCGGAGACGATCAGCCCACCCGCCTTGCAGATGATGCAATCGGCAGCGTGCATCAGCGTGGGCATGTCCGTCACAAAGTTGTACAGGTGCGCCGGAAGGTGCCACTCGGTGTGCTGGAGGTGGTGATACAACTCGTCATCCCCACCCGCCACGGCCGCCAATTGTAGCGGCAGTCCCGAGTGGTTCAACGCCCGCAGCACGTCGGGCAGATGCCCCACCCGCCTGCTGCCCACGGCCAGCACCGTCGTCAGGTCGGCCCGCCAGCCCAGCCCGGCACGGATGGCGGCAGGGTCCCGGACCCGAGACGCCAGGGCCGGGCGGACCGGTATCCCGGTCACGTGAACCTTGTGCGCAGGGAGGCCGTACTTTAACGCCAGGTCGCGCACTTTTCGCGTGGGCACCAGACAGAGATCGGCGGCCTCGTGGAACCACAGCCTGTGGACTGTGGCCAGGTCCGTGACGACGGTGAGCAAGGGGACGTGATGCCTGCTGATGGCGTAGACCGCGCCGAGCGGGGCCTGATAGAGCGGGTACGTGGTCACGATGGCGTCGGGTTGATACCGCCGGACGATGTCGTGCATGGCCTCGAAGAGCATCACCGTCAGCGCGCTCTCCACCACCGTCGTCGGCACCGACGCATCGCTGGCCCGGTAGCCAAGCTTGTACAGGCCGGGCGCTTCGCGCACGAACTTGTCGTAATCCGCCTGGCTATCTCGCAGGATGGCAGGAACGCGCTTGCCCTCCAACGGGTTGACGATCTCGACGGAGACAGCACCCCCATAGGAGTCCTGCAGAGCGGTCGCGACGGCGTCGGCGGCACTGCGGTGTCCAAAACCCGCGTCAGCCGTGAGAACCAGGATACGCTTCACGTCGGTCATCTGGTGAGTCACCTCGCAAAAGTCATCCTGAGCCGCTCAGCCGAGCGGCTCAGGATGCTCGTTGTCCACAAGTGAGGTTGTAGTACTAGGCGCTCTGGGCCAGGTGCCGCAGGCGGGCGGCGGCCAGCCGTTCGGGGATGACGCGCACACCCAGCCCCGGACCGGCAGGCACCGACAGCGTCGAGTCGTCGTTGAGCACAAAGTTGGGCTCGGCGATGTCCTCCTGGTAGTAACGGGCCGAGGCGGAGATGTCACCGGGCAGCGAAAAGTTGGGCAACGTGGCGAGGCCCACGTTTGTCGCGCGCCCCACGTTCGTCTCCAGCATGCCGCCGCACCACACCGGCACGCCCCGCCTGGCACACAGATCGTGGATCTGCCGCGCGGCGGTCAAGCCACCCACCCGCGCCACCTTGACGTTGATCACCCGGCAGGCACCGATGTCCAGCGCCCAGCGGGCATGCTCAGGCGAGCGGATGGACTCGTCCAGGCACAGTGGCGTGCGGAGTTGGGCCTGCAGTTGGGCGTGGTCCACGATGTCTTCGTGGTGCAACGGCTGTTCGATCAGCAAAAGGTCAAACTGGTCCAGTTCCTGCAAGAGTGGTGCGTCGGCCAGCGTGTAGGCACAGTTGGCGTCCACCTGCAGCGGCAGGTCCGGCCAGCGCTTGCGGACGGCGCGGACCACGCCCACGTCCCAGCCCGGTTTGATCTTTAGCTTGACGCGGCCGTATCCCTCGGCGACGTACTGGGCCACCCGGTCGAGCAGCATCTCCAACGTGGGCTCAATGCCGACGCTCACGCCAACGGGCACCCGGTCCCGCTGGCCGCCCAGGAGCTTGGCCATTGAGACCCCCTGCGCCAGCGCCAGCAGGTTCCATACCGCGTTCTCCAGCCCGGCCCGGGCCATGGGATGACCGCGCACCCGCCGGAAGCGCGCCACCACGTCGGCAGGCGACGCCACATCCTGGCCCAACACAGCCGGGATGAGAAAGTCGCACAGCACGTGCCAGCCGGTCCCGATCGTCTCGCTGGAGAACCATGGCCCAGAGCCGACGGGGCACTCGCCCCAGCCGGTGAGCCCGCCGGCGTGGACGGACACCAGGATGCAGGGGCGGGTGAGCTCGCGTTCGAAACTGGTCTCGAAGGGATGCACCAGCGGCATGTCGACGTGGTGCAGTTCAACGTGTTCGATCTTTATCATACAAGTATTATACCGGCTCCAGTCACCGATGGCAACTGGAGCCGGTTCGGGAAAGGTAGCTACTCGGGGCAGAGAGCCACACAACCTGGTTGCGAGCCCTTCGTTCACGTGGTACAATGGCAACGGGTTCAGCGTGTTCTCTGCCCTCATATTCACTCGAGACCGGTACCGCCCCCACACGAGCGCCGACACGCAAGCCACCGGCGCGCCGGTACGAGACGCAGGCGCTGATCGCGAGCACGACCTGGCTGGGTGAAGCGATGAACCAATTTGCCGTGTTACAGCTTTCGGGGTGCGCGGGTTGCGAGGTGTCGCTCCTCAACGCCGAAGCGTGGGTGGATCGGTATAAACTGGTCTACATGCCGCTGGTCATCTCGGCCTACGACGTGCCGGAGGTGGACGTGCTGCTGGTGAGCGGCGGCGTGCTCACCGACGAGGATCTCTACAACCTGCGCCGCGCGGTCCGGCGCGCGCACCAGGTGGTGGCCGTCGGGACGTGCGCGATCTCCGGCGGCGTGGCCAGCCTGGGCGACCGGGACGAGGTGCGTGAACTCTTTCTGATCGAGGAGGGACGGCGTCACGTGCCACGCTTGCTGCCCCGGTGCCGGCCCATCGATGCATTCGTGACCGTAGACCGCTACCTCCCTGGCTGCCCGCCGACGCCCGAACTCTTTATGGCTGTGCTCTTCAACCCTCCCGATTTCAAGACCAGCCGGATCGTCTGCCAGGAGTGCGGCCGCAAGAAACTCAAGGACATGCGCCCCGCCCGCCTGATCGGCTTCCAGCGGGGAGAGGTGCTGCCCGATGTCTGCCTGATCAACCAGGGCTACCTGTGCATCGGCTCGTCGACCCGGGGCGGCTGCCGAGCGCCCTGCCCCCGCGCCGGGCATCCATGCGTGGGCTGCCGAGGGCCGTCGGATGCGCTGATCGAAAAGGAATCGAGCACGTGGTTCGCCAGCATCCAGCGCGTCTTTGCGGCGATGACCGACATCCCACCGGAGGAGGTCGAAGCGACGCTGCGCTCCCCGCAACTGGCGCTCTTCTTGTTCCAGTTCTCCGATTACGCCAGCCCCGGGCGGCCGCCCCGCCCGAAGGAGAAGGTGTTGTGAGATGCCCACGCTGACGTTTCCGCTCAGCCGGATCGAAGGGCACGCCCAGGTCGTGATCGACGTGCAGGCCGGGGACGTCGTCTCGGCCCGCTTCGAGGCGATGGAATTCCGCGGCTTTGAATATTTCGTGCAGGGGGCACCGGCCGAGCAGATGCCGGTGATCACGCCACGCATCTGTGGCGTCTGCTCGACGGCGCACCACACCGCAGCCGTCAAGGCGCTGGAGGATGCCTACGGCGTCACACCACCCCCACTGGCACTCGAGATCCGCGAGCTGTTGCTGCTCGGCCAGATCATCCAGAACCAGGCCACCTCGCTGTTCATCTTTACCATGCCGGACCGCCTCGGCGTCGCCAGCATCTTCCAACTCACTGAAGGAGCGGACTCGGCGCAGCACCGGGCCGTGACCGCGACGCGGGCGCTCCAGGTGCGGAAGGCGGGCACCGACCTGATCACGGTAGCGGGGGGACAGTTCATCCACCCCATCAAAGCCGTCGTCGGCGGGATGACGAGCGGCGTCGGGCGTGAGGCAGCCGCGGCGATGCGGGCGGAGTTGGCAGAAGCGTTGCCCGTCGCCTGCGACCTCTTCGACACCTACTGGGAGATGTCGCTGGCGATGGGGGAGCGCATCGGTACCTGGGGCGACGATGCGCCGGCCTGCTACATCGCCGCCGTCACCGACTGCCGCCCGAACTATTATGGGGACATCATCCGGGTGATGTGCCCGGACGGCGTCGTACGCGACGACTTCCCCGCCCGCGACTTTCGGTCGTACCTCACCTTTCAGAAGAGCGAAACCAGTTACGCCGGCCAGACCAGCTACGAGGGGGACGTGCTCCGGGCCAACAGCCTGGCCCGCATCAACATGGCGCGCTGCATGGGCACACCGCGCGCCGACGAGTACCTGGCCCGCTTCCACGAAACGTTCGGACAGCCAGCCCACGCGATCATGCTCTTCGACCTGGCCCGGGGCATCGAGTTGGTCTACGCGCTGGAGCGGGCGATGGAGATCCTGGCGGACCCGCTCGACGACGAGGACACGGACGTTCCCTACACCCCGCGCGATGGGGAGGGGTATGGCCTGGTCGAAGCGCCTCGCGGCCCGCTGATCCACCACTACCGCATCGAGAACGGCCTCATCGCCCAGGCAGAGTTCATCATCCCGACCGTGCACAACACGCTGGCGATCGAGCGGGCGCTGCGCGTCGCGGCCGAGCGGTACGTCACCGCCGAGCGAGTGGACATGGAACTGGAGCGCGCCGTGGGACGGGTCGTGCGGGCTTTCGACCCCTGTATCGCGTGCGCGACGCATTGAAGGCGACCACTCCCCACTCACAGCCGACAAAACAAACGCCCCACCCAAGTGAGGCGGGGCGCGAAAAAGGAGGCAAGACCGGTTACCCTGCCATCCGCCCCCGCACCCGCTCCAGCGAGCGACGGGTGATCGGGGCATCCGGCGAGTCGAGCGCCTCAAGCCTGAACAGGCTCTCGGCGAAGAGCCGCTCCGCCTCCTCCAGGTCGCCATCCTCTTCGGCCAGCCGCCCCAGTTGGTGAAGCGTCTGGGCGATGCTGGCGTAGTCCCCCAGTTGCTGCACCACGTCCAGGTACTCCCTGAACCGGCGGCGGGCCTCGTGGTTGTCTCCCTGGTCTTGAGCCAGCACCCCCAGTTGGTGGAGGTTCGTGGCAATGCCCTTCCTGTCGCCCATCTTTTTCCGAATCGCCAGGCTCTTTTCGTACAGCCGCCGGGCTTGCTTGACTTTTCCATGAAGGTAGGCCAACATGCCCATCTGGCTGGTCGTCGAGGCGACGCCAGCGTGATCGCCCAGTTGCTGCGCGATGTCGATGGATACCCCGTACTGGCGGCGAGCCTCGGCATAGTCTCCCTGCTGATAGGCCACGTTCCCCAGTTGGTGGAGCGTCCGGGCGACGCCAACACGGTCACCCAATCGCTCGAACGTCCTGGCCGCCTGCTGGTGCAGGCGGCGGGCTTCGGCATGGTCCCCCTGGTTCTGAGCCAGCATCCCCAGGTTGTGGAGCGTCACCGCGACGCTGGCACGATCCCCCAGTTGCTGCGCGATGTCCAGCGCCTCCCCGTACAACTGCTGGGCCACGGCATAGTCCCCCTGGCCCTGCGCCATCAATCCCAGGTTGTGGGCCAGCCCCACCTCGTCCGGCCGGAGCCCGCCCTTCCGCGCTGCCTCGATCCCCGCTTCGAGCGCCCTGCGCCGGTCGGCCCAGTGCCCGCTGCGCTTGAAGAGATCGTCCAGCCGGTAGGCCAGGCTCACAGCCTCGCCCCAAAAGCCCTGCGCGAGGCTCGTTTGCTGTGCCGCCAGCAAGTTGCCCCGGTCCGTCGTCGCCACCGCCACCGCCTGCGGGGCGGTCTCGGGGTCTCCCAGTTGTCGCCCGATCAAATCGGCCCGGGCGGCAAAGTAGCGGGTGTGCCACTTGGCCCAGTGCTCCCGTTCCCCAGCCCGCTCGGCCAGCGCCAGTGCACAGTCCCGCAGCAGCGGGTGCTGGTCGTAGCGGCCTGCGATCGCCGCTCGACGGGCGAGGTGGAGCGCTCTCAGCCGCTCCAACCCCGCCTCCACCCCGGCCACGTCCTCCCTCCCCAGCACCACACCCACTGCCCGCGGCGTGAACCCCGTTGGGGCGAAAGGGCTCAGCGCGCGGAAGAGTTCCTGGTCCTCCACATCCAACCCGTCATAGCTGAGCGTAAATGCCTGCGCGACGCTGTCCTCCGGCTCCCCGGTGATCGGCAGCGGGAGCGTGGTGGGCCGGCCGGCCACCTCCTCGAGCCGTCGCAGCACCTCGTCCGGCCCCCAGCCCCGGTCGCGCATGCACCGCCCGGCGATGTCGAGCGCTAGTGGAAGATGGCCCAGTCGCGCGGCCAGCCTGCGGTACGGTTCGCGCTCCTCCCGCCCCACCAGCCGCGCCAGCAGCGCCAGCGCCTCTCTCTCCCCCATCACGTCCACCCGCAGTTGCTGGCCCAGCCGCTCCAGCGCAGGGTATGCCCTCCGGCTCGTGACCACCGTGACTGGCCCCGGCACGCCCGGCAGCATGCAGTCCAGTTCGTCCGCCGAGAGGCCCTCCGCGTTGTCAAGGATCCAGAGCACGCGTTTGTCCCGCAGGATCATGCGCACCAGCACGGCCAGATTGTGCACGTCGTCGATTTGCGCGGCCTGTCCCTGGTACCCGTACAGCCCGGCCACGTGGCGCAGCGCCTCGCTCGCCCCGGCCTCTGCCCGCAGGTCCATCCAGGCGACGCCGTCGGGGAAGCGGTCGCGCCACCGATGCGCCGCGTGGATCGCCAGCGCAGACTTGCCCACGCCGGCCAGGCCCCTGGCGCTCACGATACCCACCGTCGCCTGCCCGCCGGGTTGGAGCAGTCCATCGAGCGCCTCCAGCAGGTCGTCCCGACCGGTGAAGGTGGGCAGGTCGGGGGGCAGGGTGAAGAGCGGCCGGGCCTCCTGGGGGGTGGAGGGATAGAGGATGACGGCGTTTTCCGCTACTGTGGCGGCGTCATGATCACCGATCGTGTTCGCGTCGCCAGAGATCGCAGTGTGATGGTGCCCCATGGTTTATTCCTCCAACGATCAGTGCTCAGCGCCCGTCACCTGGCACACAGTTTTGATGGCTCGTAGGCCGGTGTCATTCGTGCCTGGTGCCGTCCGGCAGCGTTGCGCCCTCAAGCGATACAACCTGGGCGAGTGGCTCGTCGGTCACGGTGGCCCCTCTCAAGTTGGTCCAGAACCACCTGGCCTCGCGCGCTTTGATGTCATTCAAATTTGCCCCGCTCAGGTTGGCTTTGCTCAAGTCGGCCCCGCCCAGCCTGGCCCCGCTCAAGTCGGCTCCGCTCAGGTTGGCCCCGCTCAGATTAGCCCTGGTCAGGTTGGCCCCACTCAGCTTGGCCCCGCTCAAGTCGGCCCCACTCAGGTTGGCCCCGCTCAGGTTGGCCAATCCAAGTCTCGCCCCGCTCAGGTCGACGCCGCGTAGCGTGGCCCCGCTGAGATTGGCCTCGTCCAGTTTGGCCCCACTCAGGTCGGCCCCTTCCAGGTTGGCCTCACCCATTTGGGCGCCGGTCAAGTTGGCCCCGCTCAGGTTCGTCTCGAACAGACGCGCCTTGGTCATTTTGGCCCGACTCAGATCGACCCCGCTCAGGTTGGCCTCGAACAGACGTGCTTCGCACAGATTGGCCCACGCCAGGTTGGCCCCGCTCAGGTCCGTACCGGCCATCATGGCCCGGCGCAGATTGGCTCCGCGGATCACCAGGAAGCCCAGCATCTTCACCCCGCGAAAGTCTCTGTGCCCCGCCTGGTATTGTTCGACGAGCTTTTTGGCCTTCACTGCTTTTCTCCTGAACTCACGCGGGCGCTGCGGGGCAGCCTGTTCTGTGAACAACGGCTGACATGAGCGGAAACACGCTAACGAAT
Organism: Anaerolineae bacterium; assembly: GCA_035531135.1. Taxonomy (GTDB): domain Bacteria; phylum Chloroflexota; class Anaerolineae; order B4-G1; family B4-G1; genus DATKTN01. The sequence goes on from DATKTN010000191.1 coordinate 25,828, forward strand.
CCCTGCCCCGGCGGCGTCCACTGCCCTGGCATGGCCTCGAACTGGTGAGAATCGCGAGGCGCATTTTGTTTCATCGCGCATGGTGACTCTCAGTATAGTACAGCTCCACGCAGAAGTCAAAACCTCGTTCGTCACCGCTGCAGCCAAACCAACACAAAACCGCCTCACCCATCACAATTAGCTCCGCTGCTCCAGGCTGCGCAGCAGGCGCTTGACTGCCGTCACGGAATGCGGACGGCCTGTTCCAGCTCCAGGTGATCGTCCAATGGGACGCTGTCCCCTGTCTGCGCAGGCAACCGCTCCATTGTGTCGGGGTCGTAGATGCCAACGCTGATCCGATAGACACCGGCCGGTACGTTTTCCAACGGCAGCGCAATCTCGTCGCTGACAACCTCCCCACCCTCCCACCAGTTGGTAGGATAGGTCCACTGCCGGGGCACGGCGTCGTGTTGCACGACCAAGTGTCCGCTGTGAGCATCGTAGAGGTGGACGAAGACCTTGTAGCAGTTATCTAAGAGGTGCAGGGCCTGCCAGTGGAGGGTGAGACGAAGAACGCTGGCCTCTTGGTGCAGGTCGTAACCCAGCAAAGCCATTCTGTGGCCGAACGTGACAGCCGTCGTGTGTTGCATTGGAGGTGCGCTGAACTGACGCTCGAGAGCCGAAACCTCCAGGGTGCCGATTGCCTGCGTCGGGGCCAAGACCTTGCCGGTCTCTTGTTCCACCACGGAAAGCATCATCTGGTACGTTGTGGAGGGCAAGTGCGGGTCCACTTGAACATGGTGCTGGTTTACCACGAGGGCGTGGCGATCCCAGTGGGAGGTAGGCCACTCGCTGCACAAGTGCACAATTTCCTCCTGGGCGATTTCGCCAAACGGGTTCAGCAGCGTCAACCGTGCGACATAGTCCGTCGTCGGCGTGTGCGTGGCTGTCCAGCACAGGTCTACCCATGCCATACCGCCCTGGGTTGTGTGGGTTGGCATGACGCTCGCTTGTACGAGGGCCAGGTCACCGCCGAACGCGCGCTCCACTGCAAAGTCCTGTCCCAGCCGAGGACGCGTGCGATATACGACAAGATCATCATCCTCGTAACTGGGGGAGACGGTGACATAGTCCCGCCAGGCGGCGAGTCGCTCTCCTGGCACATCCACTTTATGGATGACAATGTAACGTATGCCGTTGGCGGCGAGAGACTCCAACTGGCGTGATAGGTCACAGCGGCTCATGTCCAGGTCGCCCCGCTCCGACGACGAGGCGAGAAAGGGGTTGTTTCTGATGGTATCGTACGCGTCGGGGGGTGTGCGCGACACGTGCCCCTCGACCAGCCGTTTGCCGTGGAGTGTTTGGAGAAACATGTACGCCTTCGAGTAGCCACGCCCCATAGGTATCTCGAGAATGGCGAATTCCTCCGCCTCCCGAGCCAACTCGTGATAGAAGGGGGACGCAAGTGGTGCAGTGGTGGGGAAAGGGACGCTCAGGAACTCGAACAGCACCAGGCCGGCCAGCACCGCGCCACTGGCAGCCACCGCCCGATCTTGCCACCGGGATGGAAGGCGACGCTTGAGGCTCGTTTGGAGGTGCATCACTCCGTATCCCACCAGAACCGCTAGCGGAAGGCTCAACACCACGTTAAAGCGGTCGGAATAACGCAGCGCTTTGATCGGCGTCAGCCACCCCACCAGGCGATAGGGCATAGGGATGCCGGGGTACAGTCGTCCGTTGAACCGCAAGATGGGACCAAGCGCCAGTGACATCAGACACACAGCCGCCAGTGTCCAGTAGAGCGCTGTTCTGCGGGCACGCAAAATCCCGTAGCCGCCCAGCAGGAGGACAGTGTACCCCAGAAAAGCGATGTGCCCCCGGTTCTTGCGAAAGCGTTCGTAGACCGGCGCCACCCGGCGACCGAAAAGAGGATGTAAGCGGCTGGGAACGACGTAGGCCAGCAAGTCGGTCTGGGCCCAGTCTTGCTGCTCCTTCAGGATTTCACTTGAAGCATCCGCATCTGTCAAACCGGCTACCAGCGGATACGCGAGAGGACTGATGCACGCAAGAGTGCACAGCCCGATCACCCCAAGTGCCAGCATCGTCTGCCGACTCCACCGAGCGCGCTCGAAGAGCAGGCTGTACCCTAGATACAACGCCATCAGAATGGCCGCGAATATGAGCAACTGCCACCGGCTGAGCCCTGTCAGAATCAAGGACAAGGCGCACAGCAAGACGTCACGCCACCTCCCTTCCTGCACCGTGCGCATCAGAAATAGCATGCAGAATGGCAACCACTGCACACTGATGAGGTTAGGGCAGTTGAAGTGCGAGAGATGATAGGGTGAGAAGGCAAACACGAGGCCGGCGATGAACGCCGCTGCCCGCGAATCCGTCAGGTAGGAGACTAACGTGTACGTCGCGTATCCGCTAATGATGAAAGTCAGCAGGAACGTCACGTTGTATGCTGCAACTGACTCTACCAGTGGTTCCAGCACCAGCCAAATGCCAGTGTTCAGCCAACTGAAGTTATGGTACACCAGGCTCACGCCCTGAGGGTGGAACAGGAAAGTGGTGACATAGGGATCGAGGCCCTCCAGAAGGGCCTTGCGAAGCCACCAGTTGTTCCACTGGAAGAGCCACATGTCATCGCCGCTGCCGGCCAGGTGTGTGGAGATGCGCGGTGCCAGCGGGTACGTCATCAACAACGTCAGCAAGATGTAGCCTATCAACGCAAGGACGTGAGACCGCCAGAGGAAGTGACCGCATGGGTGTGTCATGGGAATCGCTCTCCTCGCAGAAAGCAGATCTCGGACGTTCTCGCTCCCGATCACTGTCTCGGAAGTGGGGCAACTCGACAGAGTCGTGTGCACACTACAGGCAGACTCTGTCGGCCTGATCGCGTCCGCAGGAGTGGGCGGCGGTCCATGTGGATGACCGGCTGGATCAAACCGAGCAAAAATGATCTATTGCCCGTGCAATGGCAAGAGCAGCAGGCCATCGTACTTTGCGGCGTGCATCGCCGTTGGAGCGAGGCTTTCGAGCTCTGCGATCAGTCAGCCTCGCACAGCCTCTTGAGGTTTCCCATCGTCTGATCGGCGGCGCGCTCCTGCGTGCGCTCGACGATCAGCCGGTCGACGATTTTGCCCAGCGCCTTCCCGGGCACGGTGTACTCCATGTCCACCGTCACCTCGGTGTCGTCGCCCTTTGGGGTATAGATCCAGGTCTGCTCGCCAGCCAGCGGCCCGCCGATCTTGCCCTTCCACCGTCCCCCCTCGGGGCCCATGTGGGCCTCCATCACCTCGACCGTGACCGGGAAACGCATGCCGGCCATCATATAGCCGAACTCGGCGACGGTGCCCACTTCACCCTCGCCGGTCAGCTTGTCAATCTCCTCCATCCCAACGAACCACGTGGGCCAGCGGTGGGGATCTCGTGCCAGCGCGTACACCTTCTCCACGGGTGCGTGGATCAGAATACTCTTCTTCAATTGAGCCATCGTTTTCCTCCTCTCGATTTATCTGGCCGCGAACATCTTGTGACAGGATCACCACACATGCAAAACGCCCGCCGAACCGTCTGGCTGCACACTCGCGACGAAGCCTTGGCGGGGGGTGGGCGCTGCGATAGCTCAATGTTTACCGCCAAGGCGCACCGACTGCCTTGGCTAACGCCTCCGGCTTCAGTACACCACGAGGCGCTCTTGTTGTGTGGGATGGTTTCATTATAGCAGAAACCTATATGCGGGTCAATACCGGCCCTGCGCATCGAACTCTGCCACCGTAACGCAGGCAACGCGAACCACCCCAACCCTCGCAAGTTGGGGTGGCCGTTTCTACTGAAACTTGCTCAAGCGCTACTCGTCAGAAAGTGGGCGGAGAAAGCCCCACGGGTGTTTGGCCTCCTCAGGGACAGGCGTTTCTCTGGAGAGGAAGCGGCGTTCTATGTTACGCGATATCGCGACGATCGTCTCCGCCTCCTGTGGCGTGAGATCTATCCACGCAATCTGGGGCCTGTCAATCCCATCGAAGACAAACTGGGCCATCGCCTTGACGAACGGTCCCTGTAACTCAGAGAAGAGCCTGTAGTCGATTACAGCGACATCCTGTAGTTCCACGACTGTCCTCCCTCTCCCGGCATCCTTGATGCCAGAGAATGGAAAAGCACCCATCTTGACCTGGGCGATGAGCGGGTTTTGTGTTGCGATGTCCACTGCTGTGCCAGTTGGCGCTTGCCAGCAGCCAGCCGAGCCATATACTATCATGGCACACTTCTGTCAAAGTCGTGTCAAAGGAATGTAGTAAATTTACTAGAATCCACTGCGCCGGGCCGGATGGCTGACAGCAGAACGGCCACAGCCCCCTCGAGGCGGAGGAGACTGTGGCCTGCCCAGAGGAGGAGAGTAGAGAGTTTCCGTGCTGCGGTCAGTACCCCGATATCTTTGCGGTCATGCTCTGAATCTCAACCTTGACGACGGTCGTCCGCAGAAGGGTCGCCTCGGGGTATGCGGGTGACCGGCCGCCGTAGTGTGCCAAGATGACGTCCAGGGCTTTGCGCTGTTCCTCGAGGTCCTCGACGATAAAGGCCCTCCCAAATGCAACGACGCTGCGATACCTCACGCTCCAAGCGCAGGCGTCTTCAGCCCGGACGATCTCCTGATCCACGTCAAACTCGCAGCAGACGGCATTGTTTTTCCTCAGGATGTCCAGCTTCCTGCCCCTGGGGGCGGAGTGAAAGTACAAGGTGTTATCCGCGTAGCCAAAACAAACCGGAACGACGTACGGTTGACCGTCGTCGGACAGCGCGATTCTGCAGACAGACGCGCTGCGGATGATCGATTCGATGGTGTCCATGTCACTGGTGATTTTGCGCATTGTCTCATCCTATAGATTCTCGATCGGGACCGGCTCGACCGGATCGGCAAGCTCGAACCCGAACACCCGCGAGTAAAAGTACAGTTCGGCGTCGAACGCGCGCTTGATGTTCTCGGCACGGCGGAAGCCGTGCTGCTCGCCCTCGAACGGGACGTACGCGACAGGGAGCCCCCTGGCGCGCAGTGCCTCGACCATCGACTCGGCCTGGTTGGGTGGGACGACCTGGTCCTCCAGCCCCTGGAAAAAGATCACGGGGCACGACAACCGATCGGTGAAGTGGATCGGCGAGCGCTCCCGATAGAGGTCCTTCCGCTCGGGGTAGGGACCGACCAGCCGGTCCAGGTAGCGCGACTCGAACTTGTGCATCTCCTGCGCCAGCGCCTCCAGGTCGCTGACGCCATAGTAACTGGCGCCGGCCTTGAAGGCGTGGCGGAAGGTGAGCGCGCACAGCGTCGTGTAGCCGCCGGCGCTCCCGCCACGGATGATCAGCCGGTCGCCGTCCACCTCGCCCTGCCCAGCCAGATAGCGCGCGCCGTTGACGCAGTCGTCCACGTCGACGACGCCCCACTGGCCCTCCAGTCGCTGGCGGTATGCCCGCCCGTAGCCGGTGCTCCCGCCATAGTTCACGTCGAGGACCGCGATCCCCCGGCTGGTCCAGTATTGGATCCCTGGGTCCAATGTGCCGAAGCGGGCTGACGTCGGCCCGCCGTGGCTGAGGACGAGGAGTGGCGGCCGCTCGCCCGGCGGAGCGGCATAGTCCACGTTCTTTGGCGCATAGAAAAAGGCGTGGGCGGTCAGCCCGCTCTCCGTCGGAAACTCGATCGCTCGTGGGGACGATAGATACCCGGGGGCAACCGCGACCTGGCTGAAGCGGCGCAGCACGTCGAGCTGCCCGGTGGCGAGGTCGAGCTGGACGACCGATGTCGGCTCGGCCGGCGAACCGGCCAGGAACACGGCGCGACCGGGCGCTGCCCGGACGTACTCGATCTCGGTATAGGGGGTCTCGATCAGGTCGAGTCCGCCCGTGGCTACGTCGAGGCTCGCGAGGCGCCAGGCCCCCTGCCCGATATAGGTGCAGATGATGCGGCCGGCCGACGCAAACGCGTAGGTGGACATCCCAAAGAGCCATTGGGGCCTGCCGAACTCGGCCTCCATCTCGATGACCGGCTCGACGCGCCCGTCGCGCCAGCGGTAGAGGTTCCACCAGCCCGTCCGGTCGGAGACGAAATACAGCACACCGTCCGGCGACCACTCCGGCTGGAAGATGGATTCGTCCACCCCGCCCGCGACGCGCCCGGTCCTACCGAGCGAGCCATCCGCCCGCAGTTCACCGACCCACAGCTCCGTCCCGTCCCACGGCATGTTCGGATGGTTCCAGGTGAGCCACGCGAGCTGCGATCCGCCGGGGCTGATCCGCGGCGAGGCGTAAAAGTCGTTCCCGGAGACGAGCACGTGAGCGGCACCGCCGCCGCCGAGGTCCAACCTGACCAGCGTGTTGACCGGTTCGCCAGCGACGGTGTGGTCCTCGCGGACGCAGATCAACCGGCCACGGCGGCGGTCGATGCCGCCGTCCGCGTAACGCAGCGCTCCCTCGGGCGTGATCGGCCGGGGCCGGTCGCCGGGGTCCTGGCGGTAGATCCGCTGGTCCTCCCAGTTCGAGAAATAGATCGTGCCGTCGGCGACGACGGCAGCGCCGCCGCCGTACTCGTGCACCCGCGTCCGGGCGTTGAACGGGGGCGGCGTGACGTCGGCCGTCCGCCCGTCGGGAGATCGGCGCACGACGACGTACCGGCCGCCCTCGGCAGGGCGCATCTCGGTCCAGAAAACCTCCTCGCCGTCGAGCGCAATCTGTCCCAACTTGATCGCTGCGGCGACGATCAGGTCCGACGTGATCGGCGATTTCCACGAGCCATACGGTGCCGCTCTTGGTTTGGACATAGATCTGCTCCTTCTATCCATCTAATGGTTTACCCATCTCCTCGTACTCGCTCAGCCTCCACGCAGCCCAGTTTCCCCATCAACCGCCGCAGTGCCTCTACAGCATGCGTCATCCCGCTGACGCCGCTGAAGCCGCTGCTGGGACCGGCGAGTGCCAGGTGAGGCTCCAGGGCCAGGAAACCCTGGTAACCGTCGTCCCGCAATGCCGACAACAGTTCGGCTACCTGCCCGTCGCCCTCACCGGCGGCCCGCACGCTGCCGTCGGCCAGGACGGCATCCTTGACGTGGACGTGAGCCACGGTAGCGCCCAGCGACGGCCAGCCATGCTCCGTCGGCCGCGCCACGCCGACCTGCACAAAGTTGGCCGGGTCCCAGAGAAAACGCAAGCTGGGGCTGTCGATCGCGCTGAGGATCGCGTGGCAGCGCTCCAGCGTGTCGCCGACGATCTCTTTCTCGTTCTCCAGCAACAGGACGAAACCCTCTCGCCGCGCCAGGTCGGTCAACCGGCCCAGCCGGGAGGTCGCCTCTTCGACGTAGGCGTCGTAGCGAGCGTTGCTGCTGGTATCCGGCGGGTAGAAAGAAAAGATGCGCACCCGGTGGGTGCCGACGGCCTCGGCGATCTGGAAGATGCGAGTCAGGTTAGAGATCTCTTGCTCGATGGGGTCCACGATGGGCGATTTGCCCACCGGGCTGCCGATGCAACTGACGGCAATGCCATACCCGGCACAGGTTTGCCGCACGCGGGCCACCTGGTCATCGTCCAGGTGGAGCACGTTCTTGCCCCAGACGCCGCGCAGTTCCAGGTAGCCGACCCGCAGCTCGCGCAGCGACTGCAGTTGCTCCTGCAGGTCATCGGCGATCTCGTCGCCGAACGCGCTCAGGGTAAAGGTGGCTGGAGACATGGTGATTTCTGATCCTCCTGTGGGTGGTCGGGTGGTCGGGTGGTCACTTGGTCACTTGGTCGGGTGGTCGATTGGTCAAGCAGGCCGGCAGCTTCATAGATCGCCAGGACGGCGGCGAGGCTGCGCCGGCCCTCCGTACCGTCGATCTGGGGGGAGCGACCGGCACGCAAGGCGTGGATGAAATCTCGAAAGATGACGATGTGCCCGGTGACCGCGATGCCCCTGGGATCAGCCCCTGCACCGGCGCTGGCGGCCGTCTCGATTGGAGGAGGCTCGACGGTCGCTTTGGCCGGATCGGCCAGCTCCCACCGCCCGACGGACTCTCCCTCTACCTGGATGGCGCCGCCGGTGCCATAGATCTCCATCCGGTGAGGAAAGCCCGGGGCCGCCGTCGTCGTCGCCGTGATCGTCGCCAGCGCGCCGCCGGCAAAGCGGAGCGTCGCCGCCAGCGTGTCCTCCACCTCGATGTCCCGGTGCAGCGTGCCGGCGCGGGCCTGCACGTGCACCGGATCGCCCATATACCAGACGAGCAGGTCGACCAGGTGGATGCCCTGGTTCATCAGCACGCCGCCCCCGTCCAGCGCCCACGTCCCCCGCCAGTCCGCCTGGCCGTAGTAGGCCTGGGGACGGTAGTAGGGTATGGTCACCACGCCCAGCGTCAGGTCGCCCAGGTCCCCGGCCTGGATGGCGGCGTGGATGCGCTGGAAGAGGGGCGTGGCCCGGCGCTGGAGCGTGACGCCCAATCGGACGCCGGCCTGGTCACAGGCCGCGATCATGGCGTCGGCGTCGCCCAGGCTCAGGGCCATCGGCTTCTCGACCAGGACGTGCTTGCCAGCGCTGGCGGCCGCGACGGCCTGGTCGGCGTGCTGCCCGCTAGGCGTGCAGATACACACGACGTCTACCGCAGGGTCGGCCAGCAACTCTTCCTGGCCGACACAGGGCACGCCGAACCAGGCGCTGATTTCGCCGAAGCGGGCCGGGTTGTAGTGACCCACTGCCACGAGACGCGCCCCCAGGTCGGCGTTGGCGACGATTGCCTGGTGGTGGTAGTCGGCGATCATGCCGGCTCCGAGGATCGCAAAACCTACCGTTTCGGGTGTTGACATAGCCGCCCTCCGTGTGTTTCCGTGACAGGTTCGTAGTAGGCACAGCGCACGAAAGTGCGCACTACGAACAGTTTCCCATGCGTTCGGGCCGCGCGCTTGCGGGTTTCGACGCGCTACGGCCGCCAACTGGCGTATTTCGGGTGGTCTTGGCCAATCGGCAGCGCGAAGACCTGGCCCGTCTGGGCCGAGTGATACACAGCCGTGATCAACTCCAGCGACGCGCGGGCATCGGCCAGCGTGACGGGCAACTCGACACCCTGTTGGAGGGCCTGGTGGAAGCGGTAGAACTGCCCGGCAAAACCCTCCGGCAGAGGCACGAAGCGGGCCAGCGTTCGCTCAATCTGCTTCGCCAGTTCCGGCGAATCGGCGGTGAACGTCCAGGGATCGGCGGTGTTGCGGTAGGGCTGGGTGTTGCTTTCGGCGGTCAGCCCGCTGAAGCAGAAGCGATGCCGGCTGACTTCTGCTGCAGAGCCTGTGGTCACCGAGAGGGAGGCCAGAGAGCCATCGGCCATTTCCAGCGAGGCAGAGAGGCAATCCTCCGTCTCGATCGGGTTGACCAACGTGGCCGTGCGGGCAAAGACACTCCTGGCTGGGCCGAGGACGTAACATAACAGATCGTGGGCGTGGATGGCCAGCGTGACCAACGCGCCGCCCAACTCTGTCTCCCACCTGCCCCGCCATGGCACGGCGTAATAGTCCGCTCGTCGCCTCCACGCGGTCTCCACGGTGGCCAGGAAGGCTCGCCCCGCTATTCCTTCCTCTATCAGACACTTGAGCTTTTGCACGCCGTGGCCAAACCGGTACTGGAAGATCGGCATGACCCGCTTACCCGCCCGCGCCTCAGCCGACATCAATGCATCTACCTCCCGGAGGGAGCTGGCCACGGGCTTTTCGCACACGGCGTGTTTGCCCGCGGCCAACACCTGCTGAACCTGCGAGGCGTGCAGATAGGATGGCGTGCACAAGTCGATCACGTCCAGGTCGTCCACGCGGCACAGTTCGGCCAGGTCGGTGAAGACGCGCGGAACGTCGTGCGCCGTCGCCACCTCGCGCGCCCTGTCCTGGTCCAGGTCGCAGATAGCGACCACCTGAAACTGATCGGGCAGACTCTCGTAAGCGCGGACGTGGGCCTGGCCAATGCCACAGCCGACGACACCCACCCTCAGCTTTTCACTCATGCGTCACATTCTCCAGTTCGCTCGCCTTGACGGTGGCAGCGTTCTCGAAGCGCTCGCTGAAGCAGCCAGTATATCACTCGCTGCGTCCGATTGCGTCGAACGTGACACCCGCACCCATGAACTCTGGCCCCATGAACTGTGCGTTCGCCGCCAGCAACTCGTCGAGCATCGGAGCGACCGTCGCGGGGTCGCGCACGAGCGGGTCGGTCGCCAGCGCGGCCAGCGCCGGCTCGCGGCGGCCGGCCAGCGCTGCTTCGACGATCAACTCCTGCCGGGCGACGTGGGGCGCGATCGCGGCATAGGCCGCGTGCGGCAGCGCGCCGACGGCCAGCGGCCGCACGCCCAGCGCGTCGATCTCCGCGATGCACTCGACGACCGCGTCCCGTGGCAGGTCGTCGATCTGGCCACGGTTGGGCACGTTGACGACGAACCGGCCCGCCGGCCCGCCGGCGAGCGCGGCCATCACCGACGCGAGTTGCTCGGCCGAGTGCTCCAGTTTCTCCCACCCTCCGCCGACAAAATGCTCGACCTGGCCCCGGCGCAGGCGCTCCATCTCCTCGCGCTGGTCAACGTCCGTCAGCAAGACGCCGTAGCGGAGGCCCCATTCGCTCGCCTCCGTCAGGAAGCCGGGGAAGAACTCGGCGACGTGCCGGTCGCCAGCACCGAACAGCACGCCGAGTTGCTCGAACAGCGTCAGCTTGACCGCCAGCCGGTCGATGAAGACGTCAAAGACGGTGTTGAGTTCGACGTTCTTCGCGAGCGCAAACGTCCCGTGTCCGGCCAGCCAGTCGCGCATCACTTCCATGCCATCGCGCCCGCCGACGCTGAAGCGGAGGATCAGCGGCAGGTGGTTGATGCCCGCGACCTCGAGCGTGATCGTGTCCGCCGGAACGTCAAACAGGCTGGCGAGGTGGTAGCTCACACCGGTCACCTCGTGGCACAGCCCGATCGTGCGGACGCTGGTCGCGCGAGTCACACCGCGACAGATCGTCGTCATCGGGTTGGTCAGATTGAGCAGAAAGGCCTGGGGGCACAGGTGCTCCATGTCGCGGGCGACCTGGACGGCGAAGGGGATGTGGCGTAGCCCGCGGGCCAGGCCACCAGGCCCCACCGTGTCGCCGACCGCCTGGCAGACTCCATACCGCTCCGGGATCTCCAGATCGTTGCGCATCGCCGGCAGGCCCCCGATCCCCACGCACAGGATCACAAAGTCGGCATCGCGCAGCGCCTCAGCGCGGTCGGTCGTGGCGGTGACGTGCAGGCTCCCGCCCACCTGCGCGACGATGCGGTCGCAGG
>DATKTN010000192.1:0-3448 GCA_035531135.1 Anaerolineae bacterium
GCCCCGCGCCAGGAGCACCAGCGCGTTCAGGATCGAGCGGATCGTCGGGTCCCGGCGGCGCATCTCGTCGTACACGCTGTACGCGGCTGGCCACTCGAGCTTGCTGGTGTACGCCTCGGATACCTGGCCCGACCACTGCAGCAGCCCCGTCTTTCCGCGTTCCCCCAGGTCTATGGCAGCCACGCGCCCACCCTCTCACCGCCGTACGGGCGGCCCCGCGTCTTCGGATTCCTATCCGCGTCCGCCCTCCCCGTGTCCGCCCCTGCGGCCGCGCCCGCCCTCTCTCCGAATAGATCGAACAGGCTCGCCACCGGCTCCCCGCGTGGCACGTCGTCCCATCCCACGTAGCCTGGCAGCATCTGCCAGGCCCCCGATACCGCGTCGACCATGTCGTCTGCAACGCCATTCGGAAACCCCACGCACTGCTCGATGAACGCGTCGTTCCACGGCCCGCGCACCTGGTAGACCAGCTTGTCCTCGATGCGCGTCGCCCATAATTGCGCGCGCGCCACCTTGTCCCCGATCTCCTTCGGGTTCACCGGCACGATCGAGCGCAGCTGCAAACACTCGTCGTCCCGGAAATCCTGGTAATACCCGTCCTGCTGCCCGGCCACCTCGATCCCCTGCACCACCGCCGCGTCGTCGTCGAGCATCGCCCGCACGATGCTGCCCCGTGCCTCCGACCACGGCGGCCGGAGCTCGCGCACGTCGGCGATGTAAAAGCGCTTCTGGCTGTCCCGCCCGCACTTGGCGCCCGCCAGGCCGTGTGCCCGCTCGCTGCGCCCCACGCTCAGGTCCCAGTACCGTACCCAGCGCACCTCGGGCGGCACGTCGGCGGCGTCGATGACCTGGATCGCGTTCGCCTTGATCAGGTTGCCCTCGAGGCGCCGCGGGCGCTGGGCATAGATCGCCACCCAGTCGTAGCCGATCGTGTTCGCCTTGCGGCTCTCCAGCATCTCGAGCGAAAACTCCTCTGGCCACAGCGGCTCGCCTGGCGCCCGGCCCAGCGGGTCGACTCCCCGCCACCATCCGGCCCGCAGCGCCTTCACGAACTCCTCGCGGTCGAACTCTTGCGCCCACGGCTCGGCGATCGCGGGCAGGCACAGGATCTCCCACTGGTCGGCGTCCTCGTTGTCGACCATCTCCTTGATCAGGTAGCCTGCCAGGTCGTCCGGATGCCACCGCGTCAGGATCAGCACCACCGCAGCGCCCTTTTCGAGGCGGCTTTGCGCGTCCGCGCTCCACCACTGCTGTACCGCGCGGCGCGTCGCCTCGCTCTCCGCCTCCGCCCGGTTCTTGTGCGGGTCGTCGATGATGAACAGGTGCGCGCCCTTGCCCGTGATCGCCCCGCCCACGCCCGCCGCCGAGGCCCCGCCCGCGTGTCCCTCCAGGTCCCAGTTCTCCACCGAGCGGCTGTCGTCGCTCAGCGTCACCACCGGATTCCCGCTGCGATCGCCGAACACTGCGCGGTAGCGATCACTGCGGATCGTGTTGCGCGCCCGGCGGCTGAACCCCATCGCCAGGTTGCCGCCGTACGAGGTCAGGATCACCCGCTTCTCCGGCAGGTGCCCCAGGAACCACGGAGGAAAGAGCACGCTGCAGCTGCTGCTCTTCCAGTGTCGCGGCGGCATGAACACCATCAGCCGCCCGATCCCCTCTTCGCCACCGCTGGCCACGTATCGCTCGACCTGCTGCAGCTTCTCGCACAGCAGCTCCAGGTGGGCCGCCTCGGGGTAATTGGGCTCGACGTAATGGCAGAAATCGTAGAACTCGCGCTCTGCGAGCTTGCGCTGTGTCAGCTCCAGTTCCGCCCGCTCGGCGTCACTCAACGGATTCCTATCCGCCATCGTTCCGTGCCTTTAGCGCCGCCAGGCGCCTGCGCAGCCGGTCCGTGCTCTGGTCGCTCAGGTCCTCCGGCAGCCCGTCGCGGTCGCCATCGAACTGCTCCATCGCCCCGATCAGCTCCAGGTACGTTCGCCGGTCGGCGTGGTTGCGCCCGCTGGGCGTGCTCGCCGACTCGACCAGCGCCTCCATCACTGCCGGCAGCGCGGAAAAGACCCGGTTGCGCAGCAGCTGGATCGCCTCCTCTTCCAGCGCCGGGTTGTCGTGCCGCCAGTCCCGCAGCCGCCGGTCGCTGGCCAGGCCCAGGATCTCCGTGGCCAGCTCGTGCTGCGTCTTCGGCTCGCGGTGCCCCTCGGGCATGGCCAGCCAGGCAATGTACACCGCCTTGCGCCAGTCCCAGCCGCGGGCCCGCAGCTCCCAGTACACGTCGAGCCAGGGATAGGGTCCCTCGTTCGCCTCGAACACGCGCCGCGCCGCCGCCGCTTGCAGCTGCACCTCGTCGTATTCGTTTACCTGCGCCTCCAGGCCCGGGAGAGCCTGCGGCTCGACGATCTGGCTCATCTATCCTCTGAATACTGCGTATTCACGGCCTCGGCGATGAACCGGGGGCGGGGCGGGGGTGTCCGCCACCCGGCTCATCGCCCGGGCCGTGCTTCCAATCCTCTACAACCGCCGCGTCGCCGATGCATGGCCGCCTGGCCAGGAGCACCCGGATCCCGCTGATATCCTCGCGGTTCCGGTCGATCGTGCTCATCAGCATGGCCACGCCGGTTGCGATCTCTGACATCGCTTGCGTCGCCTGTCGCCATCCGGACGTATTGTGCTCGATCACCTGCACCAGCTGGTCACGCTCCTCCCTGTGCTCGCGCCGCTGCGTCTCCAGCCGATCGTCGCGCTCTTCCCGTTCGCCGAGCAATCTATCGTCGCGATCCTGGAGCTGCCGCTTGAACTCGCGCTGCAGCATCCAGATCGCAAATACCGCCAGCGCCACCGTCGCCGCCTTTTCGATCAGCGACGTCCAGAATTCCGGCCCCACTCCCGTCATCGATCCGCCAGCAGTCGTTGCAGCACCTGCACGTCCGAGCGTCCCGCAACCGCCTTCAAGAGGTCGTTGACGAGATTGGCGCCGCCTCCGGCGACGAGGGCGCTCAGCACGATCCCCACCACGTGCCCGGGCAGGACCCCCCAGATCAACACCGGCAGCACGGTGGCAAACAGGTCGATCTCCCCGAGGCTGACCAGCAGCCCGCCCACGCCCCAACTGACGTACATCAGCCAGAAGGAATCCCAGCCCAGACGTTCGAACAGCGGCTTGATCAGCCCCTCGACCAACCGGTTGCTGACGACGATCAGGAATGCTGCCTGCACGACCACTTGCGCGCTGATTCCGATGATCCCCAGAATCTCTGTCAGGTCCATCTCGCCTCCACCTCCTCTGGAACGCAAAAGAGCGCCAAGCTTCGTTAGAGGATTGGCGCTCCCTGCCGGGCCACGCCCGGGCCGCCGCTCGGCCTGGCACTTTTGCGGCGGCGCTATTCATATCTCATCTTTGGGGCAGCCCCTCGGCGAGCCAGCTTGCTCACCTCAGCAGGGGGACCAGGCTCCC
>DATKTN010000193.1:0-16551 GCA_035531135.1 Anaerolineae bacterium
CAACCGTATGGGCTGGCGGTTGCCGGCCCTATTACAAGCACACCATCGATCGTCAACCACCCGCCGGTGGCCACGGACGACACCTACGTCACCGCCAGGGACACACCGCTCACGGTGGCCGCACCGGGAGTGCTCGAAAACGACAGTGACGCCGACGGCGACCCGCTGACGGCAGTGATGGACAGCCCGCCGATAAGCGGCGCGTGCCTGTTCGACGCGGATGGCTCGTTCATCTACACGCCCACGTTGGGCTTCAGCGGGGTGGTTTCCTTCACCTACCACGCGCACGACGGCACGGTGGATTCCAACGTCGCCACCGTGGAGATCGCGGTGAGCGAGGCGGTTGTTTTCCTGCCGATTGCGATGAGGAACTACCCATGACTCACACACGCCCACTTTACAAATTTGCCACTTTGGGTTATAATCTATGCATCTTGATCTTCAGGATTGATGGATAGTTGGCCCCTATAAGTCGACGTTCGCATGTGGAACCCCGCTGTGCTGTGGGGCGTTTCTTTTTATCGGTTTCATCAGGGTTTTAAGAAAGGGGGACTCCCCCTTTCTTCTGCACTTATTAGCCGTAACTTGTACTCAAGCGTTCGGTTGCCTCTGCCAGACGACCTATCGTCCTGGCTCCCCCCAGGGGGAGCACAGTACAGGACCCTGGGTCCCGCCAGAATCTGACGGGAGGCATCTGAACGCTTACTTGCGTCAGGAATAGATGTATGAACAATCAGCAGACGTTCCTCACCCCTCATGGGTACCAAGAACGGGAGCAAGAGCTACACCACCTGCGCACGGTCCGGCGCCAGGAAGTCGCCCGGCGCCTCCACCAGGCGTTGGAAGAGGGCGACATCCTGGAGAATGCAGAGCTGGAGGATGCGCGCAACGAACAGGCCTTCGTAGAAGGACGCATCCTCCAACTGGAGACCATGCTGCGCAACGCGGTCATCATCGAGGAAACGGGACCCCGCGAGACCGTGGGGCTGGGCAGCCGCGTCACAGTCGTGGAAGGGGACGGGCCGCCGGAGACCTACCACATCGTGGGGTCGGCCGAGGCCGATCCCGCCAGGGGCCTGATCTCGAACGAATCACCGCTGGGGCGGGCGTTGATGGGGCAAAAGGCGGGGGGCAAGGCGATCGTCAACGCTCCTGCCGGCGTGCTGGTGTTCGAGATCGTGGGGATTCAATAGACGATTCGGTCGAGTCGAGATATCGGGTGCCCACGCAAGAACCCCTCGGGGTGGTCGGCGTGGGCATTTCTGTAGTTGACGCTCGACGAGTGAACGGGGGAGGCAGCAATGGAACTCACGGAACTGGAACAGTTGCGCGTGGAGAAGCTGGAGCGACTGCGTGCCAGCGGGGTCGAAGCGTACCCGCGTCGCGTCAAGCGCACGCACACGATCGCCGAGGCGCTCGCCGCGCTGGAAGCCGCCGAGGCTGCGGGCGAAGACGCCGAGGCTGCGGGCGAAGACGGCCCTCCAGTCGCCGTCACCGGAAGGCTGCGCAGCATGCGCGTGATGGGAAAAGTCACCTTCGCGCACATCGAGGACGGGAGCGGCTCGATCCAACTGTTCCTGCGCATCCAGGACGTGGGCGAAGAGACCTACGAGATGTTCAAGCAGGACTTTGACCTGGGCGATTTCGTCGGCGCAGAGGGCCCGTTGATGCGCACGCGCACCGGCGAGCGCAGTGTCCTCGTGCAGCGGGTGCGCATGCTGGCCAAGGCGATCAGCCCGCTGCCCGTGGTCAAAGAGAAGGAGGTGAACGGCAAAAAGACGCGCTACACCGCCTTCACCGACGTCGAGGAGCGGTACCGCCAGCGGTACGCGGATCTGGCCTCCAACGCCGAGGTGCGAGAGATTTTCCGCGTGCGCGCCCGCACGACGAGCGCGCTGCGCCGCTTCTTCGACGAGCACGGCTTCCTGGAGGTCGAAACTCCCGTTCTCCAGCCCATCTATGGAGGCGCGGCGGCTCGCCCCTTCCTCACCCATCACCACCAACTGCACCAGGACCTGTACCTGCGCATCTCGTTCGAGCTGTATCTGAAGAGACTCCTGGTCGGGATGTACGACCGGGTGTACGAGATCGGGCACGATTTCCGCAACGAGGGCGTCTCCCAAAAGCACAACCCCGAGTTCACCCAGCTCGAGTTCTACGCCGCCTACTGGGATTATCGCGACGTGATGGCGTTCTGCGAGCGGATGGTCTCTACCGTCGCGGAGGAGGTGCTGGGCAGCGCCGTGATCCACTACCAGGGCCACGAGATCGACCTGCGCCCCCTCTGGCGGCGGGTCACACTGCGCGACGCGGCGCTAAAAGTGACCGGCGTGGACTACCTGCAGTACCCCACCGCCGACGAGCTGGCCGCCGCGATGCAGGCCAAAGGGCTGCCGACCAAGCCGGGCGCGACCTGGGGCTACCTGATCGACAAGGGACTCCTGGGGACCGTCGAGCCGACGCTGATCCAGCCGACCTTTGTGATGGATTACCCCCGCGACATTTCCCCGCTGGCCAAGACCAAGCCGGACGACCCGACACACGTCGAACGGTTCGAGTTCTTCATCGGGGGTATAGAGATGGGCAACGCCTTCACCGAGTTGAACGATCCGTTCGACCAGGAGCAGCGGTTCCTGGAGATGGGACAGTTGTACGCTGCTGACGACGAAGAGGCCCATCCGATGGATGACGACTACCTGCGGGCGATGAAATACGGCATGCCGCCCAACGGGGGCTTTGGGATCGGCGTGGATCGACTGGTGATGCTGCTCACGGATCAGCCGACGATTCGCGAGGTCGTTCTCTTTCCGCAATTGCGGGCCAGGGAGTGATGAACCTTCCTTCTACAGCCACCAGTGCCATTTGACTACCCGGCCAATACGGTGTAAAATCAAGCTGGGGTTTGACTTGGTAACAAACGCATCGATATCTGTAGGGCGGGCAAGGTGAATGGGAAGATGAGGCGTGCGCAGTTCCTCCCGACCGTGGTTGTGATGGTCGCCTTGCTTCTGAGCAGCGTGTCTGCCACACGTGCACAGGCGCCGGGCGAAGACTGCAGGTACTTTGACGAGACTGGCCACTACGTATGTGCCGATTTCCTCGAGTTCTACGACACGCGGGGGGGGATCGAGATCTTTGGCTACCCGCTCACAGAGTCGTTTGACGACCCCACGCGGGGGATGCGCGTCCAGTACTTTCAGCGCGCCCGGATGGAGCGGCACCCGCACAACCCGGACCCCTACAAAGTGCAGTTAGGGTTGCTCGTCGACGAACTGGGTTATCGCTTTCCCGAGGCCCGCCCGGGGCAGGTCCCTCCCTTCAACAACCCCCTCCAACATTACTTTCCCGAGACGGGTCACGTCGTCGCCTACGCGTTTCTCGACTATTTCCGCGAGAAGGGCGGGCTGGACACCTTTGGCTATCCTCGCTCCGAGTTCATGTACGAGGACGGGTACATCGTGCAGTACTTTCAACGGGCACGGATGGAGTGGCATCCCGAGGATCTCTCCCGCTCACGGATGCGCCTGTCCAACCTGGGAGAAACCTACATCGAGCGTTTCGGCATTCCCGGGGACTATGACCAGCCGGTGCCGCCGCCCCAGAGGGCCGGCGTCGTGTCCGAGACGACGGCGGAGCCTACGGTTACGACACTGTACGTCAGTGCGTCGGTGCGACACGTCATCACCGGCAGGGAGGGAAGGCAGACGGTCTTCGTCTATGCCACTGATCAGCGGCAGGAGCCCGTCGAAGGCGCATCCGCCAGCATGGTCCTCCATTACCAGTCAGGCGATCAACGGTACGAGTTCGAGCCCACCGACGCCAACGGGTTCACGCACCGTGACTTTGACATCCCTCAGGCACCACCCGGTCGCAAGGTCGTGGTTGACGTGACCGTGGTGTATGGCAACCTGACGAGCACGACACAGACCTTTTTCCTGCCGTGGTGGTAGGAACACCAGGAGGCAAAAAGCCCGCTGTCCAGCGGGCTTTTTTGTTTGGACCCCTTCCAGACGGCTATTGGGGGACGACGCTGATCGTGACGGGCAGGACGACGCGGTCGGCCCCCGTATCGATCGGGACCCGCCCGACCGCCGGATCGTACAGGCCGACGGCGATCGTAGCTGGTCCGACGTAGGCGGTATCGGCAAAGGCTATCGGGTGAGGGTCGACAATGACCTCGCCGGCGGCCCAACTGCTGGTAGGACGGGTCCCAGCGCCGGGCGGGCCGTCGTGCTGCCCGATGAGACGCCCGTCCTGCGCGAAGAGATGGGTGAACACCAGGTAATTCGTCGGGCTGGTCCCCTCCAACCCCCGCCAATACAGCGTGAGCGGCAGAGGCTGTCCGGCAGTGACCTCGACAGCCGGCAGGTCATAGCCGACCAGCTCGGCAAAATCACCGAAACGCGCGCGTACCTCGCCCGAGATCGCGGCCTCTGGCGTGTCGGTCGGTACCGGCGTGGGGACCTCGGCTGGCTCTGGCGGAGGAGAAGTCGGCGCTGGCGCATTCGCGGGCGTGGGGGTAAGCGTCGGCACCAGCGAACCGAGCGTGGGAGTGGGGGGCAAGGCGCTGGTGGGCGTGGAAGGCTCCACACCCGCTGCTAACGTGCGTGTTGGGGAGGGGGTACCCGCGCTGTACGTGGGCAATTTGGGCAAGATGAACGCGGTACTGAAAAAGATGGCGGCTCCAATGGCGACAAAGACGAGAACCATCGCCCACGATTGGATGATTCGCGACGTGGCCGTCTCCCGCTCGAGCGTGAACAGCGCCAGGTTGCGTTCCCGCTGCGCAGCCATCGCGCGCAGAAAATAGATGATGATGCCTACGGCGCAAGCAGCGTAGAAAATCCAGGCGTGCTCTACCAGCCACTGGAGGAGAATCGTCATATCTCTTTCAGCACCCCGCGAATGATGGCCTCCAGCCGTGGCACCAGCATCCGGCCCGCCTCCAGCACCTCCTCGTGCGTCGTCTCCACCGGCGGCGCGCCTTCCACCGGCAGGACGTTGCTGATGCCGGAGAGACCCAACACCCGCGTGCCACCGTGCCGGGCGACGGTGACCTCGGGCACGGTCGACATGCCCACGGCGTCGGCCCCGATCAGGCGCAGAAACCGCAGATCGGCCGGGGTCTCAAAACTGGGACCGGCCAGGCAGATGTACACCCCTTCCCGCAGGGGCACGTCCGCGTCGGCGGCGACCCGGCGGGCCAGCGCCCGCAGCCGGGCGTCGTACGCCTGCGACATGTCGGGGAAGCGCGGCCCGAAATCGTCGAGGTTGGGGCCACGCAACGGGTTCAGCCCGCTCATCCCGATCAGGTTGATGTGGTCGGTGATGAGCATGCCATCTCCCGCCTGGAACTGGGGGTTAAGGCCACCGGCCGCGTTGGTGACGATGAGCGTCTCGATCCCCAGAACCTGCATCACGCGCACGGGGAAGGCGAGTTCCGCCATCGAATAGCCCTCGTAGTAGTGGGCCCGTCCCTGCATCACCACGACGGCCTGCTCTTCCAGCCGACCGAGGATCAATTGCCCCACGTGCCCTTCCACAGTCGCGGTGGGGAAGTGAGGGATCTCGCCGTAGGGGATGACGACACCATCCTCGACGGCGTCCGCCAGCGGGCTGAAGCCAGAGCCCAGAATCAGGCCGACCCTGGGCTGGACATCGGTCCGCGCTCGTATCGTCGCAACAGCAGCATCCAAGTCCGGCCGCGAGAAGTACTCAGTCATGGACGTCTCCTCCCTATGGCCCTACATCTTGGCCAGCAATTGCTGTTTCTTCTCCTCGAACTCGACGTCGGTGATCACGCCCTTCTGGCGCAGTTCGTCCAGTTCGGCGATCAGCTCCGGCACATCACCGGCACCTGGCGGGTCCGCGCACAGCACACGCCCGGCCCGTTCCTCAAAGATGTCCAGGTTGGCGAGCGCTTCCTTCTGGTCAAACATCTCGTTCTTGAACCCGATGGGATCAGCGATATGGTGGAAGACGTCAATGCCACTTTCGGACCCGCTGATGACCTCGATGTCGCCAAAGCCGAGCATACGTCCCAGCGACGATTGCTCCATCAAGATGTCGTTGATTTTCTCCAGCGCGGTGTCGGACACGCGCTTGCTGAATTTCCCCGAGACCCAGATGAGGCGTCGATTCGTGACGACGTACTGTTCGTTCCACCACCCCCAGAGCCGGAGGGCAAAGTGGCCGATGGGCACGACGAGCAACAGGAGGCCAAACCACGTCCAGGGTGGGGAGAGGAGGGTGCCCAGCACCACAAGCCCGACGATGACGATGATGATCGCGACGTCCACCAGAATCGTGGGGAGCAACGTGATCCAGTGGTCACGGGCAACCCGCACGATACGCTCGTTGCACGCCAACAGTCTTTCGACGTAATCCATTGTGCCTCCTTTGTTCACCTCCGGGGCTAGGCCCGTGGATGCGCCTGATCGTAAACCTCTCGCTTGCGGCGGGTGGAAACCTCGGTATAGATCTGGGTGCTGGAGATGTTGGAATGGCCCAGCAACTCTTGTACCTCACGCAAGCCAGCCCCGCCGTCGAGCATGTGGGTGGCAAAAGAATGACGGAGCACGTGAGGGGTAACCCGGCGCTCAATACCGGCGGCTGCGGCGTACTCCTTGACGATCAGCCAGAGCCCCTGCCGGGTCAAGGGTCGCCCGCGGTGATTGACGAACAACGCTATTTCGTCCCGCCCACACAACAGTTTGGCCCGGCCGTTCTCCAGATAAGCTCTGAGCGCTTCAACCGCGCGCTCATACAGTGGCAAGACGCGCTCTTTTTTCCCTTTGCCCATACAGCGCACCGTTCCGGCCTCTAGATCGACGGCGTCCACCTCAAGCCCGGTGACCTCGGTCGCCCGCATGCCGGTGGCGTACATCAGTTCAAGCAGCGCCCGATCCCGCGATGCTTTGGCCGTGCTGGACTTGGCAGGTTCTGCCAGCAGGCGAGCCATCTGCCCTGGACTCAACGGATGAGGGAGATGCTTACCCGCCGGGGGCGAATCCACGGCGACGGTGGGGTCGTCCAGCAGCACGCCGTCGGCGACCAGGAAATGAAAGAACGACTTGACGGCGGCGACCTTGCGGGCCACCGTAGAAGGGGCATACTCACGGTCCCGCAAGTGCAAGATATAGCCCAGGATGTGCGCCCGGCCCACGGCGTGCCACGAAGGGACACCCTCGTCCGCCAGGTACGTGAGGAACTGAGAGAGATCGTTGCGGTAGGCTGCCACGGTGTGGTCTGAGTAACCTCTCTCCACTGCCACAAAGTGAAGGAATTCTTCAACCTGCTTCTGCATCACACATTCCTTTCGCCCCACCCACCTCGCGGCTGATTATAGCATACTTTGCATAAACTCGAAAATAGGAGTCCTCCGAAGGCGGCCCGGTGGTCACAACTCGGGGCACAGGGGGTTCGAACCGTGATCAGGGTGCGCAAGCGGGTGCCCGTTGCGGACGTGGGATAAGCCCGCCCCGCTCGCGGTGGATGGAAACCCTGCTCCCGGTGGATCGCCAGATCCGCCGGCGTAAGAGCAGGATCTGGCGATCCTGCCGGAGCAATGTAGTGTCGGCAGGGCCTGACGGTCTTGCCGGAGCGGCGCGGTGACGTCACGACAAGGTTGCCGTACTTCGAAAGAACGCGTCCAGCGGCAGCTCGGCGGGGTGACCACGGACGACGACGTCGACCAGCGCCCGCAGGTACGGAAAGTCCTCCGCGCCGATGATGCCGCGCTCCGCCAGCCTGGGCAGCGCGTCCCCCAAGACGCGCACGACCTCGGCCGCCTCCAGCGTATCCTCGGCCATGAGATCCCGCGCCTCAGCAAGGGTGTGTCCCGATCCCAGCAGCCTGCCCAGCCGCATGCTGCGCCCTCCCTGGACCGTCACGAAGAAATCGCCCGCGCCCGGCAACCCGAAGGCAAACGCGCGTGTCCCCCCCATGACCTGCACCATGCGGTCGATCTCCGTGCACCCCTGGGCAAAGACGGCCGCCGCCAGGTTGTGCATGTACGCGCCTGCCGCATCGACTCCCCCCGCCCGCTCCAGCAGCCCCGCCGCGATCCCCACGCCCAACGTGCACGCGTTCTTCAGTGCCACACACACCTCCAGCCCGACCAGGTCGGCCGTCGTCCACACGTGATAGTAGGGCGTGCGGAAGACCACGGCCAGCCGCTCGGCCACGCGCTGGTCCCGCGACCCGAAGACGACGCAACTGGGGCGCCGGCCGGCCAGCTCACCGGCGATACACGGCCCGCCGATGGCAGCCAGCGCCACCCGGTCCCGAACGCCAGCAGGCAACTCGCCGTACAGCACGTCGGGGAGGATGAGGAGATCTCCGTTCTCCGCGGCCTCCAGCCCCTTCGTCACGGCGATGATCAACTGTCCCGGCTGCAGATACGGGCCGATCGCCCGCCCGATCCAGTGCACGCCCAGCGAGTTCACGCCACTGACGATCACGTCCACGCCGTCCAACGCCTGGGCGATCTCCTCGACATAGTACGGTTGCACGGTCGCGGGGATCTCCCGCTTGAGCGTCGGGTGATAGCGGTGCTCACGGCAGCTCCTGATGATGTCGCCATCCAGGTGGGTGCCCACCAGCCGCACCGCGTGCCCGTTATCGGCCAGCGGGTAGGCGGTGGCAGTCCCCATCATGCCAGACCCCACAATCGCTACGTTTGCCACCATGTCCTCCTGTCTCAGACCACCTTCCCGAAAGCTTGCGCATATGGCCAGACAGAAACGCCCGTGGCACCGGGCCACGTTCTGACGCCCTCGACCTGTCTCCAGGCTTTCGGGAAGGTCCGTCCGCGTTACTACCCCTGAACGACCTCTCGCATGGCCTCGATCACCCGCTCGACACCCTCGTCCGTGATCCAGTAGTGCGTCACCGCCCGGAAGCGGCCGCCCACGCGGGGCAACACGCGCACGCCCCGCTCGGCCAGCTCCGCGACCACCTCCTCCGGCGTCTTGGACACCGCCTCCGTCAGCTCAAAGTAGAGGATGTTGGTCGCGACCGGGGAGACCTCGACGCCCGGTATCTGCGCCAGTCCCTCGGCCAGCCGCTTTGCTCGGGCGTGGTCCTCGGCCATGCGGCTGGCGATCTGCTCGAGTGCGACGATGCCCGCCGCCGCGAGCACACCGGCCTGGCGCATCCCGCCGCCGACGACCTTGCGCGACCGGCGCGCCTCGGCGATAAAGCCGGCGCTGCCGCACACGAGCGACCCCACCGGCGCACACAGCCCCTTCGAGAGACAGATCTGGACCGAGTCGACGTCCCGCACCAACTCGCTCACGCCCACGTCCAGCGCCGCCGCCGCGTTGAAAATGCGCGCGCCGTCGACGTGGACCCGCAGGCCGTGGTCGCGGGCCAACTGCACCACCTGCGCAGTGTACCCGGCCGTCAGCGGCGTGCCATTGCACACGTTGTGCGTGTTCTCCAGGCAGACGAGCCGCGTGCGAGGGAGGTGGACGTTGTCCCCCCGGATCGCCCCCTCGACGTCCTCCAGCCGCATCGTGCCGTCGGGCTGGTTGGGCACGGTGTGGGGGACGATGCCGCCCAGCGCGGCCATCCCACCCTGCTCGTACACGAACGTGTGGCTGCGGTCGCCCAGGATCACCTCGTCGCCCCGCCCGCAGTGGGTCAGGAGCGCGACCAGGTTGCCCATCGTGCCGCTGACGACGAACAGCGCCGCCTCCATTCCCATCCGCTCGGCCGCCATCTGCTCGAGCCGGTTGACGGTGGGGTCCTCCCCGTACACGTCGTCGCCCACCTCCGCCCGGTACATCGCCTCCCGCATTTCCGGCGTCGGCTGCGTGACGGTGTCGCTACGCAGATCAAAGACTTTCATCGTTGTCACCTCCGAATGTCTGATACGTGATGCGTGAAGCGTAATCACGTAATGCGTGATACGTAATGCGCGATCGAGGCTCACCCATCACGTGGGTTGAACCCAGATTATAATCCTCCCGCCGCTCCCGTCAACATCTCCCGGTTGAGCGGGCATGGTTCAACACTTGGGGGGACTTGCCGGTAGGGCACGTCCCGCATATTGGATGCCTCAACTTGTTGAGGTCTTCGCCAGGGTCCCGAACAAGACTTTGGCGAGCCTTCGGCGCGAGCTCAGTCGAACGCTCACTCGAGCCGTTCGGGCATCCAATTCGACCTTGGCCCATTCTGAATCATCCCCCGGTTGACGTTCGTGCCAGGTGGCCTATAATCAACAGGAGGACGAGAAACACAACTTTCACAAGGAGGAACCAATGAGGACAGTGAAAGTAGAGGAGTTGAGCGCTGAGCAGTTTCGATGAAACAAAGAATCAGCTTCCGGGTCCACCGAAGTTTGCCGCACGAGCTAAAGTGCGGTAGAATGCAGACAGGAGGCGAGAGATGCCCAGTCCATTTCCAGGAATGGATCCCTACCTGGAGGACCCAGCCCGCTGGCCGGACGTGCACCAGAGCCTGATCACGTATATCCGCGATGCGCTCCAGCCCCAGGTGCGACCGCGATATCACGCCCGCATGGGCGAGCGCGTGTACATCCTGCAGTCCCCCAAGGCCATGTACCCAGACGTCATGCTGACCCGGCGGCCCGTCCGGGAGACTGCGCTGGTCGATCTCGCCGCGCCGGCATCCGAAGCGGTGGCGGCCGAGGAAGACCTGGACACGCCCATCACGCTCGTACTCCCGCCGGTCGAACACCGGGAGCCCTTCGTCGAGATCGTCCACGCGGCTGGCGACGAGGTAGTGACGGTCATCGAGGTGCTCAGCCCAGCCAACAAGACGGCGGGAGAGGGGCATCGCCTCTACCGCCGCAAGCAGCAAGAGATCCTGGACAGCCCCGCGCACTTGATCGAGATCGACCTGCTCTCGCAGGGATTGCACACGGTGGCGATCTCGGAAGAGGGAATGGCCTCCCTGCCACCACACCGCTACCTGGTGAGCGTGAAGCGAGCGCCGGAGCGGTATCGTTTCGAGGTGTACGCCATCCCGCTGCAGCGCCGCCTGGCCCGCGTCCGCGTACCCCTGCGGGAGCCCGACGCGGACGTCACGCTGGACCTGCAGGCGGTGTTCGCGCAGTGCTACGACAACGGCGGCTACGCGGACTTTGTGGACTACCAGAAACCGCCGAACGCCGATACCTATGAGAACGCCATACCCACTTGGAAAACTACCCGCCGAACACCTGGCCCGGCTGTTGGCCCGCCACGCGCCCGCTGACCCGCGCGTCGTCCTGGGGCCAGGCGTGGGGCGCGACGCGGCGGTCATCTCCTTCGGCGACCGCTACCTGGTCACCAAGACCGACCCCATCACCTTCGCCAGCGACGAGATCGGCTGGTACGCCGTCCACGTCAACGCCAACGACGTCGCCTGCACCGGCGCGACGGTGCGCTGGTTCCTGGCCACACTGCTGCTGCCCGGAGGACACACCGACCCTCACCAGGTAGATGCCATCTTTGACCAGATCGCCGATGCCTGCCGTGAACTGGACGTCGCGCTGGTGGGCGGTCACACCGAGATCACCTACGGGATCGACCGCCCCATCGTCGTCGGGTGCATGCTGGGTGAGATGACGCCCGAGCAGTTGGTACGGTCCGATGGGGCGCGACCGGGCGACGTCCTGCTCGTCACCAAGGGCATCGCGGTGGAGGGGACGGCGATCATCGCGCGAGAGAAGGGGGGCGACCTGGCAGGACTGGACGGATCGCTGCTGGAGCGATGCCAGGGGTTCCTGTACGATCCCGGGATCAGCGTGGTGCGGGACGCGGCCGTAGCGACGGCGGCGGGCGAGGTGCACGCCATGCACGACCCCACCGAGGGCGGGCTGGCGACCGGGCTGTGGGAGCTGGGCGAGGCGGCGGGGGTCGGGCTGGAGGTGGACGAAGCCGCCGTTCCGGTCCTGCCCGAGACGCGCACGCTGTGCACGCGGCTGGGGCTGGACCCGCTAGGGCTGATCGCCTCCGGCGCGCTGCTGATGGCGGTGGCACCCCGCGACGGTGCTGCGGTACTGGCCGCGCTGAAAGGGGCCGGCATCTCGGCGGCACGCATCGGTCGCGTGATCGAGCGGGAACGGGGGATCGTGCTGCGCGGTACAATGGGTGAACGGCCGCTGCCTCACTTTGAACGAGACGAAATCGCGCGGTTGTTTGAATAGGCCGCCAGAGGTCGTGCTACAATTGTCGCCAGGATGATCGTCGATCTGCGCTCAACACTGGTGCTGGCCGCGGTGACGGCCTGGCGGCAGGTGCTCCAACTCGGTCCCTACGTGGCTGGCGGCATCCTGCTGGCGTCAGCCCTGGGCCGACTGGACCTGCCGCGGCGCTGGGGGCGGTCGCTGAGCCAGGGTGGACCAGCGACGGTGCTGGGGGCAGCCTGCCTGGGCGGAGCTTCGCCGCTGTGCACGTATGGGACGGTGCCGGTGCTCGTCGAACTCTTGCGCGGCGGCGCGTCGCCCGGCCCGGCGCTGGCTTTCCTCGTCGCCTCCTCGCTCCTCAACCCCCAGTTGTTCGTCGTGATGGCCGGCGGGCTCGGGCTGCGCCTGGCGCTGGCGCACGCGACCGGCGCATTGTTGCTCAGCCTGCCGGTGGGGTTGCTGGCCCGAAGGCTGAGGGCGGACGTCTACCTGTGCCCAGGGGTACACCCATCCCCCTCCCACGCTCCCCCACCCTCTCATCCCCACACACCCGCCACGCGAGGCCGGGGGCAAACAGGTAGACAGCTCGCCCATTCCATCGTGCGGCTCACCGAGAGGGTGGGCCTGTACTTTGTCGTGGGCGTGATCCTGGCGGCGCTGGTACAGACGGCGGTCCCGGCAGCGTGGATCTCGGCGCTCCTGGGCACGGGCCGCTGGTATGGCGTGCTGCTGGCCGGCGTCCTGGGCGTCCCGTTCTACGCCTGCGGCGGCGGCGCAGTGCCGGTCGTCGCCGGGTTATCGGCCCAGGGGATGAGCCCCGGCGCCGCATTGGCCTTTTTCCTGGCTGGCCCGGCCACGCGGCTGACGTCCCTGGCCGCGCTGGGCACGTTGCTCAACCGGCGGGCGTTGGTCGCCTACGTGGTCTACGTCGTCGCAGCGGCAGCGCTGGCGGGGACGGTGCTCAACCTGGTGGTGGGGGGGTGATGCTGGAGGATGGAGGATGGAGGATGGAGGATGGAGAATGGAGAATGGAGGATGGAGGCTGGAGGATAGAGAATGGAGAATGGAGGATGGAGAATGGAGGATGGAGGATGGAGAATGGAGAATGGAGAATGGAGGATGGAGAAGGAGGACGGATGCTCGATGCTGAACGCTGGAGGCTGGATAGTTGCGGGAGGGTGAGGTGAAGCGACGGTGGAGATTGATCGCGCTGGCGGGGTTGCTGGCGCTGCTGGGCGGCGTGAGCGGACTGCAACATCGGGCGGCGTACTCCAGATCGGTAAGCGGGCCGGCAGAGGTCGCGGTCGTGCAGGCGGCGTCCTGGCCGGTTTCGGACGCGGACGTCGAGGCGGCCGTGCGCCAGGCGGTGGCATTGGCGGGTGGGCTGGACGGGCTGGTCAGCGCCGGAGACACGGTCGTGGTCAAGCCCAACCTGGTGTGGAACGCACCCCCGGAAGAAGGTGCGGTGACCGATCCCCGGGTGGTGCGCGCCGTGGTCCAACTGGCGCGGGAGGCCGGCGCGGACGAGGTGATCATCGCCGAGGGGTCCGCGTGTACCTATAACGGTCAGCCCAACCAGCGCGGCGCGACCGTCGCCGCCTTCCGCGACGCCGGATACGACGAGGACGGGGACATGGTGGAGGACGCCACCGGCGCACCGCTGGTGGACCTCAACGACGCCGGCGGGCTCGACGAGCACGACCCCACGCTCGTGCAGCAGGTGCACATGCAGCACGGGTTGATATGGACGGACTACTGGCTGCCCAACGTGGTCCTCGACGCCGACGTGCTCATCGGCGTACCGGTGCTCAAGAACCACTCCTCCGCTGGGGTCACGCTGGCGCTCAAGAATCAGATCGGCATCGCCCCCTCCGACATCTACCACCAGACCGGCTCCAAGATGTACAAGATGGCGCTGGGGCACGGGCCGGACGACCTGGGCCGGCACATCGTCGACCTCAACCTGGCCCGCCCGCTGGACTTTTGCGTCGTGGACGGGCTGCGGGGGATGACGGATGGACCCACCGGGGAGACGCTGGCCGACCCGCCGATGGGGCTGATCCTGGCCGGCCGGGACGGTGTGGCCGTCGACACGGTCGGCACGCTGGTGATGGGGTACGATCCGGGGAGCGTCCCCTACCTGGGCTGGGCCGCCGGGGCCGGGCTGGGGACCGACGACGTGGCCCAGATCACCGTGCGCGGGGTGCGGGTCAGCCAGGTCCGGCGGGAATTTCCCGTGCCGTACGGCAACCCGCCGGTCGAGCGGGCCGAGGCGACGCCGCCCACCGCCAGCATCGCCGCGCCCGGCGAGGGGTACGCGGTCCTGGATGAGACGACCGTGTGGGCGAGCGCATCGGACGACGACGCCGTCGCCAGGGTCGAGTTCTACGCCGACGACGAACTGCAGGCGGTCGTCGCCGCCCCACCCTACCAGGCCAGGCTCGATCTGAGCGCGCATCGCGGGCAGACGGTCACGCTGCGCGCCATCGCCTACGACCTGGCGCTCAACGACGCCGAGGACAGCCGCACGGTCGCGGTGAACCCGGCCCCCGCGCCTGGCAGCGCCTCGTGCCAGACCGCCACGCTGACCATCCCCACCTACCCCTACGCCGATTTCCTGCACAGCCGCCTGGACCCCAAGTACAACATCACCTATCGCTACCTGGACCGCGCCGCGTACGAGGCCTCCCACCCTGCGCCAGGCCTGCAGGACTATACGGTGCTGGTGCTGGAGAACGACTACCTGCGGGTGACGCTGCTTCCAGAACTGGGCGGGCGGGTCTACCAGATGACGTACAAGCCCACCGGCCACAACGAGCTGTACCAGAACCCGGTGATCAAACCCACGCGGTGGGGATACCTGAGCAGCGACGAGAACTGGTGGCTGGCGGCCGGCGGCATCGAGTGGGGCCTGCCGGTCGAGGAGCACGGGTACGAGTGGGGCAAGCCGTGGGACGCCCAGGTCGTCACCTCGGCGGCGGGCGTCACCGTCACGCTGCGCGACACGACCGCCACCGACCGCATCCGCGCCGCCGTCACGGTCCACCTGCCAGCCGGCCGGGCCGCGCTGGCGATCACCCCGCGCATCGAGAACCCGACCGGGGACACGATCGCGTACAAGTACTGGACGAACGCGATGCTCGCCCCCGGCGCGGCCAACGCCGTCAGCGCGGACCTGCGCTTCGTCCTCAACGCCGATCAGGTGACGGTGCACTCCAGCGGCGACTTAAATGCGGGCACAGTGCTGGAGTGGCCAGTGCACGGCGGGCGCGATTACTCTCGCCTGGGCAACTGGAACCAGTGGCTCGGTGTTTTCGAGCGTCCCCAGGCGGCGGCGGATTTCTCCGGGGTCTATGACACGGCCGCGGACGAGGGCGTGGCGCGGGTCTTTTCCCGCGAGGTGGCGCTTGGGAGCAAGGCGTTCGGCTTTGGCTGGGCGGACCCGCTCGATCCAGACGCGTGGACGGACGACGGCTCGACTTACGTCGAACTGCACGGCGGCGTCGCGCCGACCTTCTGGGACGCGGCGACGATCGCGGCCGGGCAGCCACTCGAATGGACAGAGTACTGGTACCCCGTGGGCGGCATCGGCCAACTGAGCGCGGCGACGGCTGAGGCAGCGCTGGGCGTGCGCGAAAGTGGTGGCTATTTCCACGTCGGCGTGCACTCGACCGCACCCCGCGCCGCCGGCACGAGCACGCTCGCCGTCTGGGACCGGAATACCTGCGCCGAGCTGGCCCGCTGGGCGCTGCCGGCCGTCGCGCCGGGGGATCCGTTCACGGCGTCGGTGGGGACGGGGGGACGGGGGCTGGACGACGTGTCCTGCGTGTACATGGACGACGAGGGGAGCCCGCTGGCGGCGGTCAACCCCCGGGATTGCACGCCGCCCACCTCATCGGTCGATCCACTGCCGCCGTGGGTGGGGACGACTCCGTTCACCGTGACCTGGACCGGGGAGGACGCCTGGCCGGGCATCGCCGCGTACGACGTGCAAGCGCGCGACGGCTACGAGGGCGCGTGGACCGGCTGGCTGACCGGCACGGCCGCGACGTCGGGGACGTTCAGTGGGACCCACGGCCACACGTATTTCTTCCGCGCCCGCGCCCGCGACCGGGCGGGCAACCGGGAGCCGTTCAGCGACGATGAATGGGGGCAGGCGTTCACGACGGTGCTGACCGGGCCCGCGCCGGTGCTGGTCACCTCGCGCAAGTCCGCCACGCCCCGCTGTTTCCCCGCCGGCCAAACTGTCGCGTACGCCGTCGTCATCAGCAACACCGGCAGCCGGGGGGCCAACGGTACGCTGACCGACACGCCTCCAGACAGCATGGTCGTGCTGACGGGGACGCTGGCGACCACCTCCGGCCTCGCGCCGACCTACGCAGGCGGGCAGATCCGCTGGAGCGGGACGGTGGCGG
>DATKTN010000194.1:0-13173 GCA_035531135.1 Anaerolineae bacterium
CCACACAGAGCCCCCCGTCCCCCCGTCCCCCTGTCCCCCCGTCCCCCCGTCCCCCTGCCCCCCTGCTCCCCTGCCCCTTGTCCCCTTGTCCCCTTGTCCCCTTGTCCCCTTGTCTCCCCTGCTCCCTTGCCCCTTCCCCCCCACTGCGGTATAATCCTCCGTACGCCGCTCGACTGCGGCCTAGAAATGAGGACCCATGCCCCGAACCTACGTAGTGCTTGACCTGGAGACGACTGGCCTCGACGCTGACCGGGACGCCATCATCGAGGTCGGTGCGGTCAAGTTCCGCGACGACGAGGTGCTGGACACCTTCTCCACCTTCGTCAACCCTGGTCGCCCTATCCCGCTCCCCATCACCGAACTGACCGGTATCCGCGACGAGGACGTGGCCAGCGCACCTGGCCTGCACGACGTGCTGGGCCGGCTGGCCCGCTTCGCCGGCGAGTGCCCCATCGTGGGCCACAGCGTCCAATTCGACCTGGGTTTCGTGCGCCGCCACTCCCAGTTGATCGACAACGAATCGCTCGACACGTTCGAGCTGGCGAGCGTGCTCCTCCCACACGCCGACCGGTACAGCCTGGTGGCGCTGGCGACCCTGCTGGAGATCGACATGGAGCGGGCACACCGGGCGCTGGACGACGCGCGCGCCAGCCACCGCCTCTTCCGCGTGCTGCTTCACCGCGCAGCGGGCCTCCCGCCCCGGGTGCTCAAAGAGATCATCGGCCACGGCGAACGGGCCCGGTGGGCCGCCGCCGAGTTCTTCCGCGCCGCGCTGGAGGAAGCCGCCCGGCACCCGCCCGAGCGGCGCGCCAGGCCCCGGCCGGATGTCGTCCCCCAGGCACCGTTGTTTGCCGTGGCGGAGAACGCGCGCCCCTTGCAGCCCGCCGGGGAGCGAACGCCGCTGGACGTGGCGCAGTTAGCGGCGCTCCTGGAGGAAGGTGGGGCCTTCGAGGCGCACTTCCCCGGCTACGAGTACCGTCCCGAACAGGTAGCGATGCTCCGTGGCGTGGCACAGGCACTCAACCAGGGCCAGCACCTGCTGGTCGAAGCCCCCACCGGCGTCGGCAAGTCGCTGGCCTACCTCATCCCCGCCGTCGACTGGGCGATGCGGAACGGCGAACGGGTCGTCGTCTCCACCAACACGATCAACCTGCAGGAGCAACTGTATCACAAGGACCTGCCCGACCTGACCAGGGTCCTGCCATTCGAGTTTCGCGCTGCCGTGCTCAAGGGCCGCTCCCACTACCTGTGCCAGGCCCGCCTGCAGGGGCTGCGCCGCCGGGGGGCCAGATCGCCCGACGAGGCCCGGGTGCTGGCCAAGATCCTCATCTGGTTGCCCGAGACGGTGGACGGCGACGGCGACGGGCTCTTTTTGCCCAACCCGGTCGAACGGGGTATCTGGAGACAGCTTTCGGCCGAGCACGAGGGCTGCGACCCGGAGCACTGCCACCGTTTCCACGAGGGCTCCTGCTACTTTTACCGCGCCCGTCGCGCCGCCGAGTCCGCCCACCTCGTCATCGTCAACCACGCACTGCTGCTATCCGACGTCGCGGTGCAGAACCGCGCGCTGCCCGAGTACAAGTACGTCATCGTGGACGAGGCCCACCACCTGGAGGCGGCCACGACCAACGGGCTCAGCTTCGAGACCGACCGCGCGAGTATGCGCCGGCTGTTGAGCGAAGTCGGGCAGGTGAAACAGGCCGGCCGGTTGACCGGGCTGTTGGCCGAGGTGATCGGGCGCTGCCAGAAGGCCCGCCTGCCCCGCCAGGTCATGGGACAGGTGGAACTCTTCGTCGGCAAGGTCGGGCTGGCGTCCGATCGGGCCGTGCGCCAGTTGGAGGCATTCTTCGATCGCCTGGAGGAATTCGTCGAGGAGCAGAGGGAGGGCCAGCGCAGCCAATACGCCTTCCGCGCCCGCATCACGTCGGGGCTGCGCGTGCAGCCATCCTGGGAGGGGGTCGAGATCGCGTGGGACGACGCCAACACGCCGCTGGCGGCCGTCGTCGATGGGTTGGAGCGGCTGGCAGGAGGGTTGGACGACCTGCCCGGCTTTGACGTCCCCGACGCTGAGGATCTGCAAGCCCAGATACTGGGCGCGGCGCGGCGACTGGGGGAGGCCCGGGATCAGGTGCACCAGATGATCACCGAGCCCTCGTCGTCGCTCATCTACTGGCTGGAATCGGACCCCGGCGGCGATCACCTGCGTCTGCACGCCGCCCCGCTGCACGTCGGGCCGCTGGTCGAGGAGTACCTGTTCCACAAGAAGGAGTCGACCGTGCTCACCTCGGCCACGCTGCGCACCGGCGGCACCTTCGACTTCCTGCGCGAGCGGCTGAACGCCTGGGATGCCGACGAACTGGTGGTCGGCTCCCCCTTCGACTACCAGAACTCGACGTTGGTCTACCTGGTGGACGACATCCCCGAGCCGGGGAAGCCGGGCTACCAGCGGGCGGTGGAGCAGGGCATGGCGGCGCTCTTCCGGGCGACCGGGGGACGGGCGCTGGCGCTCTTTACCTCGTACAGCCAACTGCGGGCCACGATGCGGGCCATTCGCGCGCCGCTGGCACAGGCCGGCATCACCATTGAGGCACAGGGAGAGGGCATCTCGCGGGCACAACTGCTGGAGAACTTTCGCCAGGGCGAGAAGCGAGTGCTGCTGGGCACGCGCAGCTTCTGGGAGGGGGTGGACGTGCCGGGCGAGGCATTGAGCTGCCTGGCGATCGCCAAACTGCCCTTCAGCGTCCCCAGCGATCCGATCTTTGCCGCCCGGGCCGAGACCTTTGACCAGCCCTTCTTCGAGTACGCCGTGCCGGAGACGATCCTGCGTTTCCTGCAGGGCTTTGGGCGGCTGATCCGCACCCGCACCGACCGGGGCGTCGTGGCCGTCTTTGACAGGCGGCTGCTGACCAAGAGCTACGGCTCGCTGTTCATCGAATCACTGCCCGACCCGACGGTGCGGCAGGGGTCGGTGGCGCTTCTTCCACAGGCCGCGGCCGAGTGGCTGTCGGCGAGCTGACTATGACATGGTCACGGCAGGCGTGGACATTGGAGCGATCACCGCGAAAGCTGCTGTCTTCGACGACGAGGGATTACTCGCGACGGCGCTCATCCTGGCCGGGTACGACCGGGCCGCCGCCGCGCTCCAGGTGCTCGATCGGGCGCTGGCGCAGGCCGGGTTAGCTCACGAGCAGATCGCCCGCCTGGTTGCCACCGGCTACGGTCGCGTCCAGGTCGCCGGAGCCGACCGTACCGTCACCGAGATCACGTGCCACGCCCGGGGCGCGCACCACCTGTGCCCCGGCGTGCACACCGTGATCGACATCGGCGGGCAGGACAGCAAAGGCATCGCCGTCGGCGCAGCCGGCAAGGTCCTCGACTTTGTGATGAACGACAAATGCGCTGCCGGCACCGGGCGCTTCCTGGAGGTGATGGCCCACGCGCTGGAGGTAGACCTGGTCGACTTTGGCCAACTCGCGCTCGCTGCCCCGCGCCGGGCCAGGATCTCGAGCACGTGCACCGTCTTCGCCGAGTCGGAGGTCATCACCCACCTGGCTGCGGGCGCGGACCGGGGCGAGATCATCGCCGGCATCCACGGGGCGATCGCTGCCCGTGTCGCCACGATGGTCGGGCGCATCCCGGTGCGGGACAGGGTCGTGCTGACCGGCGGCGTCGCGCACAACGCGGGGGTGGCCCGCATGCTGGAGGAAAAACTCGGACAACCGATCACCGTGCCAGAGCACGCACAACTGGCCGGGGCGATCGGCGCAGCGCTCATTGCCCGCGATTGACGAATTGACGATGCCACCAGAAACACTCCCCACATCCCACACAGTCGACGACGTGCAATTTGCAATTTGCAATCTGCAATCTGCAATCTGCAATCTGCAATCCAAAGGCAATCCGCAGTCCACGTTCGGCTTCCTGACCGCCTACGTGCCCGAGGAGCTCTTCCACGCGGCGGGCTTCACGCCCGTGTTCATCTTCCACACGCCAGATGACGAGGGGCACGCGCGCGCCCACCTGCCCGGGTTCACCTGCTGGGTCGCGGGTTCCGCACTCGACCAGGCGCTGGCGGGCAGACTGGACGGCCTGGCCGGGATGGCGCTGGCCCAGACGTGTGACACGATGCAGGGGCTGACCGACATCTGGCGGCGGAACGTGGCCCACATCCCGCTGTTCCACTTTGGGATGCCGCTGCGCCTCGACAGCCCCTCCGCCCGGGTCTATCTCCTGGCCGAACTGCGATCGCTGCGCGAGCACATCCAGGCGCTGACGGGTCGCCGCGTCGTTGACGACGCACTACGAGGGAGCATCGCGCTCTACAATCGCACGCGTGCGCTGGTCCGCCGCCTCTACGCCCGCGCCGCCGATTTCGCCCCGCCCGACCTGTACGCGCTGGTGCGGGCCGCTTTCCAGACGCCGAAGGAGACGTACAACGACCACGTGGCCTGGCTGCTCGAACAGCCTACGATCCCGCCCGGCAGGGAAGCCCAAGGTAGTTCACCCCGCGTCCTGCTGGTCGGCTGCGGGCTGGCCGATCCCGTCCTCTTCGACGTGGTCGCGCAGGCCGGTGGACGCGTCGCCGGCGACCTGCTGGACCTGGGAGAGCGGTATTTCGACGCGAACGTCGCCGGGGATTCGCCGCAAGCGCACGGCCAGGCGGATAGCGACCCTCTCGAAACGCTGGCCGATCGGCTGCTGGCGCTCGTGCCGACGCCGACCAAGTATCACGCACAGTCAAGCCGGGCTGCCCACCTGCTATCGCTGGTACGTGAGCGACACGCCGATGGCGTCATCTTCGCCCGACAAAAGTTCTGCGACCCCCACGGCTTTGACTATGTGCTCATGGCCCAGGCACTGGACCGGGCTGGCGTGCCCCACCTGCTGGTCGAATTGGAGCAGGCGTCTCAGGCCGGCCAACTGCGCACGCGGGTGGAGGCGTTCATGGAGATGCTGCCGTGAAAAAGTTCCGGGGTGTGAAGATGCCCGAATATCCTCGCCTCCAGTCACTCAAAAGAATCAACCGTGTGATGGCGCGCTACTATGTGCAGCGCAAGGTGTTGGCGCGGTTCCGGCCACTGGCGTACGTCACCAGCGGCGCGCCAGTCGAGATCATGGAGGCGATGGGCATCCTCACGCTCTACCCGGAGAATTATGGGGCGCTGTGCGGCGCGCGCAAAGCCGCCGTCGGCCTGTGCCAGGTGGCCGAGGCGACCGGCTACCCGCCTGACCTGTGTTCCTACGCCCGCAGCCACATTGGAGCGGTGCTACGCCCGAAGGATGCGCCGCTGCACGGGATGGTTCGCCCCGACGTACTGGTCTGCTGCAACAACATCTGTGGCACCGTCCTCAAGTGGTACGAGGCGCTGGCGGCACTTTACGACGTGCCCCTCTTTGTCCTCGACGTGCCGTTTCAGCGCGCGACCCCGGCCGACCCCCACGTCGTCGGCTACGTCGCCGACCAGTTGCGCGAATTCGTCGCCTGGCTGGAGGCGCACACAGGCCGCCGCCTGAAGCCCGACAAGCTCCAGGCCGTGCTGGCCCGCTCGCGCGAGGCGGTCGCGCTGTGGCAGGAGATCCTGGCGTTCGGACAGCACCGGCCCTCCCCGATCAACGCGCCCGACCTGTTCGTCGCGATGGCCCCGATCGTCGCCTTGCGCGGCACGCGCCGGGCGATCGATTGCTACCGCCACCTGAAGGCCGAGCTCGAGGACCGCGTCATCCAGGGTATCGGCGCAGTGCCGGGCGAACGATACCGCCTCCTGTGGGATAACATCGCCATCTGGTACCGCCTGTACCGCTTGTTCCGCCCCTTTATGGACGCCGGTGCCTGCTTCGTCGCCGACACGTACACCAACGCCTGGACGGTCGAACTTGACCCGGAGGAGCCATTCGTCAGCATGGCGCGGGCCTACACCGGCGTGTTCATCAACGTGGACCTGCCAACGCGGATGCGCATCATCGCAAACCTGGCCCGGCGCTTCCATGTGGACGGGATGGTGATGCACGCCAACCGATCCTGCAAACCCTTCTCCGTCACCCAGAACGACGTCCGCGACGGGCTGCGAGATGAACTGGGCCTCCCCATCCTCATCCTGGAGGCCGACATGTGCGATGCACGTCTCTACAACGAGGGGGCGGTCCAGGAGCGCGTGGCGGCGTTCTTGGAGATGCTGTAGCAGGGAGGCTGCAGCATGCAGGGCTTCTTCGAGCGAGTCTACCGGCTGGTGCGCCAGGTGCCACCCGGCAAGGTCACCTCCTACGGGGCGATCGCTCGCATGCTGGGCCAACCCCACGCCGCCCGCACCGTCGGCTGGGCGCTGCACGGCCTGCCGGAGGGCTCCGACGTCCCGTGGCACCGCGTCATCAACAACCGGGGCCGCATCTCGATCAGTGGCCGGGGGCACGCTGCCGACTTCCAGCGGGCGTTGCTCGAGGCCGAGGGGATCGAGTTCGACGAGCGCGGAACCGTGGACTGGGAACGCTTCGGTTGGGCGGGGCTCCCCTGGCCCGAGGTCGAGGAACTGATGAACGATGTCTAATCGTGAAATGCACGTCTGCGCCGGGCGAGCCAACCGCCCGCTGGCCCAGGCCGTGGCCCGCGAACTGGGTCAGGAATTGCTACCGGTATCGATCACCACGTTTCCCGACAGCGAAATCCACGTTCTGATCGAGGAACTGGTGCGCCACCAGGACATCTACATTATCCAACCCTGCTCGGCCCCGGTCAACGATCACTTTATGGAGTTGGTGTTGATGATTGACGCCTTCCGCCGGGCATCGGCCCACGCGATCAACGTGATCGTGCCCTACTTCCCCTACGCCCGCCAGGACCGCATGGCCCGGGGGCGGGAGGCGATCAGCGCCCGGGTCGTGGCCCGGATGATCCAGTCGATGGGGGCGACGCGCGTCGTCTACGTCGACATCCACGCCCAGGCCACGCAGGGATTCTTCGACATCCCGGTGGACCCGCTGACGGCGCTGCCGGTGCTGGCAGGATACTTTCGCGGCGACGAGTTTGCGAACGCCGCCATCGTCTCCCCCGACGTGGGCCGGGGGTGGCTGGCCAACCGGTACGCCAGGCGGCTCGACCTCCCGCTCGTGGTGATGTACAAGCGGCGGATAGAGGGGGGCGGCGTGGAGGTGATGAACATCGCCGGGGACATCTTTGGCCGGACGCCGATCATCATCGACGACCTCATCGCCAGCGGCAGCGTGCTGACCCAAGTGCCGGCACTGATCCGGGCGGGAGCCCGGCCTCCGGCCTACCTGGCGATCACCCATCCCGTGCTCCTGCCCAAAGCCGTGAAGCGGCTGGACAGCGACCTGATCGCCGAACTGGTCGTCACCGACACCGTCCACGTACCCGAGGAGCGTCATCACCCTAAACTGCGGATCCTCTCGATCGCTCCGTTGCTGGCAGAGGCCATCCGCCGCATCCAAGAGGGGGAATCGATTGGCCCACTGGTGGAGGGAACCTGGCATACAGGGTAATGCACATATGTAGCATATAGGAGGTCAAAATGTCTCACGAAAAGGCGAGAGGTAGATCGTGTTTCGCCAAAGCCACCCTGGCGCTGATTGGCGTGGCTGGACTATGGCTCCTGGGATCCTGGCTCACGTCCACCCCTGCGACCAACGCGTCCGACGCGCTCGCACGGTTGGCCTTTCAGAGCCCCATCCCTCCCGTCGGCAACCCTCAGCTTGGCCTGCTCAAGACCGTCGACAAGGATACTCCCACAGCCGATGAAGAGATTGTCTACACACTCACCTACTCGACCACCAACCCAGGATCGCAGGCCTTTAACGTGCGGTTGTACGACTTTTTGCCCGCCGGCGTCCAGTTTATGTCGGCGAATCCCTCAGCCTCCTTCCAGGACGGGGCGATCCTGTTCACCGCTCCCTCCATCGGGGCGACGAACGCGACCGCAACCGTGCGCGTGCGCGTGCGGGAAGGGTATGAGCATTTGCACAACCATGCGCTGGTGATGGCGGACCTGGTGCCCCCTGTCCACGTTTCGCTGCTGACGAGCGTGGAGCAGCCACCCACCCGGCTACGCGTGACCAAGACGGGCTACGAGGCCGTATTGGTCAACGACAAACTGGTCTACACCTTGTACTGCGAGAACACGGGCAATGAACCGGTGAACGACGTGACGGTCGTGGACGTCCTGCCCACCGGCCTGCCACTGGTGGAGGCATCTCCACCGCCGGACGGGATGACGTTGCCTGCGCTTTCGTGGTCGCTGGGGGACCTGGGGCCAGGGGAAAGCCGGACAATCGTCATCACCACCACGGCACCGGCCTCGGTGGGCGTGGTCACCAACACCGCGCTGGCGGACGCCCGCCAAGGGATAGTCACGTCGACGGTGTTTGCGACGCAGGTCATCAGTGAGGGAGCAATCCTGCGGGTGACGAAGAAGGGTTCTGCCTCGGAGGTTGATGTGGGCGACCAACTGGTGTACACACTTGGGTACAAGAACGCCGGGAGTCAGCCAGCGACAGGGGTTGTGATGGCCGATACACCTCCCTCCGACGTCACTGTGACAGCCGTTTTCCCGTCACCGGCGAGTCAGACACCCCAGTTGATCACGTGGGATCTGGAGACATTGACGCCGGGCGAATCAGGCAAGATCCTCATCACGACAACGGTCGGAGGCCGCGGGGGGAGGACGCTACACAATGTAGCCAACATCACGGGTCCTGGCAGTTTCCCAGGCCACGCCGAACTGAACACCACGGTCCGGCCAATGCTGTTGTATCTGCCGCTGATGATGAGAAACGCTTGACCTGTTATGTGGCCTGGTGCGACTGGGACAGTGGGAATCGGGAGATCCATGTGCGGCGCTGGGACTGACCTGCTCTTCTTATCGTATCTCCACCTCGGTGATGATGAGCACGTCGTCCGGCTGCGGCTGGCCATCTACGGAAACCGGCAGACGCTCGCCCGTGTCGG
The DNA here is from genome assembly GCA_035531135.1 of Anaerolineae bacterium. GTDB lineage: Bacteria > Chloroflexota > Anaerolineae > B4-G1 > B4-G1 > DATKTN01. Next base: position 8,957 of record DATKTN010000194.1, read on the forward strand.
AGACGTATAGTCCCACCCCGATCTTGCTGACGCCCAGAGCCGCCTCAGGCTCGATCATGATCAGATGTGGATCGGTCACGACCTCGTCGGGCAACCAGCTCGAGGTCGGAAACGCGCCGTTCCCCGGCGGGCTGTCGTGCTGGCCGGGCAGGCCTCCCGGAATGGTCGGATGGTACAGGTGCACGAACACCTTGTAGTCTTCGCTGACCGTGTCCAATGCCTGCCAATACAGGACGACCTCGATTTGCCCTCCCGGCGTGGGCGTCATTTGCCTGAGGTCAAAGCCCAGCAAGCGGATGCTGGACCCAAAGTCGGCGGTCAACGGGTATTCGGGTGCGGGCAGATCAAAGTAGTGCGGCCGGCCAGAGACGGACAGCGTGTCCAGGTGCAAGGGGGACGCGACCGCCTGGCGGCTGGTAGCCTCCAACAAGGCCAAATAGACGTCGAAATCGCCGCCCTCCAGATCGGGCGGGATCTGCATCTTGGGAAAGGTGTACCCGGGCTCACCACTCACCCACTGGCTGGTCGGGTGCCGGTCGGCGCCCAATAGTTCCTCCACCGATATCACGAGATCACCAGCGCGGTCGCGCAGCTCCAGGCGCACGACGTAGTCGCTTCCTGGGGAGCGCATCGCCTGCCACTGCAGATCGGCCTCCAACGTGCTGCCCGGCGACAGCTCTGTCGGCACCCAGTAGTCGATCAGAGCCAGATCCTGGTTGAACGTCGGCGTATCCGCATCCCACTTGGGATCCACGCTGGCCGTCCCCACGACCTCAACCGGACCGGCGAGAAGCGGAGCACCGGCGCGATTCTCGTCGGCAAAGCTGACCTCGCCGGCGCTGGTGAACATGCCGATGTAAAAGTACGTCGTCTGCGGCAACAGATCGGCCGGCACGGGCACCATATACCGCTCGGCCACCACGTCCCCGGGGGTCCAGTCCCACAGGGGATAGACCATGTAGTGTGACACGTCGTCCAGGCACTGGTCCGCAGATGCATCCTGCACGCAGACAAAGCTATGCGGCAAATCGTCGACGTCATACTGAAAATCCGACGGCACGCGCCAGTAAACGACGACGGGGACCTCGGTCTGGCGTTGGACCTGTGCAGGCACGTCGTAGCCCAGAATCTCCCGGTCGTAGGCAAAACGGCCACTTCGCGCGTGGGCAGGGAGCCACGGCACATCGGACAACACTTCCCCGGGAAGCCGATAGACCCACAAGTGAGGCCGGCCTGCGGCGTCGCTCTCGTGGTAGATCGAATAGTCGCTCAACACAGCCAGCGCATCCGGGTTGGGAGGGGACGATCGGGTAAAGAGGATCAGCACGTCCTGACCGGCCCAGCCAGACGGCCACACCGTGGCGGAACTACCGCTGAACCAACGCACCGGGCCAGCGTACGTGGACTGGAGTCTGAACACGCGCCGGCTCAGGTCGCCAGGATAGTCACTCGAGATCCAGGCCGGCGTGTCAGCGGGGGTGTAGTCGTTCAGGTAACGGGCGGCGGCGGCCAGGTCGGCCTCGTAGGTGTGGAGGACCTGGGGATCACGAGCCCACTCGTCAAAGTAATCGTGCCACGTGTCGGCACCGACCAGAGCCAGTCCAACAATGGCTGCGAGGGGCAGACACCACCGGGTGACAAGACCGCGCTGATCGAAACGCTGCGACCAACGAGCAAGCCGCTCCCACAGAAAATCGGCACCGATGGCCGGCATCAAATAGATGGGTGTCAACGCCCCAACCGAGTGCCAAAACGAAGGCGCGCCAGTGCCGAGTGTGTTTGGCAGGAGCATAACCGGCAGCCATATCAGCAGCAACGAGTAGGATGGTCGTCGCAGCCGCCACAACGAAACGGCCAGGCCCAGGTAGAACAACCCACCCGTCACCTTGTCAAACACCGGACGTCCAGGGGGATTGTAGCGCCAATTCCAATCGCCGACTTGTGTGAACATGCGCAGCGTGGCAACCACAGAACGCAAGACCGGGTCGAAATCGCCTGCCAGAAATCGCTGCAGATCATCGTCGACTTCCTGCACCCGTTGGTTGTATATGTCAGGATACCGGAGTATATAGAGGCCGAGCGGCATAAAGACCAGGACCGCGACCAGCCCGGCCAATATCAACCGCTTCGTGTTCGCGCGCAACATATGCCGACCGTTGATCAGAGCCGTCAGTGGCCAGAGGACCAAGACCACCGGAAAGGCACGGCTGGGTGTGTACGTGTAGAGGGTCAGCGCCGAAAACACGCCGCCCACGACGGCCCACCGGTTACTGCGCTCGTCAAGAGCGCGCCACAGCCCATAGATCGCGGCAGCTTGACAGACGGGTTGGAGGCCAGCCCGCAGCGCGACGCGGTTGAGCAGAACTGGCCACAGCGATACGGCCGTCAACGCCGTCGTCAGGATGGCGACGCGGGAGTTGAACAATCGCCTGGCGAGCGCCCAGGTCAACGCGAGACCGATGGTTCCACATATCGCCGACGGCAACCGCACGGTCCAGGCCCCTACCCCGAGCAGGCGGGTCGTCAATGCGACCAGATAGATCAGCATGGTCTCGACCCCATAGTTGGTTGGGACGAAGACGGTGAAGGGTTTCGTCCACGCGTGAAGCCCGTCCCACGCGATGAACATCTCGTCGCCATCCAACCCTGGGGGAACCAGGTCAAGGTTGTAGGTGCGAAAGAACAGGGCAACCAGCAGCGTACACACCGCCAGTATGCCCTGAGACAGGCGCGCTATGGAGCGATCACGAGAGCCGGAGGATAGCACTGCGGGACTCCTTGTCATGGTAGTCTGACCTGCGCGATTATACCTGCTTGGCGAACAACCGTCAATGCTACCCCTCGCCCTCATTCTGTAGTGTCTGCGCCGGGAGCAGGCTGGAGCGTTGCATCGGCGGGCATCCCCGGCTTGAGGGCATAGTCGAGGTTGGGGATGCGCACCTTGACGGCAAAGACCAGGTTGACGCGCTCCTCTTGCGTCTGTACGTTGCGCGGGGTGAACTCGGCCTCGCCGGCGATGCTCGCCACCTGCCCCACGAACGTGCGCTCCGGGAAAGAGTCCACCCGCACCTCCACCTCCTGGCCCACCTGCACCTGCCCGATGCGAGTCTCGGGGATGTAGATGACGAGCGTCACCTGGTCCAGATTGGCGATCGTGAGCAGCGGCGCACCGGCCGTCGCGGTCTCCCCGGCGTGACCGCTGCGGCTGGTGACAACGCCGTCCATCGGGGCGACCAGCGTGAGTTGGGCGATCTGGGCGTCAACCAAGCGCACGGCAGCCTCGGCCTGGCGCATCTGGGCCTCGGCCATCGCGATCTCCTCCCCGGTCGGGCCGGCCTCCAGCTCACCCAACGCCGCCCGCGCGGCCGCCACCCGCGCCTCGGCGACGCTGTGCTGCATCTCCACGTTGTGGAGTGCAGCCTTCAGCGTGAGAGGATTGGCCCGTATGGCCCACCGGGCATTGAGGACCTGCTGAGCCCCCTCCAGTTCGGCCTGGGCCTGGGCCAGCGCAGCCTGAGCCGCCTGCAACTGCAGGTCCCAGGCGCGCTCCGTGTCCCCCCCCTGCTTGGCGTAGACGTGGTGCTTCAGCTCCGTCTCCGCCAGGTTGGCCTCCGCCATCTCGACGTTCTGCTCGGCCAGGCTGACCTGCGTGCGGGCGGCGCTGATCTCCACGTCGAGCGAGAGAGGATTGCTGATCGCCTCCCGGGCGTTGATGACGGCCTGGGCCGCCCCATCCCGCTCGGCCTCCGCCTGGGCCAGGGCGGCCCGCGCAGCAGTGATCTCCTCCACACGTGCGCCGGCGAGCACGCGGGCCAGGTTGGCGCGGCCGGATGCCACCCCCGCCTCGGCCTCCAGCCGCTTGCTCTGAAGCAGCGCGCCGTCAAGCTGCACCAGCACGTCACCGGCCCGTACCGCGTCCCCGCGATCGACCCGCATCTCGGCGGTGCGGCCCGACGTCTCCGGCGCGACGGCCACCTCCTCACCCTCGATAAAGCCCGAAGCCGTGATCGGGCCGTCCGTCTGAGCGTTACCACAGCCGGCCAGCAAAATGACCAATGACAAATGACCAATGATCAATGACCAATGACCAATGACCAATGACCAATGGCCAATTGGGGACTTGGGATTTGGGATTTGGGATTTGCCCATCTGCTACTGCTCCTGAGTGGCGATCACCGCGTCGGCAGGGACCCCCGGCTTGAGCGCGTGATCGGGGT
>DATKTN010000195.1:0-4354 GCA_035531135.1 Anaerolineae bacterium
CAAGACGGAGTCCCACCCTTGTCCGGTGAGTCGATCTCGGACCCACTTTTATCTGGCTGGAGGTGAACCATGATTCCCTTGGGCGATGCAGACCGGCGACCCTTGCGCCTTCCCCTGATCACCGCGCTGATCATTGGAGCAAACGTGTTGGTGTTCCTGCTCGAGCTGGCGGGCGGGGACGCGTTCGTAAACCGGTGGTCGCTCGTGCCGGCCGACATCGTAGCCGGGCGCAACTGGATCACCATCTTGACATCCATGTTCATGCACGCCGGGTGGATACACATCATCGGCAACATGCTGTTCTTCTGGGTGTTTGGTCCAGAGATCGAGGACGTGATGGGACCGGTGCGCTACCTGGTCTTTTATCTGCTGGGCGGGCTGGCGGCCACTGTTGCGCAGGTTGCCATTGACCCGGCCTCCACCGTTCCCAACCTGGGGGCCAGCGGCGCAATCGCGGCGGTGATGGGTGCGTTCCTGATCACCTATCCACGCGACAGGATTCGCACGGTGTTGCTGTTAGGCTGGTTTTCGCAGGTGGCCTTTGTCCCCGCCATCGTGTTGGTCGGGCTGTGGTTTCTCACCCAGGTGTTCAGCGAAGTTGGGGCGCTCGTCCAGACGCAGACGGGTGGGGTCGCCTACATGGCCCACGTCGGCGGCTTTGCGTTCGGCGCGATCGCTGCGCGGCTTTTTGAGAGCCGCCGCCGGCGCGCACAACAGGGTTTGGAGCCGTAGCATGGTGCCTGGCGATGAGAGGAACAGTACGTGAGTCACCACATCCTCATCGTCGACGACGACGCGCTGTTGCGCCGCAGCCTGGCCTTCAACCTGGAGAAGGCCGGCTACCGCGTGAGCGCGGCAGCGACGGCGGAGGACACACTCGCCCAGGCCCGGCTCGATCCACCGGACCTGGTGCTGCTGGACATCGGCCTGCCGGGGATGGACGGGCTGGACGCGCTCCGCAACCTGCGGCAACACATCGACGTCCCGGTGATCTTTGTCACTGCGCGCCGGCGCGAGCTGGACCAGGTGCTCGGGCTGGAGCTGGGCGCCGACGATTACGTCACCAAGCCCTTTGACATCGACGTCCTCCTGGCCCGCATCAAGGCCGTGCTGCGGCGGGCCGCGCCGGCGCCGGCTCCCGCGAGGGGGCTCACCCCGCTGGCGGTGGGCGACCTGGTGATCGACCCGGCGGCGCACACCGTGACCGTGGGCGGGCGGGCCGTGGCGCTGGCCCCTCGCGAGTTTGATCTGCTTTACGCGCTGGCGCTGGAGGCTGGCCGCGTCGTCTCGGTTGACGACCTCTTGGCCCGCGTCTGGGGCGCGGAGTACGCTGGCGAGCCACAGGCAGTCTACGTCCACGTCCGCTGGCTGCGCGAGAAACTGGAGGACGACCCCGGGCATCCCCGGCGCATCGTCACCGTGCGCGGGGTGGGATACAAACTGGTGAAGTGAACCGTGATGCGTGTTTCGTGATGCGTGATGACGACGAGACACGGAACACAGCATACATGATGCGCAAGAGGTCAAAGATGCGTTCGCTGCGTGCTCGTTTTATCCTCAGCCACGTGCTGCCTCTGCTGGTCGTGATCCCGCTCGTGGGCGTCGCCTTGACGTACCTGCTGGAGACGCAGGTGCTCCTGGCGGGGCTCTCCAACGAACTGGAGCGGCAGGCCATGCTCGTCGCCGCCGTCGCCAGCGACTATCCCCAAATATGGTTCGACCCGGCCCAGGCGCAGGCCTTCACCGCCCGGATCGGGGCGCGCCTGACGGCCCGAGTGATGCTCCTGGACACAGACGGCGTGTTGCTCGCGTCCACCGATGGTGCCGACCAGGCGTCGTTGGGGCGGAAGTTGGAGATCCCCGGGTTCCGCGAGGTGCTGCTCAGCGGGGCCGTCGTGCGCGTGGACTATGGCGAGCAGCCGGGCACAGGCGCCGCCGAGGTGCTGGTGCCGGTCACGATCGGCGGGCGGATCGCCGGGGTGATCCGCCTGACCGACCCGCTCTCCAGCGTCTACGAGCGCTTTCCCCGGACGCGCACGTTCATCGCCTGGGTGCTGGCAGGTGGGCTGGCCGTGGGCATTGGGATGGGCTGGTTCCTGGCCGTCGACCTGGAGCGCCCGCTCCGGCGGACCACGCAGGCCATCTCGCTGATGGCCGGCGGACGCCCGCTGGCGGCGCTGCCCGAACAGGGGCCGCACGAGATCCGGCTGTTGCTGCGCGCCTTCAACACACTGGCCGAACAGTTGCAGGGCATGGAGAAAGCCCGCCAGCGGCTGCTCGCCAACCTGGTGCACGAACTGGGCCGGCCGCTGGGTGCGCTGCTCTCGGCGATCCAGGCGCTCGCCAGTGGCGCGGAGGAGGACCCGGCGGTACGGCAGGAACTGCTCGAGGGAATGGATGCGGAGGTGCGGCGGATGCAACACCTCCTGGACGACCTGACCCACCTGTACGACCAGGCACTGGGACCGCTGGAGCTGGACCGCAGGCCGACCGCGCTGCACGCGTGGCTGGTGCAGGTCCTGGGTCCCTGGCGGGAGGCGGCCCAGGACAAGGGGTTGCACTGGCAGGCCGACTTTTCCGCTGACCTGCCGGCGCTCGAGATCGATCCCGACCGGTTGGCGCAGGCGCTGGGCAACGTGGTGAGCAACGCGATCAAGTACACGCCGCCGGGCGGGGAGATTGGCCTGAGTGCGGGCGCAGACGAGTCGGAGGTCTGGGTCTGCGTGCGCGACTCCGGCCCCGGCATTGCGCCGGAGGAGCAGGAGCGCATTTTCGCCCCCTTCTACCGCGGCCCGGCGGACCGCCGTTTCCCGCAGGGGATGGGACTGGGCCTGAGCATCGCCCGGGACCTGGTCGCCGCCCACGGCGGGCGCATCGAGGTGCAGAGCACACCCGGCACAGGGAGCACCTTCACGATTTCACTGCCCCGCCGGTCGACCGGCGGAGAACGCAGCACAGACTGAGCGGTTGCCCTGCCCACACTCGGACCCACGCTGTCCGACGGCCAGCCGGGCAACCGCTGTCTCCCCCTGCTGCAGGAAGGTACCCCGAAATGTCCCCGATCTCCCGCACTCTCACCTTAAGCTTCGCTTAAGGTGATCCATAGCTCCTCTTAAGGACAAACCACCCCTCGCTGTGGTATGCTACTCGACGAACGGCCGCAGGATAAGACCTGTCGCCGTAAAGCATACCTGCAACAGGTAGAAAAAGAGGAGATGATCAAGATGAAAAAGTCGATGTTATGGCTGGCGCTGATCGTGGCGCTTGCGATAACGGTGCTGCCGGGATGTGGTGCACTGAGCATGCTCCCGGCACAGGAGGTGCGGGCGGACGTGCCGTCCGTAGACGTTCCGGCCGCGGAGGTCCCGACGGCGACGCCGGCCCCCAGGGCGGCGGAGCCCGTGCCGACGACGACGGACGGTGCGCTGGCGGCGCTGGAGGGAACGTTGGAGCGTATCTACGAGGACGTCAGCCCCTCCGTGGTCAACATTCAGGTGCTACAGAAGGGGACGGCGGGGGTGGATCTACCCCAGATGCTGCCAGGGATGCCCATCCCCCAGCAGCCACCGCAGGAGCAGTACCAGCGGGGGTCGGGGTCGGGCTTTGTCTGGGATAAAGAGGGCCACGTCGTGACCAACAACCACGTGGTAGACGGGGCCGACAAGATCAAGGTCGTGTTCTCCGACGGGACGACCGTGCCTGCGACCGTCGTCGGCACCGACCCGGACAGCGACCTGGCGGTGGTGAAAGTGGATCTGCCGGCCGGGGACCTGTACCCGGTGCGGTTGGCCGACTCTACCCAGGTCAAGGTCGGCCACCTCGCCGTGGCGATCGGCAACCCCTTCGGCCTGGAGAACACCATGACCGTGGGGTTCGTCAGCGCGCTGGAGCGCTCACTGCCGGTAGAATCCAACGGCGGTGCGGGGCCTTCCTACACCATCCCGGACGTCATCCAGACGGATGCCCCCATCAACCCCGGGAACTCGGGCGGCGTGCTGGTGAACGACCGGGGTGAGGTGATCGGCGTGACTTCTGCCATCATCTCGCCGGTGCGGGCCTCGGCAGGCATCGGGTTTGCGGTGCCTTCCGTCATCGTCCAGAAGGTCGTCCCGGCGCTGATCGAGGACGGCCGGTATGCGCATCCCTGGCTGGGGATCAGCGGCACCTCGCTGGACCCCGACCTGGCCCAGGCGATGGAACTGGAGGCCGGCCAACGCGGCGCGCTGGTCGCTGACGTGGTGCCCGGCGGCCCTGCCGACGAGGCTGGCCTGCGGGGCAGCGACCAGACGATCACCGTGGATGGGGAGGAGCGCCGGATCGGCGGTGACGTCGTCGTCGCGATCGACGGGCAACC
>DATKTN010000196.1:0-2121 GCA_035531135.1 Anaerolineae bacterium
CGACCCCGGTCCCGTTCCGGAACGAGGGGATGGGTGACCTCGAAATCATCAACCCGATCCAGCGGGCTATGAACCGGCGGATGGCCGGGGCCCAGGATGCGGTGGACTACAACGAGCAACCGCTCACGGTGTGGAATGAGAACGCGATCTCCGAAGAGGACACCGCGCATCTCAACAAGCCGGGAGCGAACATCCAGGGGAACTTGAATCCGGCACTGGGCCCGCCGTTCTGGCGCTTCCCGCCGGCCGAGCTTCCCCGTGGGTCGATCGAACTCGCCGATCGGATGCAGCAGTGGATGCAGTTGCTGGGCTCCCAGCCCTTCGGATCCGAGGGGATGCCCGTCACGACTGACGCCTCGGGAGAACTCCAGCGTGAGGTCCGCTTCGACACCGACCGTGTGTGGGGCGCGACGATCCGGCTGCACAGCTACGGCTGGGCGCGGGTTGCCGACAAGATCGGCCACATCTTGGCTGCCTGTATGGACGACGACCGCCTCCTCGTCCTGTCCGGTGAAGACCAGGCCGCCGAGTTCCTGCAAGTGTCCCGCGACATGTTCAAGGGGCGCGTGCATGCCTACCCGCACCCAGAGAGTCAGGTGCTGGAGTCCCGTCAGGAGAAGCAGAATCGTGTGCTCGCCCTCGTGGGCGCCCAGATGCTGCCGCCCCAGATGGGTCTGGAGGTGCTGAACTACCCGGACGTGAACCGGGCCCTGCGGCCGGGGGGACCGGCCTACTCGATGGCGGTGCGTGAGAATCTGGAGTTACAGCTTGGCGCGTTGTCGCCCGTGTTCCCAGAGCATGATCACGCGACCCATCTCCTCGTGCATAAGCGATACATGCAGACGCCTGCTTTCCGGGACGGAGATCCCGCCATGCAGCAGATGTTCCGTATGCACGTCTTCCTGCACGAACAGTTGCAAGTCGCCGAGATGCAGCGCATGGGTGCGATGGCAGCGGCGGCGATGCCACCCAGCCTGGGTGGTGAAGCCGGCGGCGAGGAAGCCGTACCAGGTGGGGAAGAAGGCGCGCCGAAAGGCGAAGACCTCGCTAGGGGTGCGACGGCTCCGGGCGCGGCCGACCCGCGTCGGTCCTCGATCGCCTTGATGTAATCACGAGGGGCAAACCAAGGAGTGTATCCAGTGGGCAAGAGCAACAAAGGGATTCATCTCGAGGCCATGATGGGCGTGCGGCCCACGGGCGTCGTGTGCGGGCTGATCGGTCCCGATCCAGGGAACCTGCTCGACTTCGTGTACTACCCCGGCATCGTCCGGATCAAGAGCACCACCAGCCCGTTGGGCTATACCGAGTACCGGATCGCGGGCGCGACGATCTCGACGACCGCGACGGTGGACACCTACGTGTACGTCAATGGGACGACGGGCGCGGTGGCGACCACCGAGGTCACCGCTGGGGCCGCGAAGCCCGAGGTCGGCGGCTCGATCGTGCCGGCCAACTCGGAGTACCTGTGCAAGGTCGGGAACGACGGCACCAACATCGACGAGGTCGTGGACCTCCGGCAGATGGCGGGCGTCGATCTCGTGCAATTCACCGTGCTCGCGGGGTTCGAGACCGTGAGCATCGGGAGCACCGACATCCCGCTCAACTTCACGGGTCGGGTCGTGTCGGTCGATGGGACCGTGGTGACCGCGCTGGCCGCGACCAGCCCCGGCACCGTGACCCCGTTACTCGTGACGCCCGCCGATGTGGCGACCGCGATCACGGGTGGCGCGCTCTCGTTCGCCGCCTCGGGGGCCATTGGGCTCCGGGACGTCGAGTGCCCGAGCGCCCTGAACTACTTCAAGGCCGGTGACCGGATCCGCTCCACGAGCGCCAAGGCGAACGTGGGTGGGCAGGCCGCCGTCACCTACGTCTGCGAGCGTCTGTAGCTCGCCAAGGAGGATTGAGTGCCACGACCGATCGACCCACACGAGGGACTGCGTGACCTGGAGCCCGACGTGGACATCCAGGAACTGGTCCGGCAGGAACTCGGCAGCGGGAAGCCCGCACGGGCTCCCCTTGACGCTGCCGCCGACAGCCTGCGCTCTGGGTCCGACGACGACTTCTCTGACATCCTGGACGGGGATCTCTCCGACGACGAGACCCGGCAAGCCGAGATGGAGG
>DATKTN010000197.1:0-5637 GCA_035531135.1 Anaerolineae bacterium
TCGCCCTAGCCACGTTCAGCCCCATTGTTCAGGGAATTGGCCATTGACAAGTTTCCTGTTCTGTGATACAATGTATCTGTAGAATGAATCTTCACAGACCGATAGGAGGGACCGAAATGGGACTGCACCAGATCACCAAGGAAAACCTGCAGACGCTCGTGGACGGCCAGATCGTCGAGATCCGCGGGATCTCCGGCGTCCAGGTCGAGGAGCCGGACGAGGCGGGCAAGGCCGCGTCCCTTTGCGGCGTCGTCCGGATGCATGCGATGAGCGGCGCCGTATACGAGCTCTGCAGCTACATGGCGGAGATCGGCACGTTCAACGTCGAGGAGGTCAAGTAGATGGGAAAGGTAAATGCGACCAGGAAGCTCGTCGTCGTCAGGGGCAAGGGGACGCCGCGGGAAACGCGGATCGCCACCGACGTGACCCTGTACAGGGCCAAGGTCGGGGGTCGCACGGTATGGGTCTCCATCCCCGAGGACTAGGCGCAACGTGAACCCCGAATGCCCGACTACGCCGGAGCGGTCGCGGATCATGGCGGCCATCCCGTCGAGGGACACGAAGCCCGAGGTGACGCTGAGGCGCGCGTGCTGGCGCATGGGCCTGCGATACCGCAAGCACCGCCGGGACCTGCCCGGCACGCCCGACTTCGCGTTCGCGTCCGCCAGGGTCGCCGTGTTCGTGGACGGCGACTTCTGGCATGGGCGGGCGTTCTTCGGGGAAGGAAAGTGCCCCGCGAACAACCGGGAGTATTGGGCCGCCAAGTTCCTGCGGAACCGCGAGCGGGACCTCACGGCCGACGGGGCGCTGCGCGCGATGGGCTGGCTGCCGCTGCGGGTCTGGGAGTCGGACATATCAGCGCGCCTCCCCGCCTGCGCCCGCCTGGTCCGCGTGGCCGTCCGCCTCCGCGAGCGTCGCCGCGACGCATAGGGCGACCGCCTCCATCATCAGCGGCGGGACGGCGTTGCCGACCTGCCGCCACCCCGACGTGTACCCGCCCGCGAGCCTGAACTGGTCCGGGAACGACTGGATGCGCTTCGCCTCCGCGACCGTCAGCGGGCGCTTTTCCGCCCAGTGGACCACCGTCGCGAACCCGTGCCTCCCCTGCATGGCCGGCAGCGTCATGGACGGCCTGCCGGGGTGCGGCTTGACGCAGCTGTTCTGCCCCCTGCCTAGCACGTCCCCCGCGTTGCCGCCCGGCGGGACGTCCCCCCATGCCGCGCCGTACCTGTCCCCGAGCGCGGGCGTCCCTATGTAGCCTTCGCGAATGCCAATTGCGGGCATGGGGCCGTCCGCCGGCTTGAGCCGCATCGGTGCCGCGCCGCTGGAAACGTGCAATGCCTTGCCGTCCCTGCCTTGATTAGCTATCCACAGCGTCGGCGCCCTCGTTGCGAGCGCCGCGGGCAAAGGAACGTCAACATCCCATTCTGTCCCCTTCCACCATCCGCCGCCGTGCGGGACAATCTTCCGCTTCCCTTCGCCGAACAAGTCCCCGATCGCCTCCAGAACGGTCAGCGGCCTGCCGACGGTCGGGCGCGGGTGCCGAGGGCGGGCGCCGAGGCCTTCCCGGACGCCGACGAACACCAGCCGCTCCCGGCTCTGCGGGACCCCGAACCACATGGCGTTCAGCCGCGCGCAGCGAACGTCGTACCCCGCCGCCTTCAGCTTGCGCATGCAGTCCGCGAAAACGAGCTTCATCTTGCCCTTGACCATGCCCCAGACGTTCTCCATCACAAACGCGCGGGGCCGCACCCCCTCCAACAGGCGGGCGAACTCGTTGTACAGCTGGTTCCGCATGTCGCCCAGTTCGCGCTTGCCCGCGGTCGAGAACCCCTGGCATGGTGGGGACCCGTCCAGCACGTCGAGCTCACCGGGGCTGGCGCCCGCCGCCTCCATGAGTTCCCCCGCGGACAACTCCCGTATGTCCCCGCCCAGAACAGGCACGCCAGGGAAGTTGAGGCCGAACGACGCGCGCGCATCGGCGTCCCATTCGGACGCGGCGAGCTCGCGGAACCCGGCCATCGAGTAGCCCAGCGACGACCCGCCGCAGCCCGCGAACGTCGAGGCGACGGTCGGTGCGCCCGCCCGCCTCGGGGCCAGGTGCCTCGCCCATGCCGCGTCGAGCGCGTCCCGGTAGCCGCTCACTTGGGCCACCTGTGCCCGCATTTCGGGCACTCGACCCATTCGACGTCACCCTCCACGGACTCGTCGTACTCCGGCCACCCTTCCGGGGGCTCCGCCGAGACGGAGGCCAGCAGCGCGTCCAGGGCGTCGCCGTCCACGCTCGTCGGCAGCTCGCCCGCCCCGGCCAGCTTCCTGAGCTGGTCGCCGAACCTGGTGTCCCACATGCGCAGGCTGTCCCACAAGGTGAAGTCCCCGCCCATGATCGTGATCTGGTTATGGTCGACGCCGTACGCCTCCGCCGCCGCCTCGCTGGCCGCGTCGACGCCGAACAGGACCGGGACGTGCCACGCGCCCTCCAGGTCCAGCACCCCGCGCGGGGCGGGGTATCCGTCGCGGCGCATCGCGCCCAGGGCCTCGAAGCGCCCGTTGCCCTCGCCGAGGCTGCCGCGGCCGTCGTTGAGCTTCGGCTCGAACTTGGGGGGGTCCTTGAACCCGTGGCGCTCGATGGAGCGGACCAGGGAGCCGACATCGTGGCGCTTCATGTTGCCGTCCCACATCATGGCTAGGTCGAGGGGAACGTACTCGAGGCGGAGCCGCTCGGTGGCGGCCTGCCCGTTCTCTTCCATCCGTGCTCCTCCTGCGGAGGGCGTGCCGACCCTGTCGGTCGTGGGGGGACGGGGGACAGGAACCCCGCCCCCCACTGAGAAAGGAGCTTGGCGGGCGGCACGAGCCCACCGATTTCATTGTACCACGAAAAGGGGCGCCCGTCAAGGGGAAACTGGCTATTGACAAACTTCTGATTGTATGATACAATGTAATCATAGAACGAACATTCGGGACAGGCAAGACAGGAGGCACGATGGCAACGCACGAGGGCACGGCAATAGAGGTCAAGCGACGGTTCGTGAGCAGGGACGGCAGCGGGGTCCGCGCCGTCGTCTCCCGGAACGGCCGAGACCAGATCGAGTTCAAGTCCTACCAGCACTGGGGAAGCGAGGGGCTGCAGGGGTTGGGCCCGCTGGAGATGTCCACGTGGTCCTGGAACTGCGACACCGCCGAGCAGGTCGCGGACGCGTTCGAGATGTTCGACGCGACGCGGCGGCTTTACGAGCAGCTCGGGCACGAACGGCTGCACCGCACGACGGTCCAATACGGCGGGGAGGACACGGTGCTGGCGATCTGGGCGATGTCCCCGCACAACGCGAGGGAGCAGGCCCTAGCCAACGCCGCCGACATGAGCGACGAGGACCGCGCGCCGCTGCAAGGCGCGGCGTGGGTCGAGGCCGAGTAGGCAAAGCCACAAGGAGAGCAACGTAATGGCGACCTACACCAAGGCCGAGCTGAAAAGCAAGTTCAACTTCGACTGGTACGCATTCCCGAACCGCAGCGAGGTGGAGATCCGGGTGCCCGAATGGACATCGCGCTATACCACCCGCCTGCGGCTGTCCGAGAGCCAGGGCCGCGTGAGCGTGGCGCTGCCGGGGCTGGGCGGGACGTTCAACCTCTCATACAGCTATTGCGGGCAACTGCTCCTGCATGGCGACGGGCCCGTAGCGATCCGCGAGTGGATCGACGGGAGCCGAGGCCAGGCGCGACGCTTCAGGCAGCACCCAACGTACGAAGCGATGGTCGTCGATGCGGTCTGGATCGGGCTGAAGATGCTCCGGGCGCACGTCGAGACGCTGCGCGCGAGCTGGGGAAGACAGGAGGCATGATGCTGATAACGGGGAAGTACCCGGACCTACTTTGGCGGGAGATGGTAGACAGAGCGCGGGAGACGGCGACCAGGTCGCACGGGCCGAAGGCAGAGATTCTGTATGCTCGGTCGCGGCGAGGGATCTTCGTCGAGGTCTACGTCGGCGACGAGAAGGTCGGCGAGTTCGAGGTCGAGGCGTAGGGCACTTTTGACAGGAGGACAAAATGAAGCTGTCGGCACGGGCAGCGGAGGCGCTTCAAGAAGTAAAGGAAAGGCTGGTCAGCGGCGACGTGGGCGAGCTGGTGAGGATGGCAATCATCGCACGGCACCCGGACGACAAGATGCCGTCAAGCGAGTGGAGCTTCAACAACCGCCTGCTCGTCCTGTTCCAGACAATGCTGATGGGCAAGCTGACGATGGATTGTCGCGGGTATAGGCAATGGCAGGAGACCGGGAGACAAGTCCAGAAGGGTTCCAAGGCAGTGTACATCCTGGTCCCCATCGTCCGTTACGAAAAGGACGAGGTTGGCGAGATCGAGATGGATGAGCACGGGAACAAGAAGATCAGTTGGCTGTCATTCAAGGCCGTATCAGTGTTCCCAGATTGGGAAACCAAAGGCGACGGCTTGCCCAAGTTCGACTACACGCCCGCGAAACCGCCGCCCTTGGCAGGCATCGCGGAACGGTTCGGGATCGCCGTCGAGTATGTGCCAGAGATGGTCGGTGCATACGGAAACACGACGGTCAACGGCAAGGTGATCGCGCTCGGTTCCCACGAGCCACGGGTATTCTTCCACGAACTTGGCCACGCGGTCCACGCCAGGATTGCGGGCAACCTCAAGGGCGGGCAAGACCCCGAGCAGGAAGCAGCGGCAGAGTTCACGGCGGCGGTGCTGGGAGCGATGTACGGGTACGACTACACTGGCAACGCCAGGGACTACATCGCCGGGTACAACGGGGACGTGGAAAAGGCCGTGTCGGGCGTGCTGGGAACGGTAGAGAAGATCCTCAGCGCGATAGAGGCGGAGGAGGTCTAAGATGCCAGTATGGTGGGTCGAACAAGCCGAAGGGCCGCACGTCACCGAGATCAAATCCATCGTCACCAGGTACAAGGCGGGCACGGTGGAGCCGGAAACGGCATACCGCAGGCTGGTCGAGATGTACCGGCAGACGCACGACGGGCAGGAGCCGGGGTTGTCCTGGAAGGAAGTCGAGGGGCGCGGCGCATGGGACGTGGACCACTACATCACCGTCCACTTCCCGTTCTATGCGAACCACTGGTTCAGCGGGCGATTTGGGGATTGCGAAACAGCGCGCCGCAGGTTGGAGCGGCAGCACCCCGACACCAAGTTCGCCGTGGGGTACGAATATTAGGTCGGTACGAGCTGACGTGGGCGTGGAGCCCATGGCCGTAGATTTTGTATGACATACAAAAGAAGGGAGCATCCGATGAACGGCACGATGGACTGGACGCAATTCCTGGACGACTTCGGGAAGGCGATGCTGCGCCGCATAGACGTTGATCCCGAACGGCTGCCCACGGACCACAACCCGATCACTGACGCGCTGAAAGTATCCGACTTTGTAGCACTGCATGAAGACATGGACGGCTTCTCCAGGATCGCGCTGAGCAGACTCGCGACCATTTGCCAGATGGCCGTGTTCGACTGGCAGGAAGGGCCCGAGGGCGACGGCAAGCCCAAGGCGCTGCGCCGCCACTGGTACGCCTGGTACAAGACGCACTTCGCGCAGCCGTTCGCCCGGCAGCTGGGGGACGTCTCCGTCAACGCGCAGGGGATCGAGGAGGTCAACGACCG
>DATKTN010000198.1:0-4806 GCA_035531135.1 Anaerolineae bacterium
ATCTGGGTCTGCCTCGTGTGCCCAATGGAAGGCCATGTCGATGTATTCGGGCCCGATCACTCGCAGCCAGATCGTGTTCCTCAGCGAGCCAGAGTCACCCACCGCTTCGTTCACGACGTCCCACGCGACGACTCGCCCGCGATAGCGCCCGACCACCGTCAGGATGTGGTCCCGCAGGATTTCGATCAGCACGTCGCGCGCCCAGTTCCCATCGGTCAACCAGGCGGGCAGTTGATTGTGCCACACGAGTGTGTGACCGCGCACCTGCATCCTGTGGGCTTCTGCGAACTGGACGATGGCGTCCGCGTCACGGAAGTCGTAGCGGTCCCGATCCGGATGTACAGGACCGAATTTCATGCTGTTCTCTGGAGTCAGCAGGTTGAACTCGCGCGCGAGTGTCTCGGCATAGAGGGGTTCGCTCCGCAACGGATCGGCTGCCACCGCCGCCCCGATCTGCATGTCGCAACTCTGGGCTTGGAAGCGCAGAGAATCCGCGGTTACAGGTATCGTCGTCGGCATCGAGGTGGCGGTTGGCTTGATGGGGGTCGGGGTCAGCGCCAGAGTTGCAGTCGGTTTCATCGGCGTCATGGTCGGCACCGGGGTGACCGCTGGCCTGGTTGGCTTTGGAGTCAGCCTCGGGTCATCAGCCGGCGTCACCCTCTGTGTGGGTGTGCAGGACACCGCCAGTGCGACGACGAGCGGTATCAGCAAGATGCGTCTCTTCATTCGTCATGACCTCAATCCACCGTTTGGTGGGTGAGAGTCTAACACGCGAGCGCGTTTCCGTCAAACAGCGGCCTGCAGCCTGGATACTTGAGCGTGAGACATCGGGCTGACTGTGATTGACTTGATCGCCCATGCCGCGATCTTGTCGTTGACATACGATTCAAGTATAATGGTTCTGGGATGGAGGCACTGGCTGTGACTGGCACAGCCGATATGGAAGAGGAAATCGAGCGTCTGAGGGGCATCGGGCGACAATATGAGCGTGGTTGAGTTGCTCCTCGCCCTGCGCCGGCACTTCCAGGCCGGTGCGACTACAGCGAACCAGGAGGGAATCGAGGTATGAACACGAAAAACATCAATCGCAGGTTCCCCTATCCGCGCCGGCGCGTGCTTCGTAGCCTGTTGCGGCGGGTGGCCGCGGTGACATTCGGGGCGCTCGCCGATTTGCACATCGTCGGCCAGGAAAATCTCCCCAAGGGGGGGCCGTTGCTGCTCGTCGCCAACCACTTTAGTTACATCGACCCGGTCGCGATGGTGCGAGTCGCGCCATGGCCGGTAGAGTTCGTGGGGGGCTTTCGGATGCCCAACGCGCCCGCCTGGACGAGGTGGATCCCTGGGCTCTGGGGGTACTATCCCGTCTATCGGGGCACCGCCTCGCGCGACGCGCTGCGGGCTGCGGAGGCCGTGCTCGCGCAGGGCGGCGTGCTGGGGATATTCCCCGAGGCCGGCAACTGGGCGACGGTCCTGCGACCGGCGCGCCCCGGCGCGGCCTTCCTGGCCGTCCGGACGGGTGCACCGATTCTCCCGATGGGCTTTCACGGCTTGCCCGACGTCTTCCCGCGCCTGCGCAAGCGCCGTCGTGCCCGCGTCACACTGCGCATCGGCAAGCCCTTTGGCCCCTTCCGCGCGACGGGCCGGGGCCGGGCGCGCCGCCAGCGGTTGGACGAGATTGGCCACGAGATCATGCAGCGCATCGCCGAGCTGATTCCGCCGGAGCGGCGCGGGCACTATTCCGACGACCCGGCCATCCGCGCTGCTGCCCAGGGGACTGAGGTGTATCCCTGGGATCAGGTCCCCGACTACCTGTGATCTGAGAGAGGCTTCTTCATACACAATTCCCGCCAACCTTGCGAAGGTTACGTAGAGCCTCAGCCGTTGCGGTATTCTCGGTTAGAGGAGGCCCTACCTGGCTCTGAGGTGTTCGTCAAACCTTCGCAAGGCTGGGCTCCCTCTTGCATTCTGCGCGATGGTGGCTCACCTTGCACAGGCTTTTGCCCCCGCCCCGGACCGGCGTATCCACCGGTCGGTCACGGTGTTATTTGACCATGAGGCCGAGACGCGCCTGCTATCGTAGCGGTGTTGAGGTGATACCGATGGGTGCTATCCACCTCTGCCGGCGGATCCGTTCGGCCGACAAAAAAAGGGAGGGTAACACCATGCAAGTCGCTGCATCCAAACCCGTGTCGACCCGGCGGGAGCGCTGGGCCTGGTATCTGTACGATTTTGGGAATTCGGCCTACGCCGCTGTCGTCCTGCTCGCGGTCTACTCGGCCTACTTTGAGGGGGAGGTCGTCGGCAGGGCAGCGGAGGGCTCGCGGCTGTGGGGCATAGCCGTGGGAATCGCCATGCTTGTCGTCGCCGTCACCTCCCCCGTGTTGGGGACCATCGCTGACTTTTCCGGGGCCAAGAAGCGGTTTCTCTTATTCTACACCGCGCAGGCCTGTCTCTTCACCGCGCTGCTCTTTTTTGTCCAGCGGGGTGACGTGTTGCTTGGCATGGTGTTGTTCATCCTGGCCGAGATCGGCTACCGCAGCGCGCAGGTTTTCTACAACTCGCTCCTCCCAGAGATCGCTGCTCCCGAGGAAATGGCGCGGATTTCGGGCAACGGCTGGGCCATCGGGTCGGCTGGGGGGATCATCTGTCTGCTCATCGTCCTGCCGCTGGTCGTGCTGATCGGCGGCTCGCTGATCGTGCGCCTGTCGCTCGTGATCACGGCCGTGTTTTTCGCTCTCTCCGCTCTCCCTCTCTTCCTCTGGCTGCGGGAGCGCGCCCAACCGCAGGCACTGCCGGCGGGCGAATCTTATCTGACGGTGGCGTTCCAGCGGTTGTCGCGCACCTTCAGGGCGGTCAAGCGCTATCGGGAATTCCTAAAGTTCATCGTCGCTTTCCTGATCTACAACGACGGCATCCTGATGGTGCTGGACTTTGGGGCCATCCTGGGCGCCGTGTTGTACGGGATGGAGCAGCAGGAGCTGATCATCTTTATGATCATCGTGCAGGTGACGAGCGTCGCCGGTGCGTATCTTTTCGGGCTGGTGGCTGACGACTTTGGCGGCAAGCGTTCTCTGATCGTCTCGCTTTTGCTGATGATCGTCCCGGTGGTCTGGCTGTACTTTAGCCATTCCCGGCTTGAATTCTACTTCATCGGCGGGCTGGCAGGGTTTGCACTGACCGGCGTCCAGTCCGTCAGCCGCACGATGGTGGGGGCATTCAGCCCACCCGGGCAGAGCGCCGAATTCTACGGTTTCTTTGCCGTGGCTGGCCGCACGTCGTCCTTTGTTGGCCCAACCATCTTTGGCCTGTTGGCAGCACAGGCCACCAGGGCGCTCCTGGCGCAAGGGCAGGCAGAGTTGCTGGCCAAGCAATCCGGGCACCGCTTCGCGCTCGTGTCCATCGCCGTGTTTCTGCTCGTGGGCCTGGTGTTGTTGTTGGTGGTCAACGAGAAGAAAGCCATTGCCGCAGCAAAGTCGCCAGAAAGCGAGAGTTCCGCCTAAACATGTCTACCTCAAACACTATGCACCCCACAACCTCCAACAGTGAGAGACTCTCGCGCTGGACCAAGGTTGCTTATGCCATCCTCGTGGCTCAGCGCTACCCCATCACCCGCCAGCGATACGCCGAGATACACCGGAAACTGGTTGCGCGCAGGCTGCGCAGCAAGGCGAGGGTCGCAGACGTTCGGGTCCTGGGTCATTCAGAGGATTGACGAACCGTTCCGCGAGTAATCAGGCCAAGAAAGGGAGGAAACTCATGGTATTGCGGATACTTCAGATCATTGCGGCGATCGGCACGATCGTGACCGGGTTGGTCTCGCTGATCTGGCCCCGCTCGGTGCGGGGGTTCACCGGGCTGAGCGCCGAGGGCCCCCGTGGCATCACCGAGATCAGGGCCGTGCTGGGCGGCTTTTTCGTCGCGCTCGGCGTCGCCCCGCTCGTCCTCAACGTGCCGGAGACCTACCGGATGCTCGGGATCGCGTATCTCGTCGTGGCCGTCGTGCGCACCGTTTCGATGATCGTCGACAAATCGGTTGTGCAGTCGAACATCATCAGCGTCGTCGCCGAGATCATCTTTGGCGTCATCCTGATCCTCTAAGCGCCCTTCGCTGCCGATCCGGCTCATCAAGGCCCCAATCCAACCAAACTCCAACGTTCCCCAACCAAGCTCGACCGCAGTTCTAACCAAAGCCGCCGGTTTGGGGCTTTTTCCGGTGGTAGAATGATCACGGATGCGTTTTGAACCAGGAACAGGAGTGAGGTGCCCCATGTCAATCAGAATCGTGACCGATAGCACGTGCGATCTCCCGGAAGCAGCCGTCGCCGAGTATGGCATCACCGTCGTGCCGTTGTACATCAACATCGGCGACCAGGGCTACCTGGACGGCGTTGAGTTGTCGCGCCAAGAGTTCTACGAACGGTTGCCGGACTATGACCCGCCGCCGACGACGGCGACACCAGGGCCGGAACAGTTCCGTCAGGTGTACGAGACGCTGGTGGCCGAGGGCGCTACGGAGATTCTGTCCATCCACATCTCTGAGAGCCTCAGCGCGACGGTGGGCATGGCCCGGTTGGGCGCGCAGGCGATGGAGGCGGTGCCGGTGACCGTGTTCGACTCTGGGAGCCTCAGCCTGGGGACGGGCTTTCTCGTCCTGGCGGCGGCGACAGCGGCTGCCGAGGGCCGCTCCATCGACGAGATCATCCCCTTGCTGGAGGAGCAGGGCTCGCGCACCCACGTGTTCGCCGCGCTCGACACGCTCGAGTTCCTCCGCCGCAGCGGCCGGATGAACCGGGCGATGGCTGCCGT
>DATKTN010000199.1:0-8374 GCA_035531135.1 Anaerolineae bacterium
CTCCAGGTCGTCGAAATCGAGCGCGTTCCGTTCCCGCTTGAACGCGTCGTACCGCTCGCAGGCGAACGCAAAGGCCGCACGCAATGCAGGGAGCGCCTGCGCCAGTGCCTCGTCCACCGGCGTCAGGCGCAGCGCCAGCAGTGCGGATTGGCTCCGCCACAGGTCGCGCAGGGTGCGTAGCGCGGCCTTCACGCCGTCCAACTGGGCTTTGCCCCCCGGCCAGGCCTTGCTGCGGCCACCGGTCAGCCTGATCCCGTCCAGCCTCGCCAGCGCCGCCAGCCGGTCCGCTGATGCCCCGTCCGCGTCCTGGATCGCCGCCAGCGCTTCCCGGCGCTGGAGATCCATCTTGTCGTCTGGGTCCGTCGCGGCGCTGCCCCGCAGCGTGGTCACGGCATCGGCCCACTCCGGCCGCTCGACGAGCGCGGCCAGGGCCTGCTCCTGCCGGTCGGCCAGGGCCTGCCGCCAGTGGGCCAGCGGGTCAGCGGGCAGGTCGGCGCAGACCTCCTGTGCGTCCAGGCGCTGCCGGATCAGCGCGTCGAGCGTCCACCGCAGGCCGCGCTCGCCCAACAGCGTGAACAGCGCCACCGCTCGTGCGTCGTCCGCCGCCCAGGCCATCGCCTCGTCCACCGCCCGGCCGCGCAGGATGTTGATCTGTCCCTCCTCCAGCACCTCGAAGCGCGGATCGACGCCGGCCTCGGCCGGGTGGGCGCGCAGGATCTCTGTGCACAGGCTGTGGATGGTGCCGATGCGCGCCGCGTCCAGCTCGGCGTAGAGCGCCTGCCACCGGTCGCGCCCCTCTGGAGCGAGATCGGCCCGCTCCAGGTACCTGCGCATCTCCTCGCGCACCCGGTTGCGCATCTCGCGCGCCGCCTTCTTGGTGAAGGTGATGGCGACGATCGAGCGCAAGGGTAAGCGTTCGGCCAGGAGCGACAGGTAGCGAGCCACGAGCGTGCGCGTCTTGCCGGTGCCGGCCCCGGCGGTGACGACGACGTCGCGGCCGCGTGCGCGGATCGCCGGCTCTTGTTCCGGGCTAGGACTCGTCTGGGTGACGATTGCGTGTAGCATCGTTCAACCTCCAAATCCGCGCCGGTAGTGCCAGCAGAAGGCCGTCGCCGGACAGTACGCCGGACAGCCGCCGTCCGGCGGGTGGGGCACAAAGTGGCCGCCCCGCGCGCTGCGGATCGCCTCCCAGGCGTGTGCCACCGCGGCTGCGATCGCCCCCTCCGGACCGCCGTCGAAGCCGCTCATCGTAAACCCGCTGCGCTCGGCGTGCTGGACGTGCCAGTAAAAGCCCTCGGCCGGCTCGCCCAGCCCGAGCGCATCCCGCGCCGCCAGTGCATAGAGGGACACCTGGACTTTTTTGCCCTCGACCGCCGCGCGTTTGGTGAATCCGTGGGGACCGGAGGTCTTGTAATCGATGACGCGCACGCGGCCATCGAGGGCCCGGTCCACCCGGTCGATGTACCCGCGCACACGAAAGCTGTCGCCCTCACCCTGCACAATCAGCGGCGGCTGACCCTTGAGCCCAAAGGGGGCTTCGTACTTGTGCGGAAAAAAGTCCCCCTCCAATTCCGCCATCGCCTCCACCGAGCGGCGCACCTTCTCCACGATCTCGGCCCGCGTCTGCGCCCACCAGGCCGTCTGCCGGAACCCCTCCTGCCGGGGGGCTGTGTCCAGGATCCTGCGCGCGACCCTGGGCAGCGCCTTGACAAGTTGCGCCAGGTCGGCAGGATCGGCAACTTCCTGGTAGAGGTTCTCGAGGATGCGGTGGTAGATGTTGCCCAACTGCCGCACGTCCAGTCCCTCGCTGGGTTCCTCCCGTGGCTCCAGGTACAGGACGCTCCCGACGAAGAAGAAGAACGGGCAGATGCGGTAGGCCTCCAGGCGGCTCGTGCTCCAGGTGTGGTCGGGGCCGAAACGCTGGGCGAACCCGTCGGCCAGGCCGCTCAGGTCGCCGTCGAAGGGCCCGTCCTGAGCGACGCCCTGATGGTTCGACGAGCTCACCACGCCGGCCTGTCGAAGGAGCCTGCCCTGAGCCTGTCGAAGGGCGGAGTCGAAGGAACTGCCGGTGGCGCGGCGCTCTCGCAGGCGGAGAACGTGGGCGGCTGCGTCCAGCGTTGTCTGGCGGCCCGGTTCCGCTCGCCGTACCCACTCCTGGACCTCGCCGCAGGTGGGGTGGGTGGCCAAACTCTCCATCAGCTCTGGCCATGAGGCGACCTCCCGTGGCGGAGGGACGCTCTCGCTGGTCAACGTCTCCACCTCAACCGCCACCAGGCGGCACACCTCTTCCCAGAAGGGGGATGCCTGCCAGCGCGCGCCGTTGTCGGCCAGCCGGGGGCGGGTCAGCAGCAGCCGCTCCCGGGGACAGGTGACCGTTTCGTAGAAGAACTCGGCCTCCTCGCTCTCGGTCGAGGGCTCCAGGGGGAGGCCGTATGCCTCGCGCAGCCGCTCGCGGTCGGCGTCGCGCAGGAAGGGGTCTTCGCTCAACGTGGCTGGGAACTCGCCCTCGGCCAGCCCTAGCACGGCCACCGCCCGGAAGGGGACGCCGCGTGCCTGGACCACGTCGGCGACGAGGATTTCCTCGCGGCCGGACTGGACCGGCAGGCGGTATCCGCTCGCCTCGACCACGCCGGACAACTCGTCAAAGAAGCGGGTGAACTCCACGGCGCACGTACCCAGCGCCTCCTCGGCCCAGACCAGCCCGCGCAGGACGTCCTTGAGCGCCTGGAGCGCGGCCACGTCTTGTTCGGCGGCCGGTTCGGCCCCTTCCCGCACCCGTGCCACGACCTGCAGCGCGGTGGGTTCCTCGGGGGCGGGATATCGCGCGGACTGCAGGGCAGGGTCGGGGCCGATGAGTGCTTCCAGCCAGCCGGCGAACTCCCGGCACGACCATGGCCCCTGCGGCGGCGTCAGCCGCCGGACGAAGCGCCGGAACTTGGCCCGGAGCGCCTGGGCAGCGGAACCGGCGGGAATCCCGGCAGGCAGGCCCCGCTCCTCGTCGTACGCCGAGCCTTCAGCAGGATCGTCCGTCGTCGCCTCGGGGTGGGCGGCCAGGTCGGCCAGGACCTGCTCCCACTGGGAGAGCCCGCCGATGACGCGCCCCCAGCGAGCGGCACCGTCCAGCGCGTCCGCGTCGCCCGGCCCGATGCCGATAGGCTCTGGCGCGCCCTCCTCGGGCAGCGCCGACCAGTCAAAGTAGGGGGAGCGCCAGGCTTCGACGACCGGCCGGCGCAGCAGGGCCGGTTCGGAGCCACCGTCGTCGCTGGCGCGGGGGAGCGTCAGCCGCAACAGGTCCAGAAGCGCTGCGACGGCCGGGTTGGTCCGCAGCGGGAGGCCGTCGACCAGGCGCACCGGCAGCCCGAACTCGGCCGCGGTCTGCAGGATGAACGGGCGATAGGGGGACACGTCGCGGGCCAGCAGCGCGACCTCGGCGGGTCGCATCCCGTCTTCGACCAACTGTGTCTTGAGCCAGCGTAGCGCGGCGCGCACCTCCGCCGCCCGGTCAGCGGCCGCGATCAGCTCGACCGCGCCCGCCCCTTTGAACTGCGTCGCTTCGCCGCAGAACAGGCCTGCCTCCAGGTGCGCCAGCGCGGGGGCCTGGCGCGAAACCTGCTCGGGCAGCGGAGCCGACCGCACGTCCAGCGTCTCCTCCAGTTGCTGGCGCGTCTGGTCAAAGCGGCGGTGGGCGAGCGTCCGCCCGCACCCGTCGGCCGTGCCGGTCAGCGTGACGATCAGCGTCTCTACCCGACCGGCCAGCACCTTTAGCAGCGCCAACTGCACCGGCGTAAAGTTGTCGAACCCGTCCACGACCAGGAGCGGCCAATCCCGGGCCTCTTCGGGCGCGCGTTCCTCCAGTGCCTCGGTCGCCAGCCACGCCAGCCCGGCCCGGTCAGCCCAGCCCTGGGCCTGGATACGTTCCTGGTAGGCGGCGTAGACCAGCGCCAGCTCGCGCAGCCGGGGCTCGTCGCCCAGCGCGGCCACTGCCTGGGCGAACGTATCGGGCCAGACCCGCGCGGCCTTCAGTTCGCCGATCAGGTCTTTCAGGACCCGGATGAAGCCAGGGCGGTCCGTCAACGGCGCATAGTGGGCTAGCGGCAGGCCGTCGACGATCGCCCGAATGAGGCGATGCTGGACGGGCTCGCTCAGCTCGGTGTAGACCTCGCCGGCGGCGCCCAGGCACTCGGCGTACAGCCGATCGAAGGTCAGCACGCGCACGCCGATCGCGCCCCCGGCTTCCGCCAGGCGGCGGCGCCAGGCACGCGCCTGCACGTGCGTGGGCACGACGACGCGGGGGATGGATCGCAAGGCGTGAGCCGCGTCGCGGACGAGCTCTACGACGTAGGCCGTCTTGCCGGTCGAGGCCGGGGCCACGTAGAGGTGGACGGACATAGGGACTCCCACGTGAACGAAATGTGTGAAATGTGATGCGTGAAACGTGAAACGTGAAACGTGATGCGTGATGCGTGATGCGTGACTCAAGTGTTGATATTATACACCCGGTTGCCCTGGATGGGTAAATCGACGCTTTCACTGCCGGGCGCCTATGGGAGGCGCTGTGGCCGGGCTGGGGGAGTGAGCGGGCTTTTGTGAGACCTGCCAGGGGGACCGGTGGCGTGGTCAGGCCGGGTGATAGCGGTGAAGCCACACGCGGGCTGCGCCGATGAGGCCGGCGTCCGGTCCCAGCGCGGCTGGCACGAGACGCACTTTCTCAGATGGCACCAGGCCGCACGTGGATCGGATGGTTTCCAGGATCGGTTCCCAAAACGGGTGCCGGCTGCGCATCAGGCCGCCGCCGAGGGCGATCACGTCCGGCACGAACAGCGTGACGAGGTTGGCGAGACCAAGGCCCAGGTAACGGCCTTCGCGCGCCACTGCCGCCTGAGCGAGCGGTTCGCCCCGTTCAGCAGCCGCGCAAATGCTCCGGGCATCGAATGTCTCCGGGTCGCGAATACTGGCCGGTCCGTTCTCTCTCATCCACCGCACCATGGCCGGGCCGCTGGCCAGGCTCTCCCAGCAGCCACGCGCGCCACAGAAACACGCAGGGCCAGACGGATCAATCACGTGATGGCCGATCTCGCTATGTGCGCTGTCCACCCCGCGGTAGAGTTGGCCGTCGAAGACAAGGCCGCCGCCGATGCCGGTGCCCACGGTGACGTAGATGAAACGGTGCGCACCATGGCCCGCACCCCACGTGGCCTCGCCCAAGGCCGCTGCGTCGGCGTCGTTCTCCATCGCGGCACGGACGTTGAACGTGCGCGACAGCTCACTGGTCAGATTGGCACCTTCCCACCCCGGCAGGAATTCGACGTTGCCGATCATCCCAGACAGTGGATCCACCGGGCCGGTGCAGCCCACGCCGATACCGCGCATTTCTCCACCCGCACGGCTCGCCGTCTCCCGGAGCAACGTCGTGATCCGGGCCAAGCCATCGGCCGGGCCGCGCTCAGGAGCGGTGGGGCACTCGGCGCGACCCCGCACCTGGCCGGACTCATCCACCATCCCCACGGCGATTTTCGTACCGCCGATGTCTACCGCACCGATCATTGCTTCATCGCTCCCTCGGTCGGTCCTTTCCCTGCTACACCTTCTCACGTGTGATGTTCGGCCTGCGTGAATCATAACCGAGCGGCTGCAGCGGCACAAACACCCCAGCGCCCGCTCTTCCCTCGTCCTCTGCGCCGCCCACTCGCTCCTGGCCCAATACTTTTCAAAGAAGAACTGCGCATCCGAAAAACGCTTGCCCTGCTTGCCACGCTGTGCTACAATCCCATCAAACCAAGATCGTCTCGCAGATCAGGGATCTGCTGGCTTGAGTCGGTGGAGGCAATTTGGAGGAGAGGCAAACCGGACCTCCTCTCTTTATCGAGTGCAGAAGAAATAGCAATGGCGAAAAAGAAAAAGAAACGACGTTCCGTCCCCAAGCCCAGGAGTTCAGGCCCCGGCCGCCTGCTGGACGGGCTCCAGGAGGCCGATCGACTGATGCGGAAGAAGCGCTGGGCCGAGGCGCGCGATCTGCTGGAAGAACTGGACCGGCGCTACCCCCGTCGACCCGAGGTGCTGACTGACCTGGTCAATGTCTGCTACGAACTCCAGGATACCGAGCGCTATCAGTACGCCTGTGAGCGTTTGCTTAAAGCGGACCCGGGCAATGCCGACGCTGCCCTTGGCCTGGCTGGAGCCTACATGGCCAACCTGCGCCCTGCGCTGGCGCTGCGTGCCTTCCGGCGCTTCCTCGAGCGCTGGCCGGACGACGAGCGTGCCGCGGAGGCCCGCGAGACCGCTGCCGAGTTAGAGGCGGAGATGCCCGGGCTGCCTAAAGACCTGGGCATTTCCGCAGGGGAAGGTTGGCAGCTTGCCATCCAGCACGAGGAGATGCAGGTCTACCTGGCGCAGAGGCGCTTTCGCCAGGCGCGTCAGACGGCGGAGGCGATCCTGCAGCGCTACCCGAATTTCGCGCCAGCGTTCAACAACCTCAGCCTGGCCCACTGGGCCGAGGGCCGGATCGACGATGCCATCGCCGCTGCCCAAGAGGTGCTGAGCTTTGAGCCAGACAACGTGCACGCCCTGTCAAATCTCGTCCGTTTCCTGTGTACCAGCGGGCGCGCGGATGAAGCGCAGCCGGTTGCCGAACAGCTTAAAGCCTCGGCTGCCCCGGCCTGGGACGTGTGGACCAAAAAGGCCGAGGCCCTGACCTACATCGGTGACGACGAAGGCGTGCTCCAGGTTTTTCGCCAGGCTGAGCAGGCGGATGAATCGGCTCGCAGCCAGGAGAATCCCCTGCTGCCTCACCTGGCCGCGGTCGCCGCGATGCGCCTGGGGCGCGAGGATCAGGCCCGGCGTTACTGGCGGCAGGCGATCAAGCGTTCGCCCGGGTTCTGGCTGGCCCAGGAGAACCTGGCCGACTTGAGCCGACCGGTGGGCGAGCGGCACGCCCCGTGGCCGTTCTCGCTCGATAGTTGGGTCAGTCCCAAAACGCTGGAGGACTTGGTCCAGTTTGTCGCAGCGGCGGAACGGAAGGACGGCGAGGAGAGCGTGGGCCGCGCTGCCCGCCGCTTCCTGCGCAAACATCCAGAGATCGTAGCGGTGGTGCCGATTTTGCTGGAGCGGGGTGACGAGCGGGGCCGCGAGTTGGCCCTGCTGCTGGCCCGCACGGCGAACACGCCCGAACTCCTGGAAGCGCTCAGGGATTTCGCCTTGAGTCCGCATGGCCCAGATCAGCTCAGGATGGAGGCCGCGCAGGTCGCCAGCCAGGCCGGGCTGCTGCCACCTGGCCCGACGCGGCAGTGGCTGGAGGGCGAGTGGCGCGAGGTCCTGACTATGGGTTTTGAGATTCACGGCGAGCCGTTGATCCAGTATTCCCCTCAGGTGGAGCGCTGGGTGCAGGAGGCCTCGTCGGCTTTGTACGAAGGGGATGGGCTGCGGGCAGAGCGCGTGCTCGCCCTTGCGCTCGCTGACGACCCGGAGGAGAAATCCCTGCTCAACAACCTCGCTGTCGCTTTTCGCTTGCAGGGACGCGATGAGGAGGCGGATACACTGATCCGGCAAATCCACGAGCGCCACCCGGACTATCTGTTTGCGCGCACCGGCCTGGCCGAGCGGCATATCGAGCGCGGTGAACTGGAGGAGGCCCGTCAACTGCTGGAGCCCCTGACCCGTCGCGAGCGGATGCACTATAGCGAGTTTGATTCATTCTGTGGCGCGTACATCCAACTGTACCTGGCAGAGGATAACGTGGACGCAGCCCGGAGTTGGTTCGCGATGTGGGAGGAAGTTGATCCGGAGAATCCCAAATTGGAGATATTCCGGCGGTTCGTCGCCAAGTCATCCCGGTTTGCAGGATTGCGGAACCGGTTCTTGGGGGGATAAACCCGATTACGTGCCGGCTCTGTCCGTCTGTGCCCGAATCGCCAGCCCGGCCGTCACGCCGCTGAACACGTCCGACAGGACGACCTTCTCCGGGCTTAAGATCCGCCCCAGCATCTCGACGAAGCACGGGATCTGGGCCGAGCCGCCCGTCCGGACGACGGTGTCGATCTCGCCCGCCTCCAGGCCCGAACGCTCCAGCGTGTCCAGAACACAGGCCTCGATGCGGCGCGCCGCGCTGGCGATGAGTGATTCGAACTGGGAGCGGGTGAGCGGCTGCCACACGTCGATCTCCTCGCCGGTGAGCCGGATGAGCGCGAAATGCGCCGTCGAAAGCGTCACCTTGGCCCGCTCCACCGCGTCGATCAGCCGGATGGCGTGGTTGTCGACCAGCAGCGATTCCAGCGCCCGCACGCGGGCCGGGTGGCTGCCGGTGGCCTGTGCCACCTGGAGAAAGTGCAGCGTCTCGGGCCGGTTCAGTTCGGGGATGGCCTGCCAGTCGACCAGCGCG
>DATKTN010000200.1:0-2410 GCA_035531135.1 Anaerolineae bacterium
GAAGACGCCGACGATGGAGACGCCGGGGACGGTGACGATCACCTCTTCCCGGATCGGCGTGGCGTAGCCCAAGGTATGGTCAGCGTGCACCCAGAGGGCGTTCGCCATCACCGCGATCACGTCGCCGCGGTACGGCTGGCAGTGGGTCAGCGCCGCCGCCACAGTCAAGAGGGGATCGGTCGGGTTGGTGCCGTCCCTGGCATCCGAGACGCCAGGATAGTTGGGATCGACGTAAAAGACCGTGCCGGTGCAGTTCATGCGCAGGCCAGTCTCCGTGTCGGTTCCCGCCACGCCCATCTGCCCAGGATAGAACGGGTTGAGCCGCGTGAGCGGCATGGGCCATCTTACGTCCGCGCTTGGCATATTGGTCTCCTTCCCTTTCTGCTATGAAGGCTGAACCGCGACGCCTAGCTGATAGTTCAGGCCCCAGTGATTCGTCCCAACATCAACGTAAGGATCAAAGGTCATAGCCGCACCCTTGCCCGAGAAAGCTTGGTTTCCGGTCACCATGGCCGTGGATCCCGTCCTCAGGTTGATGGCTTCACCATCCGCAGCATCGGGAACCTGGAACACGTTGTTCCTGATGATGCTGTGGTTGTTGGCGTTACCGACATAGATGGCGTATTCCCCGGTGACGTACCCCTCCACGAAGAACACGTTGTCCTCGATGATCGCCCTGCCGATCTGCCCAGTGTAGATGCCGGCGTGCGTGAAGCCGTGCGCCCCGAACCGGCAGTCGTGAATCCGGGTGTTGGGACACTGGCTGCCCAGATAGATACCGTCGTATGTCTCCGTCGTCCAGGCAAACCAACAGTCGTGGATGTGAGTCATCCACTCGTTGACATCAAGGTGAATGCATGCCTTCAAGTTGGCCGCCGTTGTCCCGAACTGGAGGTGCGCGATCTCGCAGCCTCCAGCGGTGATCTCGATGCCGTGGGCATCTTCGTCCGGAAGGATCTGGGGGCGCGGATTCGCATGTTGCCCCGCGCCGATCAGGTGCACGTATGACTTGTTCATGGCGATGGGCCACACCTCGCCCACGTGCGAGTTGTTGTAGCGGAGCACGAAGATGTAGTCCTGGTTCCCCGCAACGCACATGTCCAGTGCTGCCGTGATGGTGAGGAGTGCGGTCCCGCGCGTCAGCCCGTCGTTTGCGTCGTCACCGTCCGCGCTGACGTAGAAGATGTTCCCGGCGTCGATGCCCAAGGAAAGGGGCGTGCCGCCTCCGTACCAAAGAGGACTCTTCAGGTTTGGCATTTCTCATTTCTCCTATGGCACCGCGATAGTGATGCCGTTGTCCCCGACGGTGATGGGAGTCGGCTCTGCGAAATTCCCGATCCAGCAGCTGTTCGGCGTTGCTGGGTTGGCGAAATACCCGCCGCCATTGGTATAGACCCCGCCGAAGAAGTTGCCGGTCACGATGTTGTAGCCACGTGATCCGCCGCGCAGGTCGAGATAGAGCACCACGGGGATGAGCGCTGCGTGACTCGTCACGAAGACGTTGTTCTGGAACAGGGTCATGTTGAATCCGACGATCGCGCCCAAGCCGCCGACGTAGTTCTCGCAGCTTTGGAAGCGGCAGCCGATGACGGCTCCCTGATATGGACTTCCGGGCCCTACTGCGGTGTTGCTGACGATGATCCCATACGCAGTATTGTCACCCCGACGGAACTCGAGGAACACGCAGTTCTTGATGCTGACACGATGAGGTGCCCCGTAGAAGTCGATCCCGTAGAGACCGCCGTAGAGGCCGTCAAACCGACAGTCGCGGATCGTGGTCTTGTAGGCGGTGTAGCTGCCAATGGTCACCTCTTCGAGTCGGATCGCCGTCCCCGCCGCGCCGACCTCAAACGTGATGCCCTCGATGGTCCACCCTTCTTGCCGGATGGTGAGGGCCCTACCCGCAGCGGTCGCCGCCGTCCAGGTCGGGTGATGTGCCGTGGAGCCTGCGCCTAGGATCGTGCAGTACTTCGGCGCGGTCGGCGGGATAATCACGCTTTCCGCGATGGTCGCCTCGTCCGCCACGACGATCACCGAGCCTTCCAGCGAGGTCGCCATGGAGGTCGCGAAGGCGGTCAAGCGTGCGATCGCCAGCGCGATCGTGGTCAGCGGGTTCTCCGGGTCTGTCCCGTCCGCGTCAGCAGACGCGCCGGGGTGGTTCTCGTCCACGTACAGGACGATACCCTGCGGCTCCCACCGCAGGCCGCGCTGCACGTCCGAACCTGAAACGCCCATTTGCCCTGGGAACCAGGGCTGCATTCTAATCTGAGGAAGCATGTTGTTTCTCCTTCGCTAGAACTCGTCCGGGTTCCAGAGCGGGAGCGCGCCTTCCGGTGGCGGCGGCGGGCCCGCCTCGAACACGGAAACCTGTTGCTGGAGCACGAGCCGCGCGACCTGGGCCGGGTCAGGG
>DATKTN010000201.1:0-5315 GCA_035531135.1 Anaerolineae bacterium
TTGGTCATTGGTCATTGGTCATTGGTCATTGCTCATTGCTCATTGGTCATTGTTCACTGAATTCCCCACCAGTACATATCCGCCAGCTTCTGGTGCTCCTCCCACAGCCGCACGTAACTCTCGTACCGGTGGTAACCCACCCGTCCCTCCTCCACCGCCTGCATGACCGCACAGCCTGGCTCCACGGTGTGGGTGCAGTCGGAGAACTGGCAACGGGCCACCAGCGGGGCAATGTCGGGGAAGTAGGCATCCAACTCCTCGGGGTCCACGTCGAACAGGGCCAGCGCGCGAATGCCAGGCGTGTCGGCCACCCAGCCGCCCACGTCCAGCGGGAGGAGCTGCGGCACGACCGTGGTGTGACGGCCCTTGCTGGTGGCCTGGCTCACCTCCCGCACCCGCAGGCCCAGACCCGGCTGCATCGCGTTGAGCAGGCTGGTCTTGCCCACCCCAGACGGCCCGACGAGCCCCGAAATCCGTCCCCGCAGCGCATCGCGCAATTCGCCAATCCCCTCACCGGTGACGGCGCTGGTGTAGAGGACCGGGTAGCCAATCTCTGCGTAGACACCAAAGAGCGCTCGTGCCTCCTGGCGGCCCACCAGATCGATCTTGTTGGCGCACACGACAATCGGGATGTCCTTGATCTCTGCCCCGACCAGCAATCGGTCGAGCATGCGCAGCCTGGGGGAGGGTTCCGCGCAGGAGAAGACAAACACCGCCTGATCGGGATTGGCAAAGATGACTTGCTCTCGTTCGGCCAGGTAGCCGTCGCGGTCCCAGCGACGGGAGCCGCGTCCGCGGGGATGCGGGGCCAGCCGTGCCAGCGCCCGTTCCCGCTCGGCGATCTCTTCGATCATCCCACTGCCGTCCTCAGCCAGGCTGATGCGCACCCGGTCACCGACGGCGACCAGGTCGGTGTCACGCCGTTCCTGCTTGAGCCGCCCCCGGACCCGGCAGACGTAATCGCCGCTGCCGGTATGGACGGTGAAGAAACCACTCTGCGCCTTGATGATCAGGCCGTCGAGCAGATCAGGCATTCGATTGGTGGCCCCAACAGTGCATAATTGCCATTCTCCCAGATTTGGATTTCGTCACAGTGGTCCATTGTAAAGGGTTTCCGCTTTCCTGTCAACGCAAACCTTCCCGAAAGCAGGACACTGGCCCAAAGCCACGTTTTGTGCGATAATGCGCCCACACCCGGTAGTTCGCGATTGGGGTTCGTAGTGCGCGCTTTAGCGCGTTCTTGAGGCGCTGAAGCACCTACTACGAACGGGTCTCGGGATCTGCCGATGCTGGATGCCGAGAGAGGTCAGGCGAACGGATGGCTCAAGCAACTGCTGTCGAGGCTGAGAAAAAAGCGGAGGAGACCGGGCCGAAACGCCGGCTGCCGCGCGGCCGCGTGACGGTCTTCCCCAACTGGTGCAAGGGCTGCGGGCTGTGCGTCGAGTTCTGCCCGGCCGACGTGCTGGAGCAGGGACCTGACGGGCGGGTCACCGTGGCGCATCCGGAAAAGTGCACCGCCTGCCGCTGGTGCGAACTGCACTGCCCGGACTTTGCCATCTTCGTGGCGGACGTCGGGCCGGAGGAGGAGACAGAATGACTGCGGGACCGACTGCGCGGCTGGTGCAAGGCGACGAGGCTTGCGCCGAGGGCGCGATCGCCGCAGGATGCCGTTTCTTCGCCGGCTACCCCATCACCCCAGCCACCGAAATCGCCAAAGCCCTGGCGCGACGGCTGCCTCAGGTAGGAGGCAAGTTCATCCAGATGGAGGACGAGATCGGTTCCATCGCTGCCGTCATCGGCGCGGCGGTGGGCGGGGCGAAGGCGATGACCGCCACCTCCGGCCCCGGATTCAGCCTGATGCAGGAGAACATCGGGTACGCAGCGATGGCCGAGATCCCGTGCGTCGTCGTCGACGTGCAGCGACTGGGACCCTCCACCGGCCGGCCGACCAGCCCTTCCCAGGGGGACGTGATGCAGGCTCGCTGGGGAACCCACGGTGACCACCCCATCATCGCCCTCTCCCCTTCTTCCGTCCGCGAGACCTTTGACCTGACGGCCCAGGCGTTCAACTTTGCCGAACGGTACCGCACGCCGGTGATCGTGCTGATGGACGAGGTGATCGGCCACATGCGGGAGCGCGTCGAACTGCCGGATCCAGCGACGATCGAGCGGGTCGAGCGGCCGGGTACGACCGTGCCGCCAGAGTGGTACAAGCCTTTCGAGAACTTTTCCGGCGACGTGCCCCCGTTGGTGCCCTTTGGCGAGGGCTACCGCTACCACGTCACCGGCCTGCACCACGACGAGCGCGGGTATCCGACCGCCCGGCTGGACGAGATCCAGCCCTGGCTGGAGCGGATCTTTCGCAAGATCGACAGCAGCCTCTCGGACGTCCTGCTCTACGATCACGACGGCGTCACGGACGCCGAGACGCTGGTCATCGCCTACGGCGCGACGGCCCGCGCAGCCCGGTCTGCCGTCGACGTGGCACGGGAGCGCGGGCGCAAGGTCGGCTTCCTCAAGCTCAAGACCATCTGGCCCTTTGCCGAGGAGGTCGTCGAGCACGCCGCCGCCCGGCTGCACCGCGTCGTGGTGCCGGAGCTGAACAGGGGCCAACTGGCACTGGAGGTGGAGCGGGTCGTGGGGCGGCACAAGGTGCGCCGCATCAACCGGGCCGACGGCGAGATGATCCAGCCTGCGGAGATACTGGCAACCATTGAGGAGTGGGCGAGGTGAAGAGGCAACAGCGAGAGTCGCGGGTGCACGAACGATATCTGCGCCACAGCAAAAAGTTTCCCAACGTCTGGTGTGCCGGCTGCGGCATCGGCATCGTCCTGGGGGCCATCATCCGGGCGGTGGACGGGCTGCAACTGGACAAGAACGACATAGCGCTGCTCTCCGGCATCGGCTGCACGGGCCGCATGCCCGTCTACGTCGACTTTAACACCATGCACACCACGCACGGGCGGGCGCTGGCATTCGCCACCGGGCTCAAGATCGTGCGCCCGGAGATGAAGGTCATCGTCGTGATGGGGGACGGCGACGCGCTGGCCATCGGCGGCAACCACTTTATCCACGCAGCGCGGCGAAACATCGGGCTGACCGCCATCGTCGTCAACAACTTTACCTACGGGATGACCGGCGGCCAGTACTCGCCCACGACGCCCATCGGCGCACAGGCGGCGACCGCCCCCTACGGGCACATCGAGCAGCCCTTCCCCATCGCCGAGTTGTCCGTTGCGGCCGGAGCCGCCTTCGTCGCCCGCAGCACCGTCTACCACGTGCAGGAGTTGGAGAATTACATCGCTCAGGCGATCACCAAGGATGGATTCGCGGTCGTCGAGGCGGTGAGTTATTGCCACACGACGATCGGCCGGATCAACCGCTGGGGCACCGCGCCCGACATGATGCGCGCCCTCAAGGAACGGAGCGTCACGCTCAAGCGGGCTGAGGAGATGAGCGAGGAGGAGAAGCAGGACAAGATCGTGCGCGGCGTGTTCGTCGACCGAGACATCCCGGAGTACACGCGGCTCTATGATCACATCATCGAGCAAGCGCAGAGAGAGGCGGCCTGATGGCCGGGCGACGCGAGGTCCGGGTCGGCGGTACCGGCGGGCAGGGGGCGATCCTGGCCGGCATCCTGCTGGCCGAAGCGGCGATTCGAGACGGCAAGAACGTCGCGCAGACCCAGTCGTACGGGCCAGAGGCGCGGGGTGGGGCCAGCCGGTCCGAGGTCGTGATCTCCGACGGTGAGATCCACTACCCCAGGGTGATCCAGGCCGACATCACGCTCTGCATGAGCCAGAAGGCGTGCGATCGTTACGGCAGGCAGGTCCGCCCGGACGGGCTACTGATTCTGGATTCCGACCACGTCACCCGCGCTCCAACGACGCGGGCCGTGCGTGTGCCGATGACCCGGCTCGCGCGAGAGGTAGCGGGGCGGGAGATCGTCGCGAACGTGGTCGGCCTGGGCGTGCTGGCGGGGCTGACCGGGATCGTTTCGCGGGAGGCGCTGGAGGCGGCGATACGGGATCGCGCCCCACAAGGCACGGTGGATATCAACCTGAAGGCATTGGCGGCGGGCTTCGAGGCAGCCGGGCGCCTCCGGGGGAGCGAAGCGCTCGATTGATTCAGGAGGAGGAAGCGGAGATGAAATTGAAGAGAATCTCTAGGCTCTCATGTCTCACACGCATTTTGTGCCATAGCACCATCGTGGTGCTGGCCTTGATGTCTGTCGGGCTCTGGGTTGCGGCGGCGAGCACCCAGCCCACGTCATTTTCCCCGCTACAAAGCCTGCCGACTCGACCATCGCCTCCCCAACCGAAACCCGAACAGCCCTCCCAACCAAAACCTCAACCACCGGCGCCCACGCCAACACCAACTTTGCCGCCGCCCACCCCTACGCCAAGTCTGAGCGCCGACCTAGCGCTCTACCCTGTTCCCTTCTTTGAGCGGCCCCTCGCGCACCCGCCGGTCTATTTCGTGTTGCCCAACAACCCCTCCACAGCCGACCTGTCGGCCGCTGCCACGATTGCCGCTGGCCTGGGAAAGTTCTCCAACGGCGAGATACGCCTGGCTTCGGCGCTCGACACGCAGGTCCCCGTCGACATCCGAGACAACCATCACCTGATCGTGATTGGTAGAAAGGGGACGAACCGGTTCCTGGATCAATTGGACCTCCCCTTGCGCCTGGACGACCCGGCGTTGGCTGAGGACCAGGGTGTGGTCCAGGAACTGGTCTCTCCCTGGAATCCTGCGCGCATGATTCTCGTCGTCACCGGCCATAGCGATGATGGACTCTCCAAAGCCAGTCAGGCTCTCAATCGAGAAGCACATCTCCTCAGTATGCAGGGCGCTGTCGCCATCGTTCAATCAGTGTCCCCACCCGAGCCGGTTGAAAGTCGTCAGCTTGACGTCGACTTTACAGTGGCCGATCTGGGCTACGAGGAGGAAGTCGTCTATGGTGTCGGGTTCCACACACTTGACTATCATTTCTCCATGCCTGTGGGTTTCACCCTCGACGAGGAAGCTCGATTCAACCTCTATTTTGGCCACGCCGGGATCGCCAGTCCCACCAGTTCATTCCTGGATGTCCGCTTTAACGGCATTCCTATAGCCAGTGTCTTGCTAGATGAGAGAAACGCCAGCGTGGGAACCCTGGAAGTAGCCCTTCCTTCCCGGTTGATTCGCCCCGGGCGCAATGGGATCCGCATCTCGATCGCCATGAATCTGGACAATGAAGACCAAGGTCTTGTCCTGGATGCAGAGCAACTCTGGACTGCCGTCTACAGTCATTCCTCTCTCCACCTGCCCTTTAC
>DATKTN010000202.1:0-5291 GCA_035531135.1 Anaerolineae bacterium
CTCCTGCACACTCTCCAGCTTGAGATAGACGGACGTGCCGGCGCGGTCGGCCAGCCAGGTAGAGCGGACCAGGGGCGTCCTTCTGGCGACGGACGCGATCCGCCGCCTGGCCTGATAGATGTCGTGCAGCGTCACGCTGGAATGTGGCATCGACGATCCCTCCTACAACGTGTACAACTCCCCGTACTTTAGCCAGAGGTACCGGATGTACGGTTCCACGCTCAGTGGCCCGCCGGTGACGCGCTCGATCAGCTCAGCCGGCGTGTACTTGCGCCCGTGCCGGTAGATGTTCTCCACCAGCCAACTGTGCAACGTGCCGAACTCGCCCGCCTCGATCCCGGCCGCGATCTCGGGATGTGCCTGCAGCGCGGCACCGTAGAACTGCGCGCCCACGATGTTGCCCAGTGTATAGCCCTGGAACATGCCGCCGACGATGCCGGCGTACCAATGGACGTCTTGCAGCACGCCGTCCCGATCGTTGGGCGGGACGACGCCCAGGTCGGCGCTCATGCGCTCGCGCCACGCCCCCGGCAGGTCGCGCACCGCCAGTTTCCCCTCGAGCAGGTCTAGCTCCAGGTCAAAGCGCAGCATGACGTGCAGGTTGTAGGTCACCTCGTCGGCGTCCGTGCGGATCAGCGAGCGCTCGACCTTGTTGATCGCGCGGTAGAACGTGTCCAGCGGCACGGCCCCCAGTTGGTCGGGGAAGGTCGCCTGCAGCCGGGGGTAGAAGAACCGCCACGGGCCCCGGCTGCGCCCGACGATGTTCTCCCACAGGCGAGACTGGCTCTCGTGGACGCCCGACGACGTCCCGTTGGCCAGCGGCGTGCCCTCGAAATCGGTGCAGATGCCCTGCTCGTACATCGCGTGGCCGGACTCGTGCATCGTGCTGAACAGCGCCTCGCCCAGGTTGTTCTCCTTGACGCGCGTGGTGATGCGCACGTCGCCGATCGAGAACTCGGTCGTGAACGGGTGGTGGGTCTTGTCCTGCCGCCCGCGCCGAAAGTCGTATCCGAAGCGCTTGACGACCTCGAGCCCGAACGCCAACTGCTGCGCTTCGGGAAAGGTCTGGTGCAGGCACGCGCCGTCTGCAGCGGGCTGGGCGGTGATCGCCTGCACGATGGGCACGAGTTGTTCCCGCAGCGCGGCAAAGGTGGCGCTCACGGTCGAGACCTTCATGCCGTAATCCGAGTAGTCGATCAAGGGATCGGCGACGTGTTCATAGCCGGGGAAGAAATCGGCGAGCTGCCGGCTCAGGTCGAGCGTCCGCTCCAGGTAGGGCTGTATCCTGGCGAAATCGTCCGCCGGCCGGGCCTCCGTCCAGACCTGGTAGGACGCAGACGCGTGGTCGGAGAGCTGCGCGACGAACGACGGCGGGACCTTGACCGCTCGTTCATAGTCGCGCCGCGTGACACGGACGAGGCTGGCCTGGTCCGAATCGTAGGGCAGGCCGTCCGCGTAGGGCTGCAAGTCGTCCAGCAACTGCCCGACAGCCGCATCCGTGAACTTCTCATGGGCCAGTCGCTGCAGCGTGGCGGTCTGCCGCGCCCGCGCCGGTGCGCCACCGGGCGGCATATAAGTGTTCTGATCCCACTCCAGCAGCTTGGCCGCCGATTCCAGGTCATCGACCTCGACCAGCCGCGCCTTCAGTTCCTCCAGATTCGCTTCCATGTTGTCCTCCTCTCACGCATTACGCATCACGCCTCACGTTTCACGTTTCACGCCTCACGCCTCACGCCTCACGCCTCACGTTTCACGTTTCACGTTTCACGTTCCCCGCTCCCCTCACCGCGGCATATCCGCCAGCACCCCGACCAACGTGTCCACCTCCTCGGCGGTGCTGTAATGGGCCAGGCCGACGCGCACCAGGCCGCCGTGATCCTCCAGGCCCAGTCGCTCGGTGACGGCCAGCGCGTAGAAATTGCCGTCCCACACAAAGATGTTCGCCGCGTCCAACCGCCGGGCGACCTGGTTCGGCGTGAGCCCTTCCAACGTAAAGGATACGGTCGGCACGCGCTCGTCGAAACGCGCCGGGTCGGTGATGCCATAGATACGCAGCCCGGGGATCTCGCCCAGCCCGGCCACCAACCGCTGGCATAGCTCGCGCTCGTAGGCGTGGATCGCGGCCAGCCCTGCCTTCAGGTCCCGCCGCCGGCCCGCAAAGCCCGGAAATTCTGTGGCGAACTCGTCCCCGAAGCGCCGGCCGACCGAGGCCAGGTAGTCGACGGCGGCCGTCGCGCCGGCCTGGGCCTCAAAGTTGCCGGTGCCGGTCTCGAACTTGCCGGGCGGGTCGTCGGGCGCGGGGCGCACTCTGTAGGCGGGCAGCGCCTCCAGCAACTCGTACCGCCCGTACAGCGCGCCGAGGTGGGGGCCGAAGAACTTGTAGGTCGAGCAGACCAGAAAGTCGCAGTCGATCGCCTGCACGTCGATGGGACCGTGGGGCGCATAGTGGACCGCGTCGACGTAGAGCCACGCGCCGGCGGCGTGGGCCAGCTCGCCGATGCGGCGGACGTCGTTGACCGTGCCCACCGCGTTCGAGGCGTAGCCGGTGGCCACCAGCCTGGTGCGCGGCGTGATGGCGGCCTCCATGCCCGCCACGTCCAGCGTGCAGTCGGCCGGGTCGAAATCGACGTGGCGGATGACGGCGCCCTGCTCCTGCAGCGCCAGCCAGGGCGCGATGTCGGCGTCGTGGTCCAACCGGGTGACGACGATCTCGTCGCCGGGGGCCAGCGTCCGCCCGATGGCGCGGCTGAGATTGAACGTGAGCGTCGTCATGTTGGGGCCGAACACGATCTCGTCGGGCCGGGGCGCGTTGACAAAGTCGGCCAGCGCCTGCCGGGCCGCGTCCGTCGTCTCGTCGGTGCGGCGGCTGTAGAGGAAAGCGCCGTGGGCGTTGCTGTTCGCCTCGGTGAGGTAGCGCCCCATGGCCTCGATGACGGAGCCGTGTACCTGCGTCCCGCCGGGACCGTCGAAGAAGATGATCGGGCGACCGCCCGCGGTCTGTTGCAGTGCCGGGAATTCCACGCGCAGCGCGGAAACGGCTGATTTATCCAGTGGCATGTTTGCTCCTTACGGCAGAATGGCCCAATTCTATCACGTTTGGCCCTGTGTTCAAGCCAGACCTGAATCGCGGTCTACATCCCCGGCGCCCACGTGCAGGTGAGCGGCTACGAGCAGGGGTTGGAGCTCAGCCTCTGCGAGCACATCGAGTCCACCGGCGACCTGCCACTGGCGCTGAGCGCGATGGCGGGGAACCTGGCGAACGTGGTCGCCAGGGGTGTTATGAGTTTTAAGAAATTGGTTCCGTAACCAGGGCCGTTTCGTCTGCCGGGGGCCGCCGGGCGATGAAGTCGCCCGGCTTCGGAGCCGCGCTCGGTAAACCGGGCTTTAGGGCGCCTTTAGCGCCCGTTGCTCCGTAGGCCGGACACTTTATGTCCGGCCGGGCCGACATCCGCGTTACGGCGGTGTTTTCTTAACCTTCATTGCGCCCGCTACGCCGCCGAGTTCGACTCTATCGAGGAGCAGTTGCGTGCTGAACCCTGGTGGATCGAGGGCGCCCCGGAGCCGGAGCCCATCGTCACCCACGACCTGGAGGCCGTCACGGTCATCCGCAACGGCGTGCAGTCCGAGATCTCTGGCGACGTGTTCCGCCAGGAGGTCGAGGCTGCCAGCCGCAGCCCGGTCGTCTGGAGCCCCGAGGAGACGGGCGTCCAGTACGAGCCGATGTGGGCGCGCGACGTCAAGGCCGACCGGGACCGCTCCTACCGCTCCGCCTACGCCGACGATAGCGCCTGGCCAGAGGTTGTCACGCGCAAGCTCTGGAGGCAGGTCTGCGACGCCTGGCTGATGGTCGGTGCCGCGAGTGACGTGATGGACCCGTTGCTCGGTGGCGAGACCGAGATCCCTGAGTCAGCCGAGAAGGCCATCGAGGCAATGGAGGATCTCGCCGAGGCCCTGGCCGAGGCCGGTGACGGCAACGCCCGCACGGTGTCACGTGCCCTGGCACGCCGGATCGTTAAGATGGGCGTGCTCGTGGACACGGAGCCGGGCCAGCTCCCGGTCGAGGCGCTGAGCGAAGCCATCGGTTGGTTCCTTGGCGTGGACCTGAGCTATCAGTGGGAGCCCGAGCAGCCGCGCGCCGAGAGCGTGCAGCCAGCCGTCGAGGGCTGGGTGGCGAAGGTTGCCGGGGCCAAGGGTGTGTGGGCATCCCAAGCCAAGGCCGTCGAGGCGCTGGTTCTGCACGACGCCAGTCCGCGCGAGGCCAAGGCAGTAGCACGGGCCGCCTACGCAGCCGCCCGGTAGGGTGCACAGAGAGTGGGGGGAAACCCCGCTCTCTTTTTTGGGGAGGCAAGCCTATTGTGTAGGGGCGGGAGAATTTATCGATGGGCGGGAGTTTTACCTGGGCGGGGGAGTTTTCCCCTGCCGCGGTGTCACCATCCAGGCCCCCGGGGGCCAGATGGTCCTGGTGGCAGTGCTCGACAACGGGTGGGGCGAGGACGAACTCGCGGCCAAGCTGGGGCGAGTGCTCGACCTGAACGGGCGGAGGAACGGGCTGGAGAGGCAGCTGGTGGGTATCCTGGCTGAGGCGATCCAGGCCGTCAACGGGAAGTAAGCAAGAGCCGGTAGCCTGATACTACCCGCCTGTCTCTACTGTAGTGTGGGCGACCGCCCTGTCGATAATGACTTGTGGAAATGTATGCACCAATACGCAATTGCCCACATTTCCACGGCCTCTACGACATCGGTTCCTTGTCTTGAAAACCTCTTCTCTTGTGCTCCCTTGAGCGACTTGACAAGGCAACTAATCGGGGGGCGGCAGCCGCACCAGTGCGCAACGACTCTGCGTTAGCGAAGAGTTCCTCCTTGCTATGCTCATACCACTCGGGATACTGTAAACTCGAAAGCGCCTCTGGTGAGGGCAGGCCATCTTGAGCGGGGCCGACCGGCAAGATGGCCCTATACCCTCGATGGTAACTACTTTGACAATGGCACATTACGGAGGTGCGTTTGCGTTGGGTGCCATTCTCTGATACTTCAAGCGGCTCGCGCGTGAGCGAGTACGATTGACAAGATGCTTGACGACCAGCTCAACCGCCTCTTCGGGCGTAGGCTGTGGCAAAGGCATAGCGGCCCGCAGCAAGACCCGGATGTTGGCCATTGAGAGTGCTGGCAACACATCTACCGCGAACTGTAGAGCCAGTGACAGATCACGGACGTATTTTTGTGCCCATTCCCACTTGGTTTGGGCCGCGAACCAGACGGCCAGGATGACCAAAGCCAGATGATGTTCCCAG
>DATKTN010000203.1:0-15932 GCA_035531135.1 Anaerolineae bacterium
TTCAACAACTATAAGGCGACGCGGTACGCGATCCGCAAGGCGCTGGAGGGCCGCCCGACGGTGGAGGAGCTGATCGACGAGAAGGCGGCGGCGCGCCATCCCTTCCGCTATGCGCCGTAGGCAGGGACTGGAGAATGGAGAATAGAGAATGGAGAATGGAGAATGGAGAATGGAGAATGGAGAATGGAGAATGGAGGTTGGAGAAATGACTTTTGCTGAGCGTGTCAATCACCTGGCCCCCGAGGGGGCCTACCACATGCTGGCCCGGGCCCAGGCGCTGGAGGCCAAGGGCCGAGAGGTCGTCCACCTGGAGATCGGGCAGCCAGACGTGCCTACGTTCGGCAACGTGGCGCAGGCCGGGATCCGGGCCATCCAGGAAGGTCACACCCGCTACAACCCGCCGGCGGGGGTCGTCGCGCT
The DNA here is from genome assembly GCA_035531135.1 of Anaerolineae bacterium. GTDB lineage: Bacteria > Chloroflexota > Anaerolineae > B4-G1 > B4-G1 > DATKTN01. The sequence goes on from DATKTN010000203.1 coordinate 421, forward strand.
GCGCGAGGCCATCGCCGAGGACGCCGGCCAACGCCGGGGGATCGAGGTGCAGCCGTCCCAGGTGGTCGTCGGGCCTGGCGCCAAGCCGGCGCTGTTCTTTCCCACGCTGGCGCTCGTCCGCCCCGGCGACGAGGTGATCTACCCCGACCCGGGATTCCCCACCTACCAGGCGATGATCGGCGTGGCCGGCGGCGTCCCGGTGCCCGTGCCGCTGCGCGAGGAGGCGGACTTTAGCTTCGACCTGGCGGTCTTTGACCGCGTGGTGAGCGACCGCACGCGCATGGTCATCCTCAACTCGCCCAGCAACCCCACCGGCGGGGTGCTCCCCACGCCGGTGCTCGAGCACGTCGCCGACGCGGCGCAGCGGCACGACGCCTGGGTGCTATCGGACGAGATCTATGGCCGGATGGCGTTCGACGGCGTGCCCGTGCCCAGCATCGCGACCTTGCCCGGCATGCGCGAGCGGACGGTGATCTGCGATGGCTTCTCCAAGACGTACGCCATGACCGGCTGGCGGCTCGGCTTCGGGATCATGCCAGAGCCGCTCGCCGAGCGGGTCGCGCTGCTCTTGACCCACTCGATCGGGTGCACCGCCACGTTCACCCAGCACGCCGGCCTGGAGGCGCTGACCGGCCCGCAGGACCAGGTCGAGGCGGTCATGGCCGAGTACCAGCGGAGAAGGGACGTGCTGGTGGCTGGCCTGAACGCGATCCCCGGCGTCACGTGTCGCGTGCCACAGGGTGCGTTCTATGCCTTCCCGAACGTCGCCGCGTTTGGCCGCTCGTCCGACTGGATGGCCAACTATCTGCTCGAAGAAGCCGGGGTGGCCGTGCTGCCCGGGACTGCCTTCGGCGCCGGGGGGGAGGGGTATCTGCGGCTGTGCTTTGCCAACTCGATGGAGAACATCCAGATCGCGCTGGAGCGGATCTCCGCCGCGCTTGGCAGGCTCGGGGCGGCGTGAGGGTTCTGCAAACCTCGCCTGCTTCCTCTCCGCTTTCTGCGAGATCCGCCAGCTTGGTCAATGAGCAACCCGCCTCGCGCCGCCAGGGTGGTGAACCTGCGGCGCGAGGCGGGTCGCGTCGAACCGATGTCAGCCAGTTTGGACGTACACCTAACGCGAGGCCCTGCGGTTAACCACAGTCAGGACGGCGGCGATGATCGTCAGGCTGGCCGCCACGACCACCACAACCAGCCAATTGATCTCCTTGCCATCAGGGGAGGCTGATACCTCCTCACTGATGGTCACCGTCGTTGTCGCAGGCTCGCTCCACTTGGGCAAGTCGAAGCCATCGTCGACTCCCCGGTCCTGTACCCTCAGGGTGATGAGGAAGGTGCCGGAGACGGCCTCGGTATACCCCAGGGTGGGCTTGGTCGTCGTGTACAGCCTGCCACCAGCGATGTCCCACTCGTACAGCACCACCGCGTCGTCCATCCCTCCGTCCGGGTCGTAACAGCCGGAGCCGTCCAGGACGATCTCTTGACCAATGCGGCCGCTGTATGGCCCGCCTGGATCGGCCACAGGCGGGTGATATTCCGGGGCGGTGATACTCACCTCGGTATCCCTGGTGGCGCTGTTGCCAGCATCGTCCCACACGGTCAGCATAGCCAGGTAGGTGCCCTGCGTCGGGTAGGTGTGGGAAGTGGTAGAGCTGGGGGCGGTCACCGCCGGACTGCCATCGCCAAAATCCCACTCAAAGAGAACGATCTCACGGTCGGGATCGGTATGGTGCGATGCCGAAGCATCGAACAGGACTTTTCTCCACGCGGGGCCGCTGTCCGTCTCGTGCGTGAAGATGGGCACCGGCAGCGCGCGGTAGAGACCCGGCGAGAGGATCATCACCGCCCAGGAGGTGTTCATCGGCTGCCAGCCCGCCATGTTCCCAGCGCCCTCGAAGCTGCCGTCAAGCCGCTGCACACCCACCAGGTAAGAAGAATATTCGTCATCCCAGTCATGGGTGCCGTACCTGTCGATGTTGGCGAATTGGCTTCCTTTCTTCACAGCGTACATAGCATATAACTCACCCAGGTTGCCGTTCCAGTCCCCGTCTGGCACATCATCCCAATGCTCCTTGATGAACTGGGCGGCCGAGGCGATGCGCGTGTCGGTGACCGGCACGCCGGTCCAGATCAGATCCATGATACCGGCCCCCGCCTTGCCCACGTTGACGTGGTCGCCACGGCCCGAGTAGCCAAAGCCGCCGCTGCTGTCCTGCGTGTAGGCCAGCCAGTAGTCGCGCAGTTCGTCTTTTACCCACGTGCGTACCGTGATGCCCCAGTTGTCCTCCGCTGCAGCCAGGCCCAGGACAGGGAACTGGGTGTTCGAGTTGTCAGAGTCGCCCGAATTGGGCTGGTAGCGCCAGCCACCGCGGGCCGTCCCGCTCCCATCATCGTTCTGCCCCCAGGCAAACCAGTCAGCCATATCCTGGGTGATACTGTAATAGGTCTGACCGCGCACATAGATGGGAGGGCCCGTGCGGGCTGCCCGGGCGGGAGAGCCGGTGGTGGCCAGTGCCATCATGACCAGCCCGGACTCGTAGATGGCCTGGCCGTAGTAGTTGTAGATGCCGATGCCCACCCCGTCGCCGTCGCTGTCCGGATCACCGGCCGGCTGCACGGCTATGGCGTTCAGTTTGGAGTAGGTGAAGAGAGTGTTCCAGCCGCGCTGCACGTCCTCCACGTAGGGATCCTCCCATGGGTCACTGCCCGGGCGATGACCCTGCAACTGGAAGGCCTGTACGGCACTGATGGTATCGGCCACGTCACCCCAATCGGCAAAGGGGAGGCCAGCGCTCTTGTAACGAGAGGCCCGCTTGTGAATGTACCACAGACCTTTGTCAACGGCCACATCCACCTCTACGCCATGGCTGGGGGTGAGGGCTTTTACGGCGTAAATATCAGTGCCTGACCAGTCGAAAGCGCCCCAGACGGTGAGTGTCGCCGTGTAGACGGTGCCCGGGGGTGCGCTGTAGGTATGATCAGCCTCGATGACGTAGGGATCGCTGACCACGCCGGCGACGACCGGACTGCCGTCGCCAAAGTCCCACTCGAAGGTCGTCAGACCGTGGCCCTGGGCGGTCCCCTTGAGGGTGGTGGTCAGCCCAGACCAGACAGGATGGGGCTGAGCGGCGGCCCAGGGCACGCACGTCACCCGTGGGGAACCCAGGGGAACCACCGCCAGGTTGTTGTCGTGGTCCAATTCTAAAGTGCTGGTCGAGATCTCAACCGTGTTGGTGAACACCGCCTCAGCCAGGACTGCTTCGCTCACCTGGGCACCTACCAGGAGCTGCCCGCCGCTGCCAGGCGGCACCGTGCCCAACTGCCACACGATCACCCCGTCAGCCAGCGTGGCGACCGATCCGGCGCTGTGCCACGAGTGAGTCATCGAGACCGGCAGTGTGTCCGTCAGGACCACGTCCTGAGCGGCAAGCGTGCCATCGTTACGGTAAGTGATGCGGTAGACGATCTCGTTTTCGGGGGAGGAGAGGTCGCCTTCCACCTCTTCGTCCACCCACAGGTCGGCCATGGGCGGTTCTGCAACTGTGGTGTGCCAGAACCGGTTGTCCCGATTATCGCCTCCGTCGTCTTCGCTGACAGTGACCTGGTTGAGCAGCAGTGTCCCTGGAGCATTGGTGGCGTCAAGCTGCACTGCCAGCTCGAACTGGCGCGACTCGCCGGGATCGAGCGCCCCGATGTCCCAGACCACCGTGCCGGCGTCCACGTGCTCGGCCAGGCCATCCCTCCCTACCTCGAAGGTAGTGGTCACAAAGGTGGTGCCGGCCGGCAGCGTGTCAGTCAGGAAGACGTCGTGGGCTGTGCGGTTGCCGTTATTTCCATAGTGCAGTTGGTAGGTGATCACCTCGCCGGCGATGGGCAGGCCAGCTTCGAGGGACTCGTCGACCCACAGGTCCACCCGGGGATCGCTGGGCCACACGTCTATCTCGCTCCAGTTGTTGTTGGGATCGCGGTCCTTGGGAGCGCTGATCTCCACGCGGTTCCGCAAGCGCGTATCCTGTGGCGCGGCCTTTCCCAATTCCACCCGCAACTCGAAGGTCTCTGACCGATGCGCGCCCAGCGCCCCCAGGTGCCAGACGAGGGTGTTGCTGCCTGCGTCAACGGTGGGCGTGACCCCGCTGGTATCCCGGAGGTAGGTGACAGAGTCAGGCAGCGCGTCGGTGATAACCACGTCAGTCGCCGGGCCACGGGCGTCATTCGAGTAGTCGATCAAGTAGCTGTACTCGTCGCCTGGCACCACGTTCCAGACCGGCGTCTGCTGGTTCACTCGCACGTCCGAGGAACCAAAGCGATACTGGGTCTCATGGCCTGTCGGATAGCGGTACCGGACCTCGACGTCGTCATCAGGAGTGATGTCCCAGTCATACTGGGCCTCGTAGTAGCCGGCCCCATCTGTAGAGGGCCAGCGCCAGTCCTCGTTGACGCCGACGTCCAGGTCGCTGTTGGGCGGCCCGTGGCCCCACACCACGTCGGCGTCGTTGTTCACGTCGGCGGTGACCGGTACCACGACCAGGCTGGCGTACTGCGCTCCGGCCCAGGCTTCAATGGTATCTGCGATGGCGACGTCGCCGGTAAAGTCGAGGTCAAAGTCGCCGTTCGCGTCGCTGGTCCTCGTCACCGTCTCGCCGCCGTTGAGTGTCACCGTAACCGGAAGACCGGGGGCAGTACTGCCCTCCACCTGGTCGCGTCCGGTGTCTACATCTAGTCGCAGTGCCTTGCGTATGACGCCCACCTGGTGGCCGTCGGGCCGCACGTACCACAAAGCTACCTCGTGGCCGGGGAACACGTCGAAAGGACCAAAGTCAAGCGTATAGTTGCCGGCACCATCCGTCACACCCTCGACAGACGTGCCCCCCTCCGTCCGCACTTCGCCTCGCACGTCTGCCGGGAAGGGGACGCCGAATAGTTGGCCGGAGAGGGTCTCGGCATTGGCGTCTACTGCGCCGGTCATGGGGATGATCTCGATGCTGGCCGTCAGGCCCTGCGAGGTCTGGATCTCGACCACGTCGCCGGTCTGCAGTTCATCCTCGTCGTCACAGCAGAAGCCAATATTCCACCAATTGTCGCTACCGCTGTCGGTCGCGCCAGCCAGAACCGGCAGACCATCCCGCCAGACGGTGGCGACGATAGTGCTGCCAGGCGTCGTCTCGCCCTCGACCCAGTTGTGGCTCTGGTTGACGCGCACCGCCCGCGACGGTTCCCGGAATACGTTGATCACCCAATCGCCGTCAGGCTCATGGTACTGCACGCCCACGTTCTGACCAGGTAGCAGATCCCACTCGGAAGAAAAGTCGCAGGAGTAGGTCCCCCCGTCCGGCTCAATCGTAAAGCTCCGCCCTGGGCCGTTCTCCTCCCACACGCCACAATCGGCATTGAGCGTTTGTGTGAACCAATCGGCGTGGATGGTGCCGGAGATGGTGTCGTTATCGAGGTCTAACGCGCCGTTGATAGTGCCCACGCGCACGGTACTCGTGTGACCGTCGTCCACCCGGCCATACACCCAGTCGCCGGGCACGATATCGGGCTGATCGGGCGACCAACCCTGCCAGTTGGTGGAGAAGCCCGTTCGTCCTCCCCACCAGGGCACGACGCCTGTCGCGAGTTCGGCCGTGGCCTTGATCGGGCCGCTGGAGCCTTCGGTTACAGTAATCCAGACGGTGTGCCCGGCCTCATATTCGCCCTCCACCCAGTCATGGCCGTAGTTGACGCGGAACTCTGGCCGCCGTTCCTGGAAGACATTGCCCACCCAGTCACGGTCGGGCTCCGGGGAGAACACGGCGATGTTCTGCTCGGGCTCCAAGCCCCGCGCGGTGGGCATCACCGCGCGGACATAGTCCACCTGATTCTCCCTAGTCATCGGAGCGATAGATGTCGCCACACTAGGGCCACCCGGCGATGTCAAGAACATCCCCAGCACTACAGTGGAAAGCAAATATCGTATCTTCATCTCTGTAGTCCTCCACCATTCTTGGCGAGCGGCGACTTGCGCAATCGCCGTCCTGGGAAGATTGAAACTTTGCGCTTATGCTCTTGCAGATGTCACTGCCGGCCTCTTTTCGTAACGGAGCTCAGAGACCTGGTTTTTAGCTGAGAAATGCGAATTGTCCCTACAACAAAACAGCCGACTCTTCCTATCAGGAAAAGTCGGCTCAATCTTGTGCATATCCCTCCTTCCATGATCCCGCGGTTGCGATGAAGGTTACGATAATATCTGCCGGTCAAGACTGGCTACAATTATACTACGCAACGCATCTTGTGTCAATCGAGAGTGTATTGGTGTATTGGCAATTACCCATAAATCTGTTGCAAGCCCAGGGCGATGTGGGTAATCACCACAGGGTCAGAAGGGAACGATCCGTCCCAACCAACGACGCCACAGCACCGGGCGGGCCTGCCTCCACGCAGCTTTGGCCTCGGGATCGGCCGCGGTGCCGCGCGCGAAACAGGCGTGCACGTAGAGATCGACGATCCGGCCGATGGGCTCCTGCGCCTCGGGCACGGCGGCGCTGAGATCGTCCACCCACTCCAGGGGCGTATCGGAGACGCGGAGCGGACGGCCGAGCCAACGCCCGAAACGAAGCAGGCGGGCGTACGCCCGTTCGACTGCAGGCAGCCCGCGCAGGCCCCAGTTCTCCGCCGCCCACCACCCTCCGACGACCAGCGCGACGAGTGTGAGTCCAGTGGCCAACACCCACACCAGCGGCCCGCGCCTTTGGGCGAGTGGCTCAATATCCCAATCCAACTCGTCGCCGAGCCCGGGGCCCAGACGCCCGTCGTCATACGGGGAACCCATGTCCTCCCGCCCTGCGCCACGGGGTACGTGATCCTCCGACGCCGCCTCGTCATCGGGACGGGCGGGCCGGATGAGGGGTGGCTCGCTGATGGTCGGCTCGAACTCGATCCAGCCATAGCCGGGGAAGTAGACCTCTGGCCAACTGTGCGCATTCTTCTCCCGCACGCGAAAAACGGTGCGCTCCGCGATGTACTCCCCCTGGCCGTACCCGGCGGCGATTCGAGTCGGGATGCCCACGCTGCGCGCCAGCACCGCCATCGCCGTGGCGTAGCCATTGCAATAATCCCGCCGGCTGTCGAACAGCAAAAAGTCCACGTAATCCCGTCCCTCCGGCGGCTCGGGCGCGTTCAAATCGTACGTGATGGTGTGGCGCAGGTACTGCTCCAGTGCCACCGCCTTGTCGTACGGATTATCGGCGCCGACCGTGATCTCCTCGGCCAGCAGACGTACGCGATCAGGCAGCGCGGCGGGAAGCTGAAGGTAGCGTTGGTTGACCCAATCTGGATAATCCGTGCCGGCCTGCCGCAGACTCATCGCATCGGCGTGAGAGACCTGGGAGGTCACGACGTATTGGTCGTCCGCCTCCAGTGGCAGGACGCCATATATGCGGATGAATTCGAGCGGCGCATCCTCGCTCCGGTCGATGGTTGCCTCCGCTTCTCGATCGACAGCGACCGGCTGCGACGCTCCTACCAGCACCCGGTGTCCCGGCGTGTAACTGGTCACGGTCTGGTCGACGGGATGGCGGAGGTCGTCGCGTGCCATCCCTGGCACCTGCCGTCCGGGGATGAGCAGGATGCGTTCCTTCTCCACGGCCTCCCACCGGTCGCCCCGGTAGTAGGCGTAACCCGCGGCGCGCCAGTAGTAGCGACCTTCGCGAGGGGCCGAGATATCCATCACGACGACGTCGCGCACGTTACGCGGGCCGCCCAGCGTCAGCGAAGGTCCGAACGACTCGACCCGGGCCACCGCGTATCCCCGCAGGCCGGAGAACAGGCGCTGCCATTCCTCCTGGACCGTGTGCCAGGGGTCGCTGACGCGACGCCACGTCGCGGCCAGGCGGGGCACGGCCACGGCAGCCGGCAGCGCCCAGGCGAGAACCAGGACAGCCAGGATCAGCACCAGGCCAGCCCGAAGGAAACCGACGCGCAGCGCAGGATCGTAGACCATCCGCTCCCGTCGCCATTTCTCCTCCTGCTCGAAGGCGTGAGAGCGGGCGACGTACAGCAGGGCGAAGAACAGGTAGAGCGCCAGGTAGCGCATCATGGGGGCAGGGCCGACGTAGTAATAGACGCTGACGAGCACGACGATCCCCGGCGGGAGGATGGCGCGCCAGGCCCGCATCCGGCGGAAGGTATGCCAGGCCGCGCTGTAGCCCAGAATCCAGAACAACGCGCTCAGCAGCATCACAAAGATCAGCGTGTCGCGGCCCTTGCCGCCGGTGACGGCCTGGTGGGCCCAATAGAAGAAGCGGGCGGCCAGGTCGGTGATGCGCTCGCCCCACGTCAGATCCCCTGGCAATCCACGTCCCAGCAAGAACCCAACCCACGTCATGCCGTAAACGGTGCTGAAGAGGTGGCATATCCGACCCTGGAAGACGCTCCAGCCCAGGAACAGCCCGGCGACCAGCCCTCCGGCAGCAGCCACCGGCAAGACTTGGAGCCCCTCGGCCCACTCTGTGGCGACGAGCGTCCACGCAGCGACCAGGAGTGCTCCGAGCAGGAGCACTGCCGTGTTCCACCCTTCTTCCAGTCTGAGCAGTTTCAACTTTTCACCATCCCAGACCTGACAGGTTTCACAGCCCACTTCCCGGCGTAAACATACCCCCTGACCAGGTCGAATCGAGCTCAAGATGACACCTTCGGAGACCTGACAGGTTTCACAGCCCACTTTCCGGCGTAAACATACCCCCTGACCAGGTCAAATCGATCTCGAGATGACACCTTCGGAAACCTGTCAGGTCTTGCCCATTATAGCGGATAATCCCACAGGAGCAACACTATCGGTGGGCTCCAGTACTGGATTTGCCCCCCCTCCCTCACCCTGGTATAATGCCCGCGTTTGAGCGAGGAGCTGGGCTATGACGGAATGGAAGACAGACGTGGGGCGAGGCCTGAGCATCGGCATCGGCTTGATGGTCACCATCGTTCTGGTAGACGTCGGGCTGATCTGGCTGGCGGGAATCCGGCCGCTCGCGATTGGGACGTTCATCATTGGGCTGGCCGTGCTGTTCAGCCTGGGGCTGCTGGCGTTGATCGGCTACTGGCTACAGGGATTGAGCAGCTCTGGATATTTCCTCGACCGCAACGCGCTGGTCATCCACTGGGGGTCGATAGAGCAGACCATCCCCGCCGGACAGATCGAGCGCGTGCTCACGGGCGACAAAGTGGAGGGACACATCCAGTTCCACGGTGGGATGTGGCCGGGCCACTGCGTCGGCTACGGCGAGGTCCCTGGCGCAGGGCCGGCTCTCTTTTACGCGACGGTTCCTCCCCGGTACCAGATCTACATCGTCACCCCCGGCCTCACGTACGGCATCTCTCCGGCCAACGCCGAGGGCTTTCTCGAGTCGCTCCACAAACGGTTGCAGATGGGCCCCACGCAGATCGTGGAGCAGTTCTCCAGCCTGCCGGGCATTCTCAACTGGGCCATCTGGCAGGATCGCGTGGGGCTGGCATTGCTGGCGGTCGGCTTCCTGGCGATCCTCGCGCTGACCGGCTTCCTGTGTTTCCAGTTTCCCGCACTGTCCCGGCTGGTACCCCTCCACTTTGACGCGGCAGGTAACGCCGACCGGCTGGGTTCGCGGGGTCAGATCTTTTTCATCCCGCTCATCGGCCTGCTGGCGCTACTGCTCAACGGCACGCTGGGGGCGATCGCGTACCGGCGCGAACGGGTCGCGAGCTACCTGCTGTGGGGCGGAGCCGTGCTCGTCCAGGTGCTGGTGTGGACGGCGGCTGTGGGAATTCTGGGGCAGACATAGCGGTATTCGCGGCTATGGACGCCGCAACTTGTTGCGGTCTTTGGCGGTCGCCCAGGGAAGACCCGAACGAGTTCGGGCGTCCAGAATCCCAAACGGGCGCGAGGGACACAATGCTCGGATCAGTTAACCTCTTTGAACTCGTCGGCGGGCTGGCCCTCTCGCTCGTCATTGGCGTGACCGGCTACAGGCGCGGCGCGCTGAGCGGCAGCGGCGTCGCCGGCGCGCTCATCAGCGGCACGCTCATCTTTGGGCTGGGAGGGTGGGAGTGGGGCACCCTGCTCATCGTCTTCTTCGTCTCCTCCAGCGCGCTCTCCTTCTACCGCGCCCGCGAAAAGCAGGCGCTGTCGGAAAAGTTCCCCAAGGGGCACCGGCGCGACCTGGCCCAGGCGCTGGCGAACGGGGGCCTGGCTGCGCTGCTGGCGGTGCTCTCTCACCTCCTCCCCCCCCTGATGGGGGGGGCAGGGGGGGTGTGGTTCGTCGCCTGCGCCGGTGCGATGGCGGCCGTCAACGCCGACACCTGGGCCACCGAACTGGGTGTCCTCAGCCCACACCCCCCGCGCTCGATCACGACCGGCCGGCGCGTGGAAGTGGGCACCTCGGGCGGCGTCACGTGGCTGGGGACTGCCGCGTCGTTGGGGGGGGCGCTCACGATCGGGCTGGTCGCCGGGCTGGAACTGCTGATCCTGCGCCAGGGCTGGGCCAGCGTCGCTACGTTGCTGCTGGCGGCGACGGTCGGCGGCGCGGCCGGGTCAGCCTTCGACAGCCTGCTGGGGGCCACCGTCCAGGCCATCTATTGGTGCGACACCTGCGGCAAAGAGACCGAGCGCCGGGTGCACCTATGCGGCGCGGAGACGCGCCTGTTGCGCGGGGGGCGCTGGCTGGGGAACGACCTGGTGAATTTCGCCGCCTCGGCGGTGGGCGCGCTCGTCGCGGCGGGGATCGGATTGGGGCTGCTGTGAAGGGCCAAGTGAATAGGCCGGCGCGTCTCGTCGTCGTCGACGTGGACGGGCTGCGGCGCGACGTCTTTCGGGCGGCGCTCGAAGCGGGTGAGCTCCCGAACGTCGGGCGGATCGCCGGCGGGCGGGAGGCGAGGACGGCCTGCCAGGTCGACGCGCTCAGCACCGCCCCCTCGATCACGTTCGCTGCCCAGGCCAGCATCTTTACCGGACGGCACCCCGGCGCGCACGGCATCGCCGGGAACGAGAGTTTCGACCGGCTGGGTCGCATCTCCGGCGGCCGCCCCCGCCACTTTGGCTTTGACGTCGGCTACACGCTGGCAGTCGACGACGCCGTGCGCGTGTTCACCGACGGGCTGGCCTCGCAACTCCTCAACGGCGAGACTCCCACGCTCTACGAGGTGGCCTCCGCCCACGGCCTGACCTCCGCCGTGGCCTATCACATGCTCGCCCGGGGTGCCGGCGCGTGGCTGCCCCCGAACGTCGTCGACATCGCCCGCTTCACCAAAGGGAAGGGGGTGTTGGGGTTGGAGGCGGGCGAGTACGACCGCGGGATGCTCGACCGGTTGATCGGGTACCTGGACGCGGGGAGCCGCCCGGACGTGCTCACCGCCTACTTTATGGGGCTCGACCACCACAGCCACGTCCACGGGCCCGCGAGCCAGCCCGCCTACCTGCGCGACGTGATCGATCCCCAGGTGGGAAGGCTGCTGGACGCGCTGGAAGCGCACGGGATGCTGGACGGTGCGCTGTTTGCGCTGGTGAGCGACCACGGCCAGATCGAGGTCGTCCCCGACGACCGCCACTCGATCCGGCTGGGGTTCCCCTTCGACCGGGAACTGGGCCACGTCTTCCAGGCGCTCGGGCTCGACGTGCACGACGTTCCCGGCGAGGACCCCGCGTGTGACGCGGTGGTGGGTCTCAACGGCGGGCTGGCGCACGTCTACCTCCAGCACCGGGCGGCCCGCTGGGCGGACCCCCCACGCTACGGGGAGGACGTCCTGCCGGTGGCTGAAGCCTTCCGCCAGATGAACGAGACCGGAAAGTACGAGGACGAGCTGCAGGGCAGCCTGGACCTGATTCTGGTCCGGGACGCGGAGCACGAGGGTTGGCAGGGGACGTACCGGGTCTACGCGGGCGACGGGCGGACGGGGTCGCTGGCCGAACACCTGGCGGTCCACCCCGAGCTGGACTATGCCGACGCGGCCAACCGCATCCAGTTGGCGGCCGGCTCCTGCACGGGCGACCTGGTCCTGGTCGCGAACGGGCGGGAGGGCTACTACTTTGGCGCGCCGACGACCGGCGTGCACGGGGGGCTCTATCCGGAGGAGTCGGAGGTGGTGTTGACGTTTGCCTACCCCGGCGGTTCCCCGGACGAGATCGCGTGGCTGCGGGAGACGGTGGCCGGCGTGGTCGCCGACGCCTGTGCGAACGAGGGCGGCCGGGAGCCCAGCGTGGCTGACATGGTGCCCACAGCGCTGGCGCTGCTAGGGATGTGCGGGTGATGGAGGCACAAACATAGACATCGTCGATTATCGCATCTTGCGCGCCGTGATGCGATACTATGCGCAACAGCCTGAAATTGACGTGGAAGCAGGCCTTTCGGATCAGGAGGTGGCAGCAACCGACGACCCGCAAGCTCGCTTCAACCTGGTGCTGGCCCACTACCTGGCTGGGGCAATCAGCCTGGCCCGTGCGGCCGAACTGTTGGATCTATCCTGGCTGGATCTGCGCACCCGCTGCCTGCGACTTGACGTTCCCCTGCGCACAGCGCCGGCTGACCTGGCCGAGGCTAAAGCAGACGTCAAAGTTGCCGAAGCAGATGCATCATCCCACATACCCAATCTCATCTCAGGAGAGAATCCAATGTCTTTCTTCACCGTTAGCGAACTGCCCAGCACGGAAATGCTGCCGGGCATCGTGCGCCGGGCGGTCTATCTGGAGCACACGATGATGACCTTTTTCGAGTTCGAACCCGGGGCCGTGATCCCCGAGCACAGCCATCCCCACGAGCAGATCACCTACGTGGTGCAGGGGGCGATGGAATTCCGCCTGGGCGACGAGACGCGGGTGCTGCGGGCCGGCGAAGGCGCCTGCTGCCCGCCCAACGTGCCGCACGGTGCCGTCGTCCTCGACGAGCCGACCGTCGCGCTCGACGGCTGGTACCCCCCGCGCGAGGATTACAAGTAGCAGCGTGCGGAAGCGCAGCGCCAGGCTCATCCTGTTCCTGGTCGTGATCATCCTGGGCGGCCTGTGCCTGGTCGCCGGGGCGCGCCTGTGGAGGCGCTATCGCGGCGGGCTGATCCCGCCGCCGCTGCCCTCGTTTCCCCCCGCGCCGCCTTACACCCCCTGGCCCACGCCGCCCGTCGCCACGGCGTTCGATTTCCCGCTACAGCCGGCCGGGGCGTACGGCCCCTACGTCCAGGGGATCACCGGGCCGCTACCGGTCGACACCCGCTACGGCGCGCAGAACCTGGCGCAGGGGGAGCGTTCCAACTGCTTCCGCGACGCGGGTGGTGAGCCCGTCCCCTTCGCCGAGCTCTACCACGCCGGGGTCGACCTGTTCGCGCTGAACGACGCGGGACAGGTCGCCTGGGGGGGGGCCACGCACGCCCCGGTCCACGCCGTCGCCGACGGCGTCGTCGTCTGGACGCTGGACGCAGGCGGGGACGGCCACATCGTCGCCACCGAGCACCTGCTGGCCGACGGCAGCGCCGTCTACGCCGTCTACTGGCACGTGGATCACGTCCAGGTGCGGGAGGGCCAGCCGGTCGCCCGGGGGCAGGCCATCGCCGTGGTCTACGACCAGGGGCTCAACAGCCACCTGCACTGGGAGGTGCGCGCCTTCCGCGACGGATCGGACCTGTTTCCGGCCGGGACGGCGGGCGCGCGGGGTACCTGCAACGGCCACGTGGCGGGCGTGGGCTACACGTGGGACGACGATCCGGCCCTCGCGCACCCGGACGCATACGGCTACCTGGACCCGACGGCGTTCGTCGAGGGGCACCGGCGGCGATGTGCCCGGGGCGGCCAAATGAGTTGCATTACACGATATTTTGCAACACGCATTGTCTATTGACATCGGTCCCAATCTGGTGTATACTAGCGTTGGGTTTCGTGGGGGTTTCACAGACCCTTGCGAATCGTATAGTTGGCTTGATCAAGAAGGAAGGCTGTCGTGAATTCCTGGTGAGATGATCTGCCCTCTGCTCCTGCAAGTCAGACCTGTCGGGGCGTTGCTGTCACCTTCGGCCATTCCCCGGCCGAAGCGCACAGTCACCCCGGCGGGTTTTTTGACCCGCACGTGCCATCATCGTCAGGCAGACATCCCCACCGCTGATGCCTCGCGGTCAGGCAGGTTTCGTCCAGCCCGGACAAAAGGAGGGGTTATGGTCCGACGTGACGCTCCGTAATTGCCACGTTCTGTGAGCCGTTTCTCGCCAAGAAAAGAAAGGATGGAAAATGATGCAGGAAGGAACAAGAACTACCGGAGCGGCCAGGCTTCTGTGGCCGCTGGTGCTGGGGCTGGGGCTGGCGTTGGGGTTGCTGTGGGGCCTGATGCCCCACTCGGCCGTCGAGGCCCAGTCCGGCGGCCCTGGTGACGATACCACCGGGGATGGTGACTCGATCATCGCCCTGATCGCCCAGGGCGCCGAGGGGATCGAGCTGCCGGTTAGGGTCAACTATGCCCACGACTGGATCGAGGGACGCACCCTCCCCCACTATACCGCCGTCGTGACCGTGGCCGACGTCAGCGGTGTCAAGGCGACCCTGCTGGCCCAGGCCGACCACGAGGGCGAATTCCAGACTGACGACTGGAGGGATGACTGGGTGCCCGATCAGCCGGACATCGAGCCGGGCGACGTGGTCACCTTCGCCTCGATCGGGTACGTAGGCACGGTCGACCCGGTGGGCACGATCAAAGGCGAGCTGGACGCCGACAGCGACACCATCTCCGGCACGATCCACGCCCCCTGGTTCTCACCGCAGACGCTGGACGTCAGATGCATGGTGTGGGTCGACGACGGGCCGGACGACATCGAGGTGCCCGGCGTGGCAGCCGACGGCGGCCACTACTTTTGCGATTTCTCTGGGATGTGGGACATCGAGCAAGGGCAGGACGTGGCCGTGCAGTATACCGAGCCCGACGGCAGCGAGGTGATCAACGTGTTCGAGGAGCCAGCGCCCGACATGCGGGTGGAGAAGTGGTCGGAGGGCGAGGGTGAGGCCGGCGGACCGGCCGTCTTCACCATCCGCTATCGGAACGAGGGAGAGGCCGAAGCCGAGACAGTCCTGCTCACCGACACGCTGCCCGCCGGCACATCCTACATCACCGACAGCAGTGGCTTCCCGGTCTCCGTCGGCGGTGGGCTGGTCGTCTGGAGCTTTGGGCCGGTGGCCGCGAACGACGGGGGACAGTTCCAGATCCTACTGTCGAACACGGCCAGCAGCAGCGACACGCTACACAACGAGGCAGATATCTACTCCCCCCACGATGATCATGAATGGAACGACCACGCCGAGACCGAGAGCCACGTCGGGGCGGGCCAGCCCGACCTGCACGTGAACAAGAACGCCAACCCAAGGGACCCCGCCCCCGGCCAGACCTTCCTCTACGAGATCGACTACGGCAACCAGGGACCGGTCGCCAGTGGCCCGGTGGTGCTGACCGACACGCTGCCCGAGGACACGACCATCGTCTCCTGGTACTCGGACAACGACTACGACCTGTGGAGCGAGGTGATGGCCGACGAGAGCCAGCTCGTGTTGA